>NZ_BCNY01000015.1:0-300000 GCF_001602375.1 Methanoculleus horonobensis | reverse complement strand
AGACCCCGAGACCTCTCATGATGTCGTCTGCGTTGGCGCCCCAGACCCGCGCGATCTCCGGGACTTTTATCCGGTATCGCGGGATGTAGACGCCGTATGAGTAGATGCCTACCATAGTTTTCCTCGTAGTGAACCGATGATCGCCTCGACGTCCATCCTTGTGCAGAGTACGCTGATCCGGTCGCGTTCCGCGAGACCCGGAATCAGTGGGTGCACCTCTTCCGGGCCGATGCCCTGCAGCACCACGCAACGCGGTTTGAAGGGCGTGACCCGGATCGCCACCATCGGGGACTTTCCGGTCGAGACCTCGGTGAAGATGAGGGCACGTTCCGTGCTCCAGCCGTAGATGCGGTTGAACTCGCTCGATGAGAGCTGGAGGATCGCATTGAGGCTGTTGATCACCGTGTACCCGTAGATGGTCTGATCCGTCGGGCCGCAGAGCATGACGCCACCGATGGCCTCCGCAAAGTCGGAGAGGGCCACCGGGGACGCGTACTCGTGGATGTCGTAGATGACGTCTTCGTCGAATTCGCTGTACAGGATTTTCGCAAATTTGTTGATGAACCGACCGCCGTTGTCCTCGTCGATCGAGAGGATCGTATCGACGATTTTACCGACGATGGCAGTTCCCGGACTCTTTCGTCGTCCGCTTTCGTAATCACTGATAACTGAGGGAGAGACCTCCAATCGTTCGGCAAGCAATCCCTGGGGGATGTTGAAGCTCTGCCGCCACTTCTTGAGGGCCTGACCCGGTGAGTCCGAGAGTGTGATCTCTCCTGCCATTTTCTCGGCAAGTTGATGCCGCACCCCGGATTTCATGCAGGTAATGTCAGCACCCCCGACTTAAATAATTAGCGTATCGCACATCGACATTTCACGAAGTCCGGGGGGCGGGATCGTTGCGCAACCCGTATATAGTATGCATCTCAATTATGGTATGATGGTTGAAGCGGAAGATCTGCAGTCCTTGAAGACGATCGCCCTGCTCGGCGGGTGCCGGGGACCGATCTGGCTCTCGTCGCAGTCGCTCGGCAGCGTTCTGGGTATCAGCCCCCAGACCGCTTCGCGGAGGCTGATTGCGCTTGAGCGGCAGCAGTTCGTCGTCCGAACGATGAAGTCCGACGGCCAGTACGTCGCCGTCACTCGCGAGGGCGAGCAGACCCTGAAGCGGGAATACACGGATTACGTCCGGATCTTCAACCCGGATCAGAGGCGGTATACCCTGACAGGAACCGTGATCAGCGGGCTCGGGGAAGGCCGCTACTACATGAGCATCCCTCATTACAAGGAGAAGTTCGGCGGGTGTCTCGGGTTCGAACCCTTCCCGGGAACCCTGAACATCAGGCTCGATGCGGCGAGCATCGAGGCCCGCAAACAACTCGATCACGCCGGCTGGATCGATATCCCCGGATTTACTGCAAACGAGCGGACGTTCGGCGGCGCCAGTGTGATCCCCTGCCGTATCGGGGGGCACAAATGCGCGATCGTCGTCCCTTCCCGAACCCATTACCCGGAGGATATCATCGAGGTCATCGCCGGGTGCGAACTCCGCAAAGCCCTGAACCTGAACGATAACGATACGATCGAGGTGGAGATTACCCATGATTGATGCAGCCATACAGGCCCTTGCCAGGGGCGAATTCGTCCTGCTATACGACTTTGACAACCGCGAGCGCGAGACGGATTTCGCAATCCGCTCGGACGCCGTCACGCCTGCCCACATCCGACAGATGCGTAAAGACGGAGGCGGGCTGATCTGCACGGCGGTTCACCCCGAGGCTGCAAAGAGGCTCGGGCTCCCGTTTGCGCACGAGGTCCTGCGGGCCTGCAGCCTCGTTGAGAGGGACGGGGAAGTCCCGTACGACCCGAAGAACCACTCCTCGTTCTCCCTCTGGGTGAACCACCGCGAGACCTATACCGGGGTGACGGACCGTGACCGGGCGCTGACGGTCACCGCCATCGCGGACGAGGTGAAGAAGTCGCTCAACGGCGGCGGGCACGACTTTGCGGCGCACTTCCGGACGCCGGGGCACATGGCGCTTCTCCGGGCCGCCGAACGGCTGCTCGATGAGCGGCGGGGGCAGACCGAGCTCTCGATCGCGCTCGCGACCATGGCCGACGTCACCCCGGCGGTCACGATCTGCGAGATGCTGGACGACGAGACGGGGTTTGCCCTCACGAAAGAAGGTGCGATGGAGTATGCGAGGAAGCACGGGCTCGTCTTCATCGAGGGGCAGGACGTTCTTGACCGGTGGGAATCCCTGAAACAACAGGGGTAATGCTCACCTCTTTTTCCATCCATCCGGCAGGGTGTACCGCCCGAAAAGTATTCCCGCCGACCTTTTAGCACATCGCCTGCAACCTCCCCGGGCTCTCCGGCTGCGCCGCAAAACGGCACGGTGCGTGTGTTTTCAAAAACAATATATACGATTATACGGCACCATAATCGGATGAAAAGAGATGCTGTGGCATACTTAAATACGAGAAAGAAGGGGGATTTCGCAGCACAAAAGGGGGAAGTCGAGGACTTTTGCAAGTATCGGTTCCAGATTGTTGAAATCTTCCACGATCACCGGGCAAATGCAACGCCCCCGGAGAAGCGGAAGGGATTTATGGAGATGCTGGAGTATTGCGGCGCCAATAACTGTCCCGATATCATCATCCACGACCTTGCGGGCCTCGCAAGGGATCCAGACGCCGGACTTGCCGCACTCAAGACCCTAAACGAGCAGTACACCGTCTACTGCGTGAACAACGACTTCTTCGGATTCCGGGACGAGCCGGACCAGAGGAGAGCGGCGATCGGCAACTTCATCGAGTACATGGAGCAGTACCGCGAGAGTGCCCGGAAAGCCGCCCCGGTCGTCTCGAAGAAGACGAAGAAGGATGACGGGCGGCCCATCGGGAGGCCGAAAGCGCTCAACGAGGGGCAGGTCGAGGCTCTCCTCACGGTGCGGCAGGCCGGGACGAGCATCAGCCAGATCTGCCGGATGTTCGACGTCAGCAGGAGCACGGTCAGCAAGATCCTCGCGGACTACCCTGAACTGAAGGGGGAGTGGAAGGGCGCCCGGCAGGAACCGGAGGAGTGATTCCTCCCGGAAAATCCTCTGTTCCGGCTACTCCTGACCGTTGTATCTCTCCGTTATCCATGGCTCGATCCGGGTGAGAGCGAGGCTCGCTATTATGCCCAGCACCACGCCTATCATGAAGACGACCTGGGCGTAACCGCTCTTCGCTCCCTCCTCCCAGACGTCTACGAGGTAAGAGATTGCCGAGATGAGAGAGAGGGTTCCAAAGACCAGGATGAAGGTGAGTATCTTTTTTCGGTTCATGATGAAGGTGTCTTCAGACTGTTCCGCCCGTGTTCCTCGCATCGGAACCGGGACTGCATCGCCAGCGTAAGAATCGAGTCTTTTGCTATATACTCTTTCTGTCCAGTCTCTTTACAGATTGGCGCTTTCATACCGCCCTTCATGGAAAAGAGCTGCTGTAACCGGGGACAAGGGATCACGCAACAGATGCGGCAGCGTTCGGGAGCATCCCCACGAAAGAATGGCAGTTGCCCGCCAAAAAAAGAGTTTTCGGAGGTAGAGCGCGGCCCTACAACTGCACCTGGGAGAGAGCGTCGTAGACGATCTTCCGGTAGAGGTCGGGCTGCGTCCCGTACTCCTCCTGGGCCTTCTTCGAGTCGTCGGTGGTGCCGAACGCGTCGAGCCGGTCAAGGGTCTCGCGAGCGGTATCGAGCACCCAGAGGTCGCGGGTCTCGCGGTCCACGACCGTGATCGACTCCACGCGGACCGAGACCAGGCAGTTCCCGTCCGGGGTCGTGTAGAGGTTCGGTTTCCCGACGACGGCGACGAAGGCCGGCGGCTCTATCCGGGCAAGTTGCTGCATCGCCTCGGGCTGGTAGGAGCCCGCCATGATGAAGAAGGTGCCCGTCGGGTCGACCACCCTTCCGCGGTAGAAGATATTCTGGTCGCCCTGCCGCTGCTTCTCCGTCAGCGTCCCGACGATGAAGATCCGGTTGCTCCGGATCCCGCTCGGGAGGATGACGTAGGTCGGGCTCTTTTCGTCCTCGCCGTCCTTGAACTGGTAGCGGGTCTCGCGGAGCTCGGATGCAAAGACCCTGCGAGCCGGTTCGCGCTCGAACGTGCCCTGGGGCTTCATGCCGGCTCACCCCCGGCGCGGTTCAGCAGGCCAGCCAGTTCCGCGGGCTCGAAGACGATCGGATTGCAGGAGTTGACGAGCAGCCTGCCGCCGAACTCGTTCCCGCCGCAGGTGTAGTAGCGCCCGAGCACCGCGTTCCTGATCCGATAGAAGATCTCGTCCATGCCGAGCGGATTCGTCTCGGCGATCTGGACGGCCTCTTCAAGGGTGATTCCCGTGAGGGCCTCGACGACCTCGCGCTGCATCAGGACATTCCTGGCACGCACGCCGTCGTCCAGAACTCCTTTCAGGCGGAGGTCGTAACGGAACTCGGGCTGGATCTCGTGCACCGGACAGTAGTTCTGCCGGGAGAGCGTCCGGTTGCAGCCCTCGACCGGGCAGCGCTTGATCAGGCCCGAGCCGGGGGCGACGTGGACGAGAGCGCCCTGGATCTCGGTCTCGGCTCGCCCGACCTCGATATCGCCCTCGTCGGCGATGTACATCGCGGTGTTCAGGGCGAGGGAGAGCCTGCCGTTGTACTCGTCGACGGTGGCGTAGAAGACGTTGTAGACGACATCGAGCTCCAGTTTATCTTTTCCGAGCGTCTCCTTTGGAGCCGCCGGGCCGGTTCCGGAGGAGCCGGCTCCCTCTTCCTTCCAGATGACGAACTTGATGGTGCCGGTCTCGTCGCCGAGGAGCCCCGTCTGGAGCATCCGGTCGTGCGAGGCCTCCCATTCCTGGATGAACTTAGCCCGCACGCTCCCGACACCGGGCTTCAGCTCGGCGATCGGCGTGATCGAGGGGAGAAGCGGGGTATCTTCCTCCACCCGGGATATCGTGGTGCCGGAGTGGATCTTCAGGTTCGGCGCACCCTTGTACTCGTCGACGACCGCGGACTCAAGCCGGTACCAGTGGCCGTATTCCATCGCCGGGGGGTTCCCCCGTGCCCAGGTGACAAAACGCATGGCGCCGCTCGAGTCGGCGATGATCCCGGTCTGTGCGATCGAGGGCGAGACGGGCGGGGTCAGTGCAACGATCTTTCCCTCGATCGTGACCCACTCGCCGGGGACGATCTCGTGTATCGGGCGGAGCTCGGTGGAGGAGCTTCCGACACCGGTGACATTGTACTCACGGGCGAGATCGGCCGTCACGGTTCGTTCGGCCTCGTCGGCGTTGACGCCGAACTCCTCGACGAGACGGCGGAGGCGTGATTCGATCTTCTGCCGATCGGGCTGTGCGCCTTTTGCTTCAAGTTTCCGGGAGATTCTCTCTGTTACCTCTGATAGGGTCATACTTACATCTCCGGTCTGTACTTCACCTCGCGAGGGTATTAAGACTCGGCCCGCGATGTGAAAGTAAGTTCGGGGTCTACCCTGAACGCCCGCCGTGCGCCCGTTCCGGAAGAGAGCACGGCAGGAGCCGGTCGTCCCGATTATCACACGACGCACATGTCCCCGTTGACCGGAGGGGGCGGTATCCATGCGGGTCGCTGGTTGCTCGCACCTACCGGGGTGGGCGAATGCGCCGTTTAAGTGTCCGCGAGCAAATCGGGGCACCTCTGCACCCGATACTTGAATGTATATATAGGGGCAAGGCCATACAGCTGATGCATGGCATTGACTGCGGACAGTACAATCGCGGAACTCCTTCGGGAGAAGCCCGAATCGGCACAGGTACTCTTCCGGTTCGGCATGGGTTGCCTTGGCTGCGCCATCGCAAACAACGAGACGATCCGGGAAGCCGCCCAGGCGCACGGCGTCCCCCTCGAAGAGATGCTCACCGCCCTCGGCGTCGCCGAGGCGTAACCGATTATAATCGTTCCCGGAGGCGCTTGAGTTCGGCGAGAGCGGCCTCCGGGTTCCTTTTCATGTAATCTGCAATCCCCGGGACGTGCAGGAGCGTACAGCCGGCGCACCCCCAGACCTTGCCGCCGTTCGAACTATCGATCCACTCGCCGAGTTCTTCGTCCGCACAGGGGTAGCAGGGACAGTAGCAGTAGTCGCACCGTTGTCCCGGAAAGTGGCAGGGGTAGTAGGGGCAGTTCTCCTTCTGCCACTCCACCCAGTGATCCCCGCCGTAGCGGCTGTAGATGAAGAACGACGGCTCGCTCCGCCGGATCCCGCCCTGCTGCCGCGCGAGGGCCTCCGGGAGGCCGTAGAGAATCGCCGCGTGAACCCTGCTCCCGATCTCGGTCAGGGTTCCGGCGTAGGTGTGTACACGGGGAACGTCGCGTTCGCAGGCGACGACGACCGCGTCCGTCGTGGTTCCGGGGAAGTCGTAGCCGAGGTCGTGGAGTGCCTGGGCCTTCGCCCCTGTTGCAGTGACGATCGTCTCAAGGAGCGCCGAATCAACCATCCCCTCCCGGCTGTGGACGATGATATTGATGGTGTGCGGGGCGTCGGCGCTCTCGCCCCTCCCCGTCGGGTTGGTCACCCCGGCGGTGATGAAGACCGTGACGAAGTCATACTGGAGCACGCAGAGGTGGTGCATCCCTACAGCGGTCATGAGGCCGAAGTAGTCGCGGAAGACGCCGTGCCGGGCGGCAAGAAGTTCGAGGTGCCGGCCCGGTTCGTCCTCAAAGTCGTGGGGCACCGTGTGGTTCAGGATCGTCGTGACATCGGCGATACCGCCGTGAACCCCGGTGCTCGCTGCCCTGAACCGGCCGCGAAGAAAAAGAGTCTCGTCCCTGACGAAATGCCTCATACGACAGAGTAGCGGACCCGGTCTTTCAGTTCCTGCTGCTTGCCCGCGTTCCAGCCCGCAACGTCCTGGAGGTAACCGGTGACCCTGCTGATCTGGACGACGTCGTGGCTCCCGCACTCCGGACAGACGGCCTTGCCGCAGAGCGGACAGTACTCGATGCTCTCGATGATGGAGTGGTGGCAGTCACAGTGGTCGAGCGGACACATGATCTCAAGCGACGTCTCGCCGCAGTGAGGACAGGGGCTCTCGTCCACGACGAAGTGGCAGGTGTGGCACTTGTACCGCCGCTCTCCTGCAGGGATTTTATCGAGGCTCGGATACTTCTCCGCCAGTTTAAGTTGTTCAGGGCTCCAGTTCATGATACCAGTATCTGCGGGAGAATATATAACCCTTCAGATGCGGGATAGGCCGCATCCGCCTCAGATCACTCATAGGGTTCGTCATCTCCCCTGACGGGGATCGGAACGGAGAACTCATCACCGGCGGATGCGGGAGAAGCGTTCGGCTTCGGCGCCCGGGTCCTCCGCTTCGTAGATGCTCCTTCCCACGATGACCCCGTCGACCAGCCGGGCCACCGCGTCGGGGTCGCCGCCCTGCGCCCCCACGCCCGGCGAGTAGATCGCCTTGCTCCCGACGATATCCCGGAGCCGGGCGATCCGTTCGGGGCGGGTGGCCGGGGCGATGATGCCGTCGGCCCGGCAGGAGACGGCGAGTTCCGCGAGGTGTTCGGCCACGCCGCCGTGGAAGAACTCGGTCGCCCCGGGATGGCTCATCTCGGCGACGATGTAGGCCGCCCCGCTGTGGCTGTGCGCCACCTCGACGCAGGTTCTCGCGGCGTCGGCTCCCACGAATCCGTGGGCGATGACGGCGTCGAACCCGGCGTCAAAGACCGCTTCGCAGATGAGGCGGTTGGTGTTCGGGATGTCCGCGACCTTGAAGTCGGCGATGAGCGGGAGGGCGAGATCGGCGAGGTCGCTGACGATCGAGAGACCTGTCGAGAGGACAAGGGGGTAGCCGATCTTGATGGCATCGATATGGGGTGCACACGACTCCGCGATCTTCACCGCCTGTCTCCGGTCGAGGACGTCGAGAGAGAGGATCAGCTCGGTCATGACCCCAGCCTCTCGAGGGTTGCCGCAACCAGGAGCGGCAGGTTGATGGTCGCATCGCCGTAGACCGTTGCGGCGGTGGCCTCCCCGGTGAGTTTGCCCCACGACCGGGCCTCGTCGAGCGTCGCTCCCGAGAGACCGCCGAGGTCCGGCCGGTCGCCGGTGAGCTGCACCGCGTAATCGAACCCGGTCTCGGTCATCAGTTTGCTCTGCAGGATGTAGTTCTTCGGGACGCCGCCGCCGACCAGGATGGTGCCGGCCCGTTCGGCCTCAAAGCACCGGTCGAGGAGCCCGGGCATGTCGGCAAACGCGCTGACCGTGACCTTGTGCGTCTGGGCAAAAAGCCAGTACTGCAGCCCGATCATCGAGTCCTGGATGGCCGGGCAGTAGACCGGCACCCCGGCCTTTGCCGCCGCCGAAAGGATCCCGGTATCGAGCCTGCTCCCTATCCGGCCGAGGAGATCGGAGATCGAGACCGTCGAGCCTTCCGGGAGGGAGGAGTAGACGTCCTGCAGGAACTCCTCGAACCGGATGAACGCCTCGTTCGGGAGGAAGATATCGTAGATCCGGTTTACCCCCTCCTCGCAGAGTTCGGTATCGGAGACCTGAGCGGTCCCGTGGTAGTGGTGGCAGCCGATCGCCTCGATGACGTCGTGGGTGAGGTTCGCTCCCGTCGAGACGAGCACGTCGATATGCCCTCTCGAGATGAGGTCGGCGACGATGCCTCCCATGCCGCCGGGCACCATCGCGCCCGAGAGCCCGAAGAACTTCAGCGCTTTCTCGTCGCGGAGCATCCGTTCGTAGATGTTGACCGCCTGCCACAACGATCCTCCGTTGTAGGCACCGGCTTTTCCGAGTTCGTCGACGAGTTCGCCGACCGTCATCCCGGGGTACACCCGTGCCTGCTGAACCGCTTCCCCGTACTTGAAGGTCATGATACTGTTACACCAGCTTCTGTACGAGGTATTGGCATTCATGCACGATAATGGATCGTCTTTTCGCCGGGCCGCCGGGAAGTATCCGTCGGCTGAAAGGAGTGTCCTGCTAAAAATGCCATGATATTGCGGGGGTCCGGTGGTCGGGCCCCCGCTGCCAGACAGGGGATGACTGGTTATTCGACACGGGATGATCCCACTCGTCCCACCGTGTCGGGGTCCGGTATCTCCGGACAATCTCTCTAGAGAGCGGACTTTCGGGCCGGAAACGGAAAGGCGCCCGGAAGGCTACCTTCGTCTTCGTTCCGTGCATACTCAGCCGCGAACCCGTACAGCCTGCCGCAAAACCCCGTCCGCAAGGGGTGGCACCGTCGCGGACGGAGAGGTCAGGGCATACGTACTTTCGCCGCAGATAGTCGGCACGGGATCACCAGGGTGTAAGTTAACTCACAAACGTTATAAACCTTTTTTTGTAAACCTCATTTAATTGACGTGGTGGAGGATGGATCGCACTCCCGGCCGGATTGGAGCACGATCTCTTCCCATACGGGGACACCGCGCACCAGCGGTCGTGCGAGGTGCCGGCGGGCGGTGGGGGGCACCTCATACCATCCGGGCTCGAGCTGCCGCTCGATCCGCTCGGTCTCGGGCTCGCGGCTGCGCTCGCTGCAGACCCTGCATTTGTAGCCTTTGCCGGATCCGGCGCTCGTCATCCGTTTCCCGCAGGCAGGGCAGACCGGCGGGCGGATCCGGGCCGCGTCGGCGAGACGGGCGACGCCGAGCTTCTCGAGGTTGAGGCTCCCGCCTTTGTAACTCCCGGCCGCGGCCACCACGTCCCCCGGGACGAGCGTCCTCACGACGCCCCGGAACCCCTTGGTCGGCTCGTAGGCCATACAGCGGACATCGGCGCCGCAGCCTTCGAGGAGAAACGAGACGTGGCCGCCGGGCCCGGTGGCCGCGGCCTCTGCGACCGTGCCCTGCACCAGGTACGACCGCCCCTCCCGGAGGGTTGCGATCGAGCCCGGGATCAGGTGAGCGTCGGTTCCCTGGTTGGTGGCGTAGACCTGCTCGCAGGCAGGCTCTTCCGAGCGCACGTAT
Organism: Methanoculleus horonobensis; assembly: GCF_001602375.1. NCBI lineage: Archaea > Methanobacteriati > Methanobacteriota > Methanomicrobia > Methanomicrobiales > Methanomicrobiaceae > Methanoculleus > Methanoculleus horonobensis. Next base: position 290,009 of record NZ_BCNY01000015.1, on the reverse strand, counting down.
GAACGCGCCTCCTTCACCCATGCCGGGCTCTCCCCCCGAATGCCGAAGAGGACGGGGTCGGGGGTATGGGGAACCCCGACCACCACGCCGTTCTCCCGGTCGACCGTGTCCCAGGTGTGGGGGTAGGTCTCCTCCTCGGCGCGAAAGAGGCTCGCCGCGTCCACCTGCCGGGGCGTCCCCCACGCCGGGCGCTTCCGGTAGGCGAGGAGTTCGTAGGTCAGGTCGAGAAAATCGCTTGCAATAGCCGCCGTTGCGCCGATGAGCCCGCGCCGATTCTTGTAGCCCCGGTAGCGGGCCCCTGCCGCCTCGAGCACCGTGACGGCCTCGTCCACGGTGCAGTAGTCCCGGAGCGCCGCGTAGTAGAAGTCAGGCGGCGGACGGACGCTCGCCACCACCACGCCGGGGTTGGTCTTTTCGTCGTCGAACTCCGCGAGTTCTTCGACGCACGCGGTGGCGAGCGCGAAGGCCGTCTCCGGATCGCCGTCCGCCTCGATGGCGATCGCCGCGTTCCCCCGGGTCTTGTAGATGACGTTTGGGTTCAGCCTGACCAGGCGGGCGCCGACGACACGGAGCCCCGCCTGCGCGAGACGCCGCACCACGACCGCACCGAGGTAGGTGGTACACATCCCTGCAGGCGAGTCCGTGTCGTCGATCCCGATCCACATAACCCTCTAGTTTATATCGTCTCCGGCTATATCGATTCTTACGGGTTATGTCGCAGGATCGCCTCCCTCAGATGGTCATCAGCATCATGCTCCTCGCGAACTTTGACGTCTCGGAGCGATGCAACATCCGTCCGCGGAGTTTTGACCTTATCGCGAAGAAGGGAGACAACCTCGTCATTATCAAAGTCGCCTCTCACATCGACAGCGTGAGCGCCGATATCGCCTGGGATCTCAACCAGATCGCCCGGCACCTGGAGGCCACCCCCCTCATCGTCGGGGAGCGGGCACGCGATACGGATCTCGAACGCGGTGTCGTCTACATCCGCTACGGGCTCTTTGCCCTCAGCCCCGAGACGCTCTACGACTACTTCGTCGAAGGGCTCTCGCCGATGGTCTATGCCTCCCCCGGCGGTCTCTACGTGAAGATCAAGGGCGATCTTCTCCGTGAGGTGCGGGAGCGCTCCAGGATGTCGCTTGGAGACCTCGCGTCGCACCTCGGGGTCTCCCGTCGGACGATAAGCAAGTACGAGGGCGGGATGGGTACCACGCTCGATGTCGCCATCAGGCTCGAAGAGTTCTTCAACGCCCCGCTCGTCGAGACGATCGAGCTGATCGGTTACCGTACTCCCGAGCCCGAGAAGCCCGCCGAATCTACGCCCGGTGACGTTCTGGTCAACCTCGAACGTATCGGGATGGAGATCCACGCGATGCGGCAGGCCCCGTTCCAGGCGCTGGCGCTCTTTGATAAGCACACAATCCTGACGGCGTACGGCACATCCCAGAAGGTCGTGAAGCGCGCTTCGCTCATCGGCAACATCTCGCAGATCACGAAAACATTTGCGATGTGCGTCATCACCGATTACAAAAAGCAGAAAAAGATCGGCAAAACGCTTCTTATCGGAGAAGAACATCTCCACTCCCTCGAAGACGGCTCGGAACTCATAGATATGATAAATGAGTGAATAGGTTTATATAGAACCACAAACCTACCTTTCTATCGCTTAACAACGGTGATACCTATGTCTGCAAATCTTGGAGGACAACCAATCTTTATTCTGAAAGAGGGTAGCCAGCGTACCCGCGGTCGTGACGCACAGTCGGGCAACATCGCTGCCGCAAAGGCCGTCGCGAGCGCTGTACGGACTACGCTTGGACCCAAAGGCATGGACAAGATGCTCGTCGACACCATCGGTGACGTCGTCATCACGAACGACGGCGTGACCATCTTAAAAGAGATGGACATCGAGCACCCCGCCGCGAAGATGATGGTCGAGATCGCCAAGACCCAGGACGACGAGGTCGGCGACGGTACCACGACCGCTGTGGTGATCGCGGGCGAGCTCCTGAAGCGTGCCGAGGACCTCCTTGACCAGGACGTGCACCCCACGGTCATCGCCCACGGCTACCGCATGGCCGCCGACAGGGCCCAGGATATCCTCGACGAGATCGCCGTCGACGTCAAGCCCGACGACATGGTGATGCTCAGGAAGCTTGCCGACACCGCCATGACCGGCAAGGGCGCCGAGGCTGCAAAGGAGAAACTTACCGAACTCGTCGTCAAGGCCATCACGATGGTCGCCGACGCCGACGGAACCGTCGACACCGAGTTCGTGAAGGTCGAGAAGAAGGTCGGCGGATCCATCGAGGAGTCCGAGATCGTCGAGGGCATGATCATCGACAAGGAGCGTGTCCACCCTGCGATGCCCCGTGCCGTCAAGAACGCGAAGATCCTGCTCCTGAACGCTGCCGTCGAGTTCAAGAAGACCGAGGTCGACGCCGAGATCAGCATCACGAGCCCCGACCAGCTCCAGATGTTCCTCGATGAAGAGGAACGGATGATCAAGGGCATCGTCGACAAGGTCGTTGCCTCCGGTGCAAACGTCCTCTTCTGCCAGAAGGGCATCGACGACATCGCCCAGCACTATCTTGCCAAGGCCGGCATCTTTGCCGTCCGCCGTGTCAAGAAGAGCGACATGGAGAAACTCGCCCGTGCCACCGGTGCGGCCGTCGTCAGCTCCATCGACGCAATCGCCCCCGAGGAACTCGGAAAGGCCGGCAGCGTCGAGGAGAAGAAGGTCTCCGGCGAAGAGATGATCTTCGTCACCGAGTGCGAGAACCCCAAGGCGGTCTCGATCATCATCCGCGGCGGCACCGAGCACGTCGTCGACGAACTCGACCGCGCCATCGAGGACGCGCTCCGGGTCGTCAGCGTTGCCGTCGAGGACAAGAAGTTCGTCGCCGGCGGCGGTGCGCCCGAGATCGAGCTCTCGCTCCGGCTCCGCGAGTACGCCGCAAGTGTCGGCGGCCGCGCCCAGCTCGCCATCGAGGCGTTTGCGAACGCGCTTGAGATCATCCCGAGGACGCTTGCCGAGAACGCGGGCCTCGACCCGATCGACATGCTCGTTGCGCTGCGTGCCTCCCACGAGAAGGGCGGTAAGAACGGAAAGTACATGGGCCTCGACGTCTTCAACGCCGCCTCCGGCGACATGCTCAAAGCCGGTGTCGTCGAACCCCTGCGGGTGAAGACCCAGGCGATCGCAAGCGCCGCCGAGGCAGCCGTCATGATCCTCCGGATCGACGACGTCATCGCCTCGTCCAAGTCTGCCGGCCCCTCTCCTGAGGAGATGGCAGCCATGGGCGGCGGCATGGGCGGCATGGGCATGCCCCCGATGTAAGATCACCGTACCGTTCCACGATACGTTTGGGGCCAATCCGGTCCCGCATTCTCTTTTTTTCGCGCCTGGTTTCCGCCATCGAGTTGCACTCGCAGTCGTCCGTCCGGCGATCAGGTAGCAGCCTCGATAGATGTTTACGGGAGAGTGCGCTACAGTTCTCCCAGGCGCTCTTTGGCGAAATAATCTTCCCGGATCGCGGGTTTTCCTTCAAAATCGTTTATGGTGCGTCAAAATCGTTCAAACTAAATAGTTACAGATATATCTCTCCGTAAGAAATTAATCCCGTCCCCCGGGGTGGTTTTGCATGAGGAGCGGAGTGTATGCGTGAATGAAGACGAAGAGTCCCGTCCGGCCGTCGCTTCCGCTCAGCGTCTATCTTTTGCTTGCGATTCTCCTCGCGACGGCCCCCATCATCTGCCTGCTCTCGGTCGTCGACTCGGCGGTGGTTCGGCAGGAACTTGAGGCGAATGCCGAAGCGTCCCGGAACCAGACCGAGTCCGGAATTATCCTTGCCGTGAATCTGGTGGATGCCGGGTTGAAACTCTTTGACAAGACGTTGGACCGCGAGATGGAGGATGAGTTCGATCTCGTTATCGCCGAGTACGAACGGGCGGGAAGGGATCCGGGAGAGATGGATCTCTTCCGGGTCAGGGAGGAACTCGGGGGCGGGATGGACCTCTATATCATCGATGAAGACGGCGTCATCGTCAACACCACCTATCCTCCCGACCTCGGCCTCGATTTCAGGCAGATGCCTGATTTTTACGATCGGATAACGGAGATCCGTCTTGGGGATTCGTTTGCTGCCGACAGGGTCGTCTGCGGGATATCGTCCGGGGAACTCCGGAAGTACGCGTATATGCCCTCTCCGGATCACCGCTACCTCTTCGAACTCGGCCTCGCGGGATCCGAGTTTCAGCAGTATCGCACGGCGCTGAAGTACCGGGAGGCCGCCCGGGAACTTGTGGACGAAAACCCGGACGTCGTCGAGATCCGGATCTTCGACTGTCTCGGGGAGATGATCGTCGGCGAGACGCATCCCGATGACGGCCGGCGGCTGGAGATGGTTCGCCAGGCTTACCGGGAGAAGACCGTGGTTGAGGTGGAGAACGCCACTGCAGGCGAACTGACGCGCTACGTCTTCATCGATATGGCAGACCTTGATTACGCATCGGACATGAGCCTGGTCGTCGAACTGACCTATACCACGAGGAGAGCGGAGGCGAAACTTGCCGGAATGCTCGACCGGCACATGGGTGTCCTGCTCATTGCGTTCTTCTGCATCGGCTCTCTCTCGGCTCTCGGCGCGCACCACCTGACGCGGCCGATACGGACCCTCATCGAGGACGCCGATGCCATCGCTTGCGGCGATCTGGATCATCCCATACGGGTGAGCGGAGATAGAGAGTTCGTACACCTTGCGGAGAGCGTCTCGGCGATGGTCGGATCCTTAAGGGAGACTATCCGGAAGACCCGGGAGTCGGAGGAAGAGATCGTCCGATACAGCCATGTCCTCGAAGAGCAGGTTCGGGTACGGACTGCCGCGCTGGAGGAGTCGAATCGTGCGGCAAACCTCTACCTGGACATCATGGGACACGACATCAACAACGCGAACAATGTCGCAAACCTCTATGCCGACCTGCTCCAGGCCGAACTCGCGGGGGAGCCCGGGGCCGAGTTGCTTGAGAAGGCGAGGAAGGGGCTTACGAAGAGTATCGCGATCGTCCACGACGTCAACACCATCCAGCAGGTTCAGGGGGGCGTGCCGTTGCTCCGTCCGATCGACCTCGATGCCGTTATCAGAGCCGAGATCGAGCGTTATCCCGCCCCAATAACCTACGCCGGCACCACGGTCACCATCCTCGCTGACGATCTCCTCTCCGAAGTCTTCGTGAACCTCATCGGCAATGCGGTGAAGCACGGCGGGCCGGCGGTCGAGATCGCCGTCCGTGTCGAAGACCGCGGGGAGGAGGTGCTGGTATCGGTCGAGGATACAGGGCCGGGTGTCCCGGATGCAGTAAAGGAGCACCTCTTTGAACGGATGGTCAGAGGAACCAACAGCACGGCGGGAACGGGGCTCGGGCTCTACATCTGCCGGATGCTCGCCGAACGCTACGGTGGAAGGATATGGGCGGACGACCGGGTGGAGGGCCGCCCGGAGGAGGGAGCGGCCATCAGGTTTACGCTCCAGAAGGTTAGAGAGGAGGGTTGCTTGTGACGGCGGCCGGCGGGAGGAGGCTGCGTGGATTCAGCACGCACCTGGTTCTCGTCATGATCCTGATCACGCTCCCGACGATCGGGCTGATCTCGGCTCTGGACTACCGGCAGGTCGAGGAGAACCTGATCGCCGAGGAGAATCGGCTCTGGGAGCAGACGGAGAGGAGCGTCATCCAGTCGCTATGCCTTATGGACGCGGGCCTGAACCTCTTCGACTGCACGCTTGATGGGCAGATGCAGGAGGCGTTCGTCCCGGTTCTGGCAGAATACAGACGGGCGGGAGGGGATCCGGAAGAGATGGATCTCGCCGGCATCAAAGAGCACCTCGGAGAGGGGATGGACGTCTATGTCATCAACGAATCCGGTGTCATCGAGTACACGACCTATCAGCCGGATATGGGCCTTGATTTCAGGCATATGCCCGACTTTTACGACCGGATAACGGAGATCCGGCTCGGTGACACGTTCACGGCCGACCGGATCGTGGCGGAGCCGGCGAGCGGGCGGTTGAGAAAGTATGCCTACATGCCCTCTCCGGATCACCGCTACCTCTTTGAACTCGGGCTCGTCTGCAGTTCCGTCGAAACCAACCGGTTCGATCCGAAATACCTGGCCCTCAAAGACGATCTGGTGCCGTTGAACCCCGCGCTCAAAGAGATCCGGATCTTCGACTGTTACGGCAGGCTCGTCAACGCGACCGAGTCGGAGAGCCCGGCCGATCCCGCCGCCGTCGATCTCGTTGCCCGGGCGGTCTATGAGGAGAAGCAGAGCCGGACACTAGCCGATCCGGCAGCAGGGCGAATCATCCGGTACATCCTTGTCGACATCTCTGCTGCCGGATCCCCCTCGGACGTGAGTCGGGTCGTTGAGTTGACCTATAGCACCGCTCCTCTCGATGCCCGGCTCACACAGATGCTCCTCACACACATTCTCCTAGCACTCTCCGCCGGTCTCGTCGCCTGCTGCATTGCGGTTCCGGTCTCGCGGCAGATAACCCGCCCGGTGCAGGATATCGTCGACGACGTCGATACCATAGCCCGGGGAGATCTCGATCACCCGATCCGGATCTCAGCGGGAGCGGAGTTCATCCGTCTTGAGGAGAGCATCGGTGCCATGGTCGACTCGCTCAAAGAGAGCATCCGGCGCCTCCGCGCTTCAAAGGAGACGGCACGAGATTACAGCACTCGACTTGAAGACCTGGTTCGGGAACGGACCGTCGACCTCGAGGAGTCGAACCGTGCGGCAAACCTCTTCCTGGACATCATGGTCCACGACATCAACAACGCAAACACCATTGCCATCGGGTATACGCGGTTTCTCGTCGATGCGCTCGAGGGAGAACGGCGGGAGATGGCCGAGAAGATGCTCTCCCGGCTCGAACAGAGTTCCGCGATAACCAGATGTGTCGCCACGTTCCGACAGGCCGTGGAGAGCGAGAGCACGTTGACGCGGGTGGATCTCGACCGTGTGATCCGTTCAGAGATCGCGAACCATCCCGCAGCCCGGATCCGATATGAGGGGCAGCCGTTTGCGGTTCTCGCTGACGACCTCCTCTCCGAGGTCTTCGCAAACCTCATCGGCAACGCGGTGAAGTTCGGCGATCCGGCGGTCGAGATCGCCGTCCGGGTCGAAGACCACGGGGAGGATATCCTGGTCTCGGTCGAGGACACCGGGCCGGGCATCCCCGACGAGATGAAGCAACGCCTCTTTACCCGTTTCGGCGGCGGGGAGAACGAGATGAGCGGCCTGGGTCTCGGGCTCTACATCTGCCGGATGCTTATTACGCGGTACGGCGGATGGATCCGGGCGGAAGACCGGGTGGAGGGCCACCCGGAGGAGGGAGCGGCAGTTCGCTTCTCGCTCCGGAAGGTCTGGGAGGGGTAGCACTCGCTACCTCCTCGTCCCCTGCCCGGCAGTCCTGCCCCGATCGCGAAAGGTTTTGTGGAGGTGATGTCTACTGGTTAACGCTCCGACGCATCCCCGGCACAACTGAGACCCATGAAGAGCGAGCGCATACCTTACCCGGAAGACTGGCCGCTTGTCTATCTCCTCATCGTAGCCATCCTTCTCATCGTCATCACCGCCATCGGCCTCCTCGCGGTCCACGACTACATGCTGGCGGAAGAGAGGCTGACCTCGGACCTCGAGACCCTGCAGGACGTCACCGAGAAGAGCGTCAGAGAATCGATCGTGGACGTGGATACCGGCCTCAAACTCTTCGACGACTCCCTCAACGAGAGGATGCGGGAAGGGTTTTCGCTCTTTCTCCGGGAGTACGAGCGGGTGGAGAGCGATCCGTCGCGGATGGATCTTCTGGCGCTTAAAGAACGGCTCGGGGGCAGGATAGACCTTTACGTCATCAACGAGAGTGGTGTCATCGAGTACACGACTTATCTCCCCGATCAGGGCCTTGATTTCAGGAACGTCCCGGGTTTCTATGACGAGATCACCCGGATGCGTCTCGGGGACGAATTCTCTCCCGACCGCGTTGTCTACGAGCCCGCAACCGGGCGGGTCCGGAAATTCGCCTATATGCCCACACCGGATCACCGGTATCTCCTCGAGCTCGGTCTTGTCCCGGATGCGTTTGTGGTCGAGCGGAACCGGTTGCGCTCGCAGGAGAGCACGCAGGAGTTCGTCGCCCTGAATCCCTATCTCGACTCGATCCGCGTCTACGACATCTTCGGCAACCCCGTCGGGATGCCGGACGGCTCTGCCGATGCCCGAACGCGGGAGTTCGTCACCGGGACGGTCATCCCCGGCCGAACCGATCACGAGGTGCAGGATGCGGAGCGTGAAACGCGAATCCACTATCTCTTCGTCGACCTCAAAGACCCCGACTATCCGTCCGATCCAAGCGTCGTCGTCGAGTTGACGTACGACACGGGACTCGTGCAGGATCAGCTCGACCGGATGCTCGTCGAACGTGCTGCCGCTGCAACTCTCGCCATCGTCCTCTGCAGCGCGGTCATCTTTCTTGTGGCCCGCCGTCTCACGCGGCCTATCGAGGAGATCATCGACGACGTCGACGTCATTGCCCGGGGAGACCTCGACCACACGATCCGTGTCTCGGCAACCCGCGAGGTGATGAAACTCGAGCGGAGCATCAACAAGATGGTTGCGGCCCTCAAGGCCGGGATGAAGAACCTCAGGGAATCGGAAGAGACGATCCGGGAATATAGCGGGCACCTGGAGGAGCAGGTTGCGGCACGCACGGCGGAACTCCAGGACTCGACCGAGCGGGCGAACCTTTACCTGGACATCATGACGCACGACATCAAGAACGCCATCAGCACCGCCACACTCTACACCGACCTCCTCACGGAAGAGCTCGAGGGCGAACCGCGGAGCCACACCGAGAAGGTGCAGAGAAGTCTCAACAAGAGTATCGAGATCATCAGAAACGTCAGTACCATCCGGCAGATCCGGGAAGAGGCCGCCGTTCTCCGCCCGGTCGCTCTCGACCCGGTCATCCGGGCGGAGATCGAGGACTACCCCGATCTGCGGATTGCCTATGCGGGGACGGCCGCCCGGGTGGTCGCGGACGACCTCCTCTCCGAGGTCTTCACGAACCTCATCGGCAACGCGGTGAAGTTCGGCGATCCGGCGGTCGAGATCGCCGTCCGGGTCGAAAACCGCGGGGAGGAGGTGCTGGTCTCGGTCGAGGACACCGGGCCGGGCATCCCCGATGAGATGAAGCAACGCCTCTTCACCCGCTCCGGCGGTGGGGAGGGGCCGCGTGCCGGAGCAGGGCTTGGGCTCTACATCTGCCGGATGCTCGTCGAACGGTATGGTGGAGGGATATGGGCGGACGACCGGGTGGAAGGCCGGCCGGAGGAGGGGACGGTCATCCGGTTCGCCCTCCGCAAAGCTGCCTGACCTTACCCGACGATCTCCTGCACCCGCCCGACCTGACCATCCTGGAGCCGGACCTTGATCCCGTGGGGGTGAAACGATGAGTTCGTCAGGATCTCGGCGACGACGCCCCGGGTGCGCTTTCCCGTCTTCTGGTCGCGCTTGAGCACGATATCCACCGTCATCCCGGGTTTGATGGCGGCCCTGTTCTGTCCGTTCATGGCGAAAAATTGTGGGGGATCACTCTTCCCCGCCGCTCTCTTCCGCTCCGTCCCCGTTCTGCCCGGGAACGGCGGTCTTCATCTGCGGGAAGAGGAGAACTTCCTTGATCGAGTCCTTGCCGGTGAGGAGCATCACCAGGCGGTCGATCCCGATGCCGACCCCGCCCGTCGGCGGCATCCCGTAGCCGAGCGCGTTGATGAAGTCGTAGTCGATCATCTGCGCCTCGAGGTCGCCCTTCCGACGTTTTGCGTCCTGCAGTTCGAGTCGGGCCTTCTGGTCGAGCGGGTCGTTTAACTCCGAGAAGCCGTTCGCCATCTCCATCCCGGCGATGAAGAGTTCGAACCGCTCCGTCAGCCCTTCCTTCGTGCGGTGCTTCTTTGCAAGCGGCGAGTTCTCGATCGGGAAGTCGTAGACGAACGTCGGCTGGATGAGGTGCTTCTCGCCGAAGTGCTCGAAGAAGAGCACCAGGTACTCGCCCCGGGTCGTTGCGCTCTCGCAGCCCTCGACGCAGTGGGTAAGGCCGAAGGCGCGGAGTTCCTCGAGGCTCATGGCCGGGAAGTCGATCCCGGCGTACTCGCGCACCGCCTCCTCCATCGTGAGGCGGCGCCAGGGGCGGGAGAAGTCGAGATCGTGCCCGGCAAACGAGCAGGTGGTCGTCCCGAGCACCTTCTCCGCGAGGTGGGAGAGGATCTCCTCGGTGAGGTTCATCATGTCGTTGTAGTCGCGGTAGGCCTCGTAGACCTCCACCATCGTGAACTCGGGGTTGTGGTTGGTGTCGATATCCTCGTTCCTGAAGTTCTTCGCGATCTCGAAGACCTTCTCGAACCCGCCGACGACTAGGCGCTTGAGGTAGAGTTCCGGCGCGATCCGGAGGTAGAGTTTCTGGTCGAGGGCGTTGTGGTGGGTGGTGAACGGCCGGGCGTTTGCGCCGCCGTAGATCGGCTGCAGGGTCGGCGTCTCGAACTCCAGGTAGTCCCGCTCGAAGAGGAACTGGCGGAGAAGGGAGATGATCCTGCTCCGCGCCCGGAAGGTCTCGCGGCTCTCCTCGTTCATGATCAGGTCGAGGTAACGCTGCCGGTAGCGGGTCTCGACGTTCTTGAGCCCGTGGAACTTCTCGGGAAGCGGGCAGACCGATTTCGTCAGGAGTTCGAACCGGTCGACCCAGACGGTGATCTCTCCCATCTTCGTCCGAAAGACGTGGCCGACGACGCCGATGATATCCCCGGCGTCGACGTACTGGCGGAAGAGGTCGAACTGCTCCTCCCCAAGGTCGTTCTTGCGAAGGTAGAGCTGGATCCTGCCGGTCGAGTCACCGATATCCGCGAAGATCGTCTTGCCGTGCTGGCGGACGATGTAGACACGGCCGGCGGTGCTGACCTCCTCCTCGCTCTTCTCGTGCTCGATCGTGGAGAACCGCTCCTTGATCTCGGTGACGGTATCCCTGCGGTCGAAGGTGTAGGGGTAGATCGTCACCCCGCGTTCGCGCAGTTCCTGTATCTTGTCGATCTTTGCCGTGTCAAAACAGGTGTGATCTATATCGCTCATTGTACAAATCGCTCCATTCGTCCTGCAGCCCGGAACCCGGCCGGAAATCCGGGTCAGGCGCCGCTCCGGCGAGACCGGGCGGTGAAGTCGCCGGGAAATTCTATATAGTGTTCATCTCTGGGGGTATTAAATTGGCGACGCTCCGTGAGGAGCGGAGCCCGAGCACCGCAGGTGCGAGTGGTCGACTGGCCGAAGGGTGCGACTGCCGGAACGGCAGGAGCTTGAGAAGACGCGGAAGCGTCTTCGAGCAGGAGCCGAAGCACCGTAAGGCGCGAGTGGCGACGAACGACGGGCGGGGGTGGAGTGCGATGCTCCGCAGGAGCGGAGCAAGAGCACCAGAGGTGCGACTACGAGCGGCCGGAGTTTGAGCACCATCTGGTGGGAGGAGCGTAGTGCGACTGGCCGCAGGGCCAGATCCGTGCAGGAGAGACAGCGCGCCCAGGAGCAGCAGCGCAAGGGAGAGAATGGCGATCTGCTTCACGTAATTGCTCCCGCCGGTTGCAGGTACGGCTTGCGCCTGCCTTCCCGCTTTTTGGTTCATTTTGCTTCCCTCCTATTGGTGGTTCCATGATCGTTCCGGCAACCTGTATTTTCCCGGATCGCCCTCCCCTACGCTTTCATATCGCCCTGTTCCGTGTGAGAGGGGCGCCGGTTCCGCTTCGATCACTCCCATTCAGTTACATCCCCGTATGATGGGTAGAGGTAGAAGATCGTCGTGTCGTCATAGGCCATCATCACCCGCTCGTTGTGATGATCGACGACCACAAACAGGCCCATATACGGGTTTACTGCCTGGTGATAGTCCTCCTCTTCAGGGAAGGGTTCCGATGTCCACGGGTGTCCCCTCCAGATCGTGGCGCTGCAACGCCCTCTGCCGGTTTGCCTCTCCCGTTCGTCCACTTCGATGAAGAACGAGAGTGACAGTTCATCGTTCCTGAACTCCACGTCGATGTGCTCCCGGTTCGGGTCCTCCTCCTCAAAGCCCGTCCGGATCGAAGTGATCTTCCAGCCCCCCTCAAGCAGAATCCCGGCCCGCGGGTCGGCAAGGACGATCTCGATCACCTCTGTCGCGTTGACATCGAACGTTCTCACCGGGATCTCGGAAGTATTGATCGGGATTAAGATGTTCCCCCGCTCGTAGTGAAGGATCGGGGTCGACGCGGCAGTTTTCGTGGTGTTCGTCTCCGGAAAGTCGATGCAACCGGCCCCGAACGCCAGAAGCAGCAGCACAAGGGAGAGAATGAAGACCTGCTTCATCCTGACACCTCCACCCTTTCATACCACTCTCTCCCGTATGAGGGGTAGAGGTAGAAGATCGTCGTATCGTTGTAGACCATCGTCACCCGATCGTTGTGGTGATCGAAGACATAGGTGTGGTAGAATGTCCGGTTCTGGTGGTAGTCTTCAGGATAGGGGCCTGCAAACGGCCCCCCAAGCCAGCGTGGGACGTTGCAGCGTCCCCAGCCGGTCTGCCCCTCCTGTTCGTCCACTTCAATGAAGAACGACGGTGACGGCTCGTCGCTTCGGAACTCTACGTCGACATGCGTCCTCAAGTCGTAATCAAAGCCTGTCCGGACCGAGGCGATCTTCCACCCGCCCTCAAGCAGAGCCCCGGCCCGCTGGTCGGCAAGAACGATCTCGATCACCTCCGTGACGTTGACATCAAACCTTCTCACCGGGATCTCGGAAGTGTTGATCGGGATCGAGACATCCCCCTGCTCGTAGTGGAGGACCGGGGCGGGGGTGACGTTCTCCGTTGCATTCATCTCCGGGGAGCCGATGCATCCGGCCCCGAACGCCAGGAGCAGCAGCGCAAGGGAGAGAATGAAGATTCGCTTCATCCTGACGCCTCCACGCTTTCATACCACTCTCTCCCGTATGAGGGGTAGAGATAGATGATTGTCGCGCCCCTCTGTCCATTCCGGAACATTACAATGCCCCCAGATGGCGCGTGTCGCCTGTTTTCCCTACGGTTTCGTACCACTGTGTCCCGTACGATGGGTAGAGGTAGATGATCGTCGTTCCATTATAGACCATTGCCACCCTGTCGTTGTGGTGATCGTAAACATACCACCAGTTTGTGCCATCTCTCACCGCCTCGTCTTTGTGGTAGTCCTCGGGACGTGGACCTGCAAACGGCCCCCCGCGCCAGCGTGGGACGTTGCAGAAACCTCTTCCCGTGTGCCCCTCCTGGTCGTCCACTTCGATGAAGAACGACGGTGACTGTTCATCGCCCCGGAACTCAACGTCGACATACGTCCTGGCCGGGTCGACCGAGTAGACCCCCTCAAAGTTCGTCCTGATTGAAGCGATCTTCCACCCGTTTTCAAGCAGGGCCCCGGCTCGCTGGTCGGCGAGGAGGATCTCGATCACCTCTGTTGCGTTGGCGTCGAAACCCCTCACCGGAATCTCGGAGGTGTTGATGGGGATCGAGACATCCCCTCGCTCGTAGTGGAGGACCGGGGGAGAGGTAACGTTTTCCGTTGTGTTCGTCTCCGGGGAGTCGGTACACCCGGCCCCGAACGCCAGGAGCAGCAGCACAAGGGAAAGGAGAGGTATGGCTTGCGTCTGCCGGTAACATAGCCCGAAGCAGGGGGGGCGCCTTCCTGTATTTTTGTCCATCTTGTTTTCCTCCTGTGGTTTTATCCACATTTTTTCTGATCGCGCTTTCCTGTGCATTTACGCCGCTCTGCCCTGTATGAGAGGGGAGAGGTGCGCCGGTTTCGCTTCAATCCCCCATCCATTTAGTCACATCCCCATACGAGGGGTAGAGGTAGAAGATCGTTGTTTCATTATAGACCATCACCAGCCTCTCGTTGTGATGATCGAGGACATAGAGTTGGTCCCTGTGCGGGTCTCCCGTCTGGTAGTAGTCCTCCTCCTCGGGGAAGGGTTCCGATGTCCACGGGTGTCCCATCCAGATCGTGGCGCTGCAACGCCCTCTGCCGGTCTGCCTCTCCCGTTCGTCCACTTCGATGAAGAACGACAGCGACAGTTCATCGTTCCTGAACTCCACGTCGATGTGCTCCCGGTTCGGGTCCTCCTCCTCAAAGCCCGCCCGGATCGAAGCGATCTTCCAGCCGCCCTCAAGCAGGATCCCGGCCCGCTGGTCGGCGAGGACAATCCCGATCACCTCTGTTGCGTTGACATCGAACCTTCTCACCGGGATCTCGGAGACGTTGATCGGGATCGAGGTGTCTCCCTGCTCGTAATGGAGGACCGGGGCGGGGGTGACGTTTTCCGGTGTGCTGGTGCATCCTGCCCCGAGCGCCAGGAGCAGCAGTGCAACAAGGAGAACGGAGTTCTGTCTCATCCGGCTCTCTCCGCGGGCGTGGAGTCGTGCCCATGAGGGGTTCTGGCCGGTCTCCGCCTGCCGGTAGTACCCGATCCGTGCGGGGACGGCTGTCGGAGGCTGTACGTCATGATTGAGACTCGGCGTTCCTCTATAAACGATTTCTGTCTCACACGTCTACACGTTGAGACTGCCGGGTAGAATCCTTACCTGAAATCTACCGTAACAGGCTGCTAGTCGGGGCCGCGCGGCATGGTAGTGTTTCACAGTTCCGGATCGTCCCAGGCCTGTATGACGGCTCTCCGGCCTGGTGGTGCCGTGCTCGATCACATCCCTGCCGCCGCCCCCTCCCGCCTCCTCGCAGGCCGTTCCGTCGTGGGCAAGATAAGGTCCGGCGCCAAAACACAATGCATAAGAAGGTTATACGAGTTATCCTCAATAGTGTGGGCATGCTACAGGATGCGAGGGGGGAGGCGGCGATAGAGAACCTTGCCGCCGTCATCGGCGAATGCCGGAAATGCCCCCTCTGGGAGAACACGCATCATGCGGTTCCGGGTGATGGGAACCCCGGAGCCGACCTCATGCTCATCGGCGAAGCGCCGGGAAAGCAGGAAGACCTCACCGGGAGACCGTTCGTCGGCCGGGCGGGAAAACTCCTCGAAGGCCTCCTATCGGGTATCGGCTTATCGCGCGACGACGTCTTCATCGCGAACATCGTCAAGCACCGGCCGCCCGGGAACCGCGACCCCCGGGACGAGGAGATCCGGGCCTGCACCCCGTACCTCGAGGAGCAGATCCGGATCATCGGGCCGAAGGTGATCGTGATGCTCGGCCGGCACTCGAGCAGGTATATCCTCTCCTTCCTGCCGGTCGAGTTCGACCGGATCACGGAGATCCGGGGGACGGTCTACCCCGGCGTCCTCTTCGACCATCCGGTCCGCCTCATCCCCACCCTCCACCCCGCCGCCGCGCTCTACAACCCCCGATACCGGGAGGCCCTGGAAGAGGACTTCCGGATCATCGGGCGCGAACTCGCGGCGGCCGGAGATTCCACGAGACAGGATTGAAGATATTATGGCAAAAGAGCGTTCATGCGGGGCAGTCGTCGTCCGAGGGGATGCGGATCTCCAGTACCTCATCCTGCAGTATGGTGCCGGTCACTGGGATCTGGTGAAGGGGCACGGCATACGCGGCGAGAGCGAAGAGGAGACGGTGCTCCGCGAACTTGAGGAGGAGACCGGGATAACCCGCGCAGAGTTCGTTCCCGGGTTCCGCGAGGAGGTTCATTACTTCTTCCAGCGCCGGGCGCATACGGTCTACAAGGAGGTCGTCTACTACCTGATCGAGACGCCGGAGGAGAAGGTGACGCTCTCGGACGAGCATATCGACTACCGGTGGCTCCCCTACGCCGAGGCGCTGCAGACGATCACCTTCGCGAACTCAAGACGGGTCGTCGAGGGGGCGCACGAGCACCTGAAGGCGCGTCGGAACCCGGAGAGCGCGTGAGCCCCGCCTATCGCTACATCTTTCGTGCCTCCGGGAGTTCGCTCACCTCTTTTCCGAGGAAGTAACTCACGACCGTCCTGATCGTGACGAGCGACCCGAGGATGATCAGGTCCTGGAACGTCGGTTCGAGGATCGTCTTGATGACGTCGGCGGCAACGAAGAACTCGAGGCCGATCAGGATACGCGTCGTGAAGACCCACCGGATGTCGCGGTAACTCCGCTTCTGGATGCGCATCTCACGCGCCAGGAGTTCGACGATCGCGATCGCCGCTCCATAGACGATGAAGAGCGCCCCGAACACCCCAAGAACTGTCCCGGTGATCCCGACGAACGTCTCGAGCACCATATGCCCCCGGCCGGGCATATCGGTGACGACGGGCTTATACGTTACCCCGGAGAGGCGCCCCCGGGCTCTCAGGCGGTTTCCGGTTCCAGGGGCACGACGAAGCGGAACCCGTTGTAGCGTTCGACCGTCACCGGGACGCCGTAGACCGCCTCGATGATCTCCGGCGTCACCACGTCGGGGCCCCCTGCGGCATGGATGACGCCGTCTTTTAAGAGAATGAACCGGTCGGCGTAGCGGAGCGCCATGTTCAGGTCGTGCATCGTCATCACCGCGGCGACGTCGTGCTCCGCCGTCACATGCCTGACGAGCCCGAGGATCTCGATCTGGTTCTTGAGGTCGAGGCTGCTCGTCGGTTCGTCGAGGAGGAGCACCCGGGGTTCCTGCACGAGCGCTCTCGCGATGCTCACCTTCTGGAGTTCCCCGCCGCTCATCTCGTCGATGTAGCGCAGCGCCAGGTCTTCGAGGTGGAGCATCCGGACTGCCGCCTCGACGATCCGGATATCCTTATCCGTCACGTCCCACCCGATATGCGGCCGGCGGCCGAGGAGGACGGCGTCGAAGACGGTCATCCGGCCGGCTTCGCACCGCTGCGGGACGTAGCCTACCTTCCGGGCGATCTCCATTCTGTCTGCGGTGAGGAGGTCCGCCCCCTCGATGAGGACGGATCCGGCCTTCGGCCGCAGGATTGCGTTCATGCACTTCAAGAGCGTCGTCTTCCCGACACCGTTCGGCCCCAGGATCGCGAGAATCTGGTGCGGCGAGAGGTCGAACGTGATATCCCGGATGACCGGAGCGCTCCGGTAATTGAACGCCACGCCGTCGACGTCGAGGATCATCGCCGGTACCCCCGTAAGAGCAGGTAGATGAAGACCGGTGCGCCTAAAAATGCCGTGAGCACGGCTACCGGGAGGATGTAGGGAGCCACGATGATCCTGGCGACCGTGTCCGAGGCGAGAAGGAGGATCCCCCCCATGACGCATGAACCCGGGATCAGGAAGCGCTGGTCGTCGCCGATGAGCCTCCTCACCATGTGCGGGCAGACGAGCCCGACGAAGCCGATGACCCCGAGGAACGAGACGATCACGGCGGATACGAGCGCCGCGACGACCATCCCGACGTCGCGAACCCTCTCGACGCTGACGCCGAGGCCCTTTGCGGTCTCGTCGCCGGCGTCGATCGCGTTGTAGTTCCAGCGGTTCGCGATGAAGTAGAGCAAGGCCGCTATCGTGACGAAGGCCATGATCCCGAGTTCCTGCCAGCCCGCCCGGCCGACGTCGCCGAACGTCCAGAAGACGACGGCGGCGAGCTGGGTGTCGTCGGCGAAGTACTGCAGAAACATCGTCCCCGCCGTGAAGAGCGAGGAGAGGGCGACGCCGGCGAGCACCATCACCTCGGGCGACGCCCCGCGTATCCGGGATATGAGGAGGATCACGGCCGTCGCAAGGAGACAGAAGATGAACGCCACCAGCGTCGTCACGTAGGGGTTGTTTAAGGTGACGGCGTCGGCGACCGAGGAATGCATCTGTCCGGTGCCGAGGACGATGACCGAGACGGCCGCCCCGAATGCCCCGGCGTTCGAGATGCCGAGCGTGAACGGCGAGCCGAGCGGGTTACGAAGGATCGACTGCATGGCGACGCCTGCCACCGAGAGCCCTACCCCGGCGACGACCGCGGCAAGCGCCTGCGGGAGACGGATGTTCCAGACGATCCTGTCGGTGCTGGAGACGGAGAGGGTGGTGCCGGGATGGAGGAGCAGGTTAATCCGGTCGACGATACCGTTCACGATGGAGAGGAAGACCTCGTACGGGGGGATGCTCACCGCACCGACCGATATGGATACGATCAGGAGGAGAACGAGGAGAACCACGCCCCCGAGTATCCAGATGTGCTTTCGGCGGACATAGCCCATATAGTCGGCGGGGATGGCCCCGTCTGCAAAGTGCATCTCGTTATCTCCTCCTGTAAAGGTCCGACATCAGAGCGGGATCTCCCGAAACCCGAGGTTCCGGTACTCATTGTTGTGCTCGCAAAAGACCGGTTTGCCGACGAAGAACGTGTAGATCTCGTCCGCCTTCTCCTCGGGATCGATGTCGGCGAACCGGTCGGGGTAGAGGGTCTTGCCGACGAAGTAGGCGTCGGCAAGGATGGTCTCGTAGTTCACGTTGTAGAAGTTGTACGGGAGGACGCCGTAGACCCTGCCTTCCTTTGCGGCAGTGAGCCCCTGGAGTGCGGGATCGTTCTTCAGTTCCCCGATCGCGCCGTCGTTCTCGAGCTGGGTCGTCCCGAGGTCGACGAAGATGTACTCCGGATCCCAGTCGACGAGCGCCTCCTTCGCGACATCGGCATGCGCGGTGCCGAGTCCTGCGGCGGGGTTCTTTGCGTTCACCCAGGTGAACGGCGGGTAGGCGGGCTCGGTGGAGATGATGCCGTGGGCACCCGCCGAGGAGACGCCGCCGATGTAGGCCGTCTTCTGTTCGCTCTCGGGGATGTCGGCCGTCCGGGCTTCGAGGTCGGCGATCGTCGCCTCGATGTAGGCGATCACCTCTTCGGCTCGATCCTCTTTCTCGAGCACCTCGCTCATCGTGCGAAGCCCGGCATACATCTCGGCCTGTTCGGCGTCGTTTCTGAGCGATCCGTAGGGGAAGGCCACGACCGGGATGCCGGTTCTTGCCTCGAGTTTATCGGCCTCGGGGCCGCTGGTGCTGTACGCCGTTCCGGTGGAGCCGGTCTTGAAGATGACCGCGGGACCGATCCCGAGGATCTTCTCCGGGTCGTCCTTGCCGCGGAACTCACCGATCAGGGGGAGATCCTTGAACTGCGCCCCGTAGGCGAGGGCGTAGGGACGGCCTTCCATCACCTGATCTCTCTTCTCCTGGTCGTCGACGCCTGCGGCGAGATCCTGGCTCTGCAGGTAGACGAGGTAGCGGAGGCATCCGGAGCCCGAGCAGACGACGCTCTCCGGGGGCGAGGGGACGGCGACCGACCGGCCGAATCCGTCGGTGATCGTGACGGTCTCGCCGGTGCCGCCCTGGACGGATTCGGTGCCGGTGCATCCTGCGGCAAGCATGACAAGAACGAGGGCCGCAAGCACTGCGGCCACGAGGACTCCTCTGTATCGGAACGGCGGCATACTAATATCTGTAGTAGTAACATTGTGTATTATAGTTATCGAAATACCCTCTATCGGGTGTGACTTAATTTTGATTCGTAATACGTGCACCGACAATCAGCCGAATGGGTGCAGTTCTCCCTCCGGTCTGCATGCCCGGAGCGTGGGAGGAGAATCCCATGCCCCGGGCTCCGGCCGGGGGAAAAGAAGTGAGTTTCTATCTGCTGCACACGCGTTTTTTCTCTTCCACCGGGCGTGTTCGATCCCGGGTTACAGCGGGATCTCCACAAAGCCGAGGTTTCTGTACTGGCCGTTCAGGTCGCCGAAGACTGGTTTCCCGATGAAGAAGGTGTAGATCTCGTCCGCCTTCTCCTCCGGGTCGATGTCGGCAAACCGGTCGGGATACAGGGTCTTGCCGATGAAGTAGGCGTCGGCGAGCACGGTCCCGTAGTTCGTGTTGTAGAAGTTGTACGGGAGAACGCCGTAGACCCGGCTTTCCTTCACGGCGGAGAGCCCCTGGAGCGCGGGGTCGCTCTTCAGTTCCCCGATCGCCCCGTCGCTCTCCATCTGGATCGTGCCGACATCGATGAAGATGTACCCGGGGTCCCAGTCGACGAGCGCCTCTTTCGCGACGTCGGCGTGGGCGGTGCCGAGTCCGGCCGCGGCGTTCTTTGCGTTGATCCAGAGGAATGGCGGGTAGGCGGGTTCGGTCGAGATGATGCCGTGGGCGCCTGCCGAGGAGACGCCGCCGATGTAGGCCGTCTTCTGTTCGTTCTGGGGGATGTCGGCGGTCCGGGCTTCAAGGTCGGCGATCGTCGCCTCGATGTAGGCGATCACCTCTTCGGCCCGGTCCTGTTTCCCGAGCACCTCGCCCATCGTGCGGAGCCCGGTGTACATCTCGGCTTTTTCGGCGTCGTTTCTGAGCGAGCCGTAGGGGAAGGCCACGACCGGGATGCCGGTCTTCGCCTCGAGTTTGTCGGCATCGTCGGCACTGGTCGCGTATGCCGTTCCGGTGGAGCCGGTCTTGAGGATGACTGCAGGACCGATCCCGAGGATCTTCTCGGGGTCGTCCTTGCCGCGGAACTCACCGATCAGGGGGAGATTCTTGAACTGCGACCCGTAGGCGAGGGCGTAAGGCCGGCCTTCGATTGCCCGCCCCTCCTTCTCGATGTCATCGACGCCGACGGCGAGGTTCTGGCTCTGCAGGTAGACGAGGTAGCGGAGGCACCCGGAACCCGAGCAGACGACACTCTCCGGCGGCGACGGGATGGTGACGGTTCTGCCGAACCCGTCGGTGATCATGGCGGTCTGGTCGGAACCGCCCCGTGCGATCCCGGTGCCGGTGCACCCGGCGGCGAGCATGGTAAGAACGACGGCCGCAACGACCGCGGCCGTGAGCAATCCGGTGTATCTTGAGTGGTGCATACGATCAGGGATCGTAGTAGCAATCATTATTATGTCTTTCTAAATTTTGATTATTGGGTGTGAATATATTTGCAATAGTTCGGAGTGATGGATCGCAGATCCCGGCGGGTTTGGGGGCGGGTCTGACCGGCAGTTGCCTTCTCACGGCATCGGGCAGGTTAAACGCGTCTTCCGTCGTTTTCTCCCGTGAGATCCTGCTCTCCCCTCCCGGGACGGATAATTATTATGGAAGACCCGACCAACCGGTGCAACAGGACGCCGGGCATGCCTGGCAGGATCGGCCTACCGCGAGGAATACCCATGCCGGAGAGGATGTTAACCGAATCTGAGGGCTACCACCTGCTCGAGTCATGCGGGATACCGGTGCCCCCCCATCACCTTGCTACCAGCGCCGGGGAGGCACGGGCGGCCGCCGGGCGAATAGGCTACCCCGTCGTCATGAAGGTCGTCTCCCCGGAGATCGTTCACAAAAGCGATGTCGGCGGAGTCATCACCGGGATCGAGAGCCCTGAAGGGGCCGAAGAGGCGTTTGGGACGATCATGCGGAACGCAGCCGCCCGTGCCCCGGAGGCGCCGATCACCGGGATCATCGTCGAGAAGGAGATGACCGCGGGGCTCGAGGTGCTGATCGGCGGAAAGACCGATCCGTCGTTTGGGAAGGTGATCACGTTCGGTCTCGGGGGGAAACTGGTGGAACTTCTCGCGGATGTCTCCGTCCGGGTGCTGCCCGTCACCGACGGCGAGATCCGCACGATGATCCGCGAGATCGAGGGCTACCGGCTCATCCGGGGATACCGTGGAGAGCCCCCGAAGGATGAGGAGGCGCTCGTCCGCATCATCGCCGCGATGGCACAGGCCTTCGTCGCGGATCCCCGTATCAGGGAGTTCGACCTGAACCCGGTGATCGTCTACGAGAAAGGGGTCAGCGTCGTCGATGCACGGATCATCGTCGGGGATACCGCCGGGGGCGCGGCTGCCCGGCTCAGGGTCCGGGCGCCCCCGGATCTCTTCTACCCGGAATCCATCGCCGTGATCGGCGCCTCCGGAAGCCCGAACAAGGTGGGCTACTCGGTGCTCCGGAACCTGCTCTCGTTCCCCGGAAACCTCTACCCGGTCAACCCGTCCCGAACGGAGCTCTTCGGACGAAAGACCTACCCCTCCGTTCTTGATATCCCGGGCCCGGTCGACTGGGCGGTCGTCGCCGTGCCCGCCCGCATCGTCCCGGAGGTGATGGAGGAGTGCGGGGAGAAAGGCGTCCGTCTCGCGATCATCGTCACCGCCGGGTTCCGCGAGACCGGCGGGGAAGGCACAGCGCTCGAAGAGAAGGTCACGGCGATCGCAAAGCGGCACTCCATCAGGATCATCGGCCCGAACTGTCTCGGGATCATGATGCCTCATATGGGGATCAATGCCACGTTCGACCCCGTCTCGCCGAGAGCGGGAGACGTCGCCTTCATCTCCCAGAGCGGCGCGATCATCACCACCGTCGTCGACTGGAGCCTCCCCGAGGAGTTCGGGTTCTCGACCGTCATCAGCGTCGGCAACCAGGCGGATCTCGGGTTCGAGCATTTTCTTCGGTTCGCCGAGCAGGACACCATGACCCGATCGGTCACCCTGTACATCGAGGAGATCCAGGACGGACACGGGTTCATGCAGATCGTCGGCGAGGTCGCCGGAAGAAAGCCGGTGGTGGCGGTGAAGTCCGGTTCGTCCCGGAAGGGGAAGGCCGCGGCGTCCTCCCACACCGGGTCGCTTGCCGGAAGCTACGAGGTCTACGTCGCGGCGTTCAGGCAGGCGGGGGTGATTGTGGCCCGGAGCCTGCGGGACGCCTTCAACCTCGCGGAACTCCTGGCCTCCGAGGGCTACCCGAAGGGGAGTCGCGCGATCGCCGTCACCAGTGCGGGAGGTTTCGCCGTCCTCGCCTCCGACTACGCCGAGGCCTACGGGGTCGATATGGTCGACCTCCCCGACGAGGTGCTCCGCGAGCTCAATGCATTCCTCCCGCCGTTCTGGAACCACTCAAACCCCATGGACATCCTCGGCGATGCCGACGCCACCCGGTTCGCCGCTCTCTTCGACATGCTGATACGCCACCAGGAGTTCTGGGATATCGCGTTCGTGATCGCCGTGCCGACCACACTCGTCGATCCGGCGCACGTCGCGAACGAGATCGTCCGGTTCTCCCGGAACACGGAGAAGATGGTGGTGGGCTGCATGCTCGGCGGCGACAGCATCAGGAGCGGTCTGCGCATCCTGCGGGCCTCCCGGATCCCGAACTTCTCGGAGCTTGAGGACGCGTTCAAGGCGGTGGGCAGTATCCTTGAGGTCAGGGGAGCCCGACAGGAGTGAACGGGCTGCGCTCCCCGTTCGCCGGCAGACAGCGCCCGCTCTCTCCCCGTATCTCCCGGAAACCTTTTATACAACCGCCCCGTATCCCGGCTTATCGGAACGGGTTCCACCACCCGGGAGATGAATACGGATGCTGTTTGAGAAGATTAAGTCCGATCTCCTTGCTCACAACTCATACATCGTCGGGGCGGGCGGGGAGGCGGCGGTCATCGATCCGAGGCGCGACTGCCTGGTCTACGCGGCCATCGCCGGGCGCGAGGGCATGAAGATCACGAAGATTTTTGAGACCCATAAGAACGAGGATTACGTCATCGGCTCCCGTGAGCTCGCTCGCCCGACCGGGGCGGAGATCCTGCACGGCGCCCGGGAGGAGTTCGGGTTCGGCACCGGCGTCCGGGAAGGGGAGACGTTCTCGATCGGTTCGCTCGAGCTCGAGGTTCTGGAGACGCCCGGCCATACCGTAGAGAGCATATCGCTCCTGCTCCGCGACCGATCGGTCTCCGACAAACCCCTGATGATCTTTACCGGCGATGCGCTCTTTGCCGGGGATGTGGGGAGAACCGATCTTGCCGGCGAGGATAAGCGGCGGGAGATGTCCGAGATGTTGTATGCGAGCCTGCACCAGAAGATCCTCCCGCTCCCCGACAGCACGATCGTCTGCCCCGCCCACGGCGCGGGATCCGTCTGCGGCGGGAACATCGGCGACCGGGAGTACACGACCATCGGTTTCGAGAAGGCGGCGAACGGGCTGCTCTCCCTCTCGAAGGGAGAGTTCGTCGAGCAGAAGGTGAACGAGCGGCTCTACGAGCCGCAGTATTTCGGGATGATGCGTAAACTCAACCGGGAAGGGCCGCCCCTGATCTACAACCTGCCGCACCTGCAGGCATACTCCGCCCGGGAGATCCGCTCATTGATGGACCGAGGCGCACAGATCGTCGATATTCGGTCCCCGACGAGTTTCGCCGGCGGGCACATCCCCGGGGCGCTCAGCATCTGGCGGGAGGGTCTTCCGCTCTACATGGGCTACTACCTGAACTACGAGGACCCGATCGTCCTCGTGGACGACTTCAACCTGGACCTGGATCACGTGGTGCGCCACTTTGTCCGGCTCGGCTACGACAACATCGCCGGATACCTCGCCGGCGGGTTTGCGGCCTGGTTCAAGCAGGGGGAGATCGTCGGGCGCTCCGGTACCTGGTCTCCTCCCGATCTCGCCGAGAACCTGGACGACCCGTCCGTCTGGGTGCTCGACGTCAGGAACGTCAATCACCGGGAGAGGGATGGCTACATCCAGGGTTCGCACCACATCTATGTCGGGCATCTCGAGGAGCATATCGAGGAGATCCCGGAGGATAAGCAGATCGTCGTCCATTGCGACGCCGGGTACAAGGGGAGTCTTGCGGCGAGCATCCTCGAGAATTACGGGTTTAGAAACGTCATAAACCTGCTCGGCGGTACGTTCGGGTGGAACGCGGCGAACTACCCGCTCCTCAAGGACGAGAAGAAACCGCTGTCCACCTCTCCGGCGCCGTAGAGGCGGGGTCGGGAGGCGATCAGGCCCCGGATCGCGGTTCGGAGAGGGTCGCTTCCTCCCGCCCGATGCAGACCCTGACCGGCACCCTGCCTTCAAGCGAGGCCGCGACCGGCGATCGCCGGTAGCCGCGGTCGACGAGTTCCTCGATCAACTCCTGCGGCGCGTCGGCATCCACCCGGACGGCCAGACGGATCTCCGCGAGTCCCGGTCGGAGATCGCCGATGTTGAGGAACCCCCTGAGATCGAGGTCGCCCGCAACATCGATCTCGATTGAATCGACCTCGATCCCGTCTTCCGCCGCGCTATAGGCGATACCGATCGTGATGCAGGCGGAGAGCGCCGTGAGCATCAGTTCCGTCGGGCTTGCTCCACGGCCGGTTCCGCCGAGGACTGCCGGTTCGTCGGCCGGGACGGCGAAGTTCCGGACGATCGTGGTGGAATGGGCGCCGCCATTCCAGCTCGTGATACCGGAGAGGGTTCTTCTGCCCGCCGCCGGGTTCTCCTGCATCACTGCTTTGAGGGTCTTCACCCGCTCCATATCGACCCCGTTTCGCCCGTTCATGGTCTCCCCCTGCATCAGACGATCGGTTCCGGCGACCGTCCCGTCGTTCTCACGAGCTGCACCATCTCGCCGGGATCGGTCGTCGGGATGTCGCAGGCGTAGTTGGTGCAGACGTATGCCGTCGCCTTCTCCTCGATCGTCACGACATCCCGGGTAAACCCGGCAACTCTCACGATCTCCGGTTCCTCTTCGTTGGAAGGGCGGAAGATGACGATGGCGTCGGGTGCGTAGTGCGAACGGATGGCGTCGATCAGCGCTTTCGTATCCTCCGCCCCCGGAACGCCGGATATGATCACCTCGAAGTTCGGCCCCAGCATGAACTCGAGGCCGGTCAGGAAGTGGGAGCAGGCGGTGGGAGACTCGCTGACGGTTCCGGCAAAGACGCGGCGTATGCGCTCCGCCGTCTCCTCGAGTTCGAGGTTCGCCGTCATCCGGCCGAGGATGAAGAGGGCGTACATGGCGGCGCTGTTTCCGGAAGGGATCGCCCCGTCGTAGACCGGTTTCTGGCGGACGGGGACGTCCGCATCGTCCGGCACGAAGAAGAACCCTCCTTCGTTGCAGTCCCAGTAGCGGGCGATGAGATCCCGGGAGAGGTCGACGGCGGTCTTGAGGTGGCGGGGGGCGAACGACGCCTCGTAGACCTCGATGAGCGCCCACAGCATGAACGCGTAGTCGTCGAGGGTTGCCGCGAGGGCGGCCTCGCCGCCCCGATAGCGATGGAGGAGCCGTCCGTCCTGCCGGCGAAGATGCGTGAGGACGAACGCGGCCGCTCTCTCCGCTGCCGCCAGGTAGTCCGGTTCGTCGAAGGCCCGGGCGGCTTTCGCGAGGGCGGCGATCATGAGGCCGTTCCAGTCGGTGAGGATCTTGTCGTCCTTGCCCGGGCGGACACGCCGGTCGCGGGCCGCAAGGAGTTTCTGCCGGCCCTCCTCCACGAACCACGCCAGATCCTCCTCCGAGGTTGCGAACTCGTGCGCCCAGGATGCGAGGGGCCGGCGCAGGCGAAGGATGTTTTTGCCGGTTCTCCTCCCGCCGGGCTGCTCCCGGTAGTTCCCGGGCTCCATGACGTTGAAGATCCGGGAGAACCGTTCGCCGTCCTCTTCCCCGAGGACGCCGAGGATCTCATCCTTCGTCCAGAGGTAGAACTTCCCCTCCTCGCCCTCGCTGTCGGCATCCTCCGCCGAGTAGAAGCCTCCATCCGGATCGGTCATGTCGCGCAGGACGTAGGCGATCGTCTCCCGTGCGGTTCTCGCGAACTCTTCCCTCCCCGTCGCGAGGTAAGCCTCCGTATACGCCATGACGAGGAGCGCCTGGTCGTAGAGCATCTTCTCGAAGTGCGGAACGAACCACTCCGCGTCCGTCGAGTAACGATGGAACCCATAGCCGACCTGGTCGAAGATCCCGCCCCGGCGCATGGCGTGCAGCGTCTTCTCGACCATCGTGTATGCCGGCTCCTTCCCGGTCCGGTTCCCGTACCGGAGCAGGAAGATGAGGTTGTGCGGGGTAGGGAACTTGGGCGCGTCCCCGAACCCCCCGTTCTCCCCGTCGAAGACCCGGAAGAAGGTGTTATAGGCATCGTCGAGGGCCGCCTCGCCGAGTTCGCCCTCCTTGGGCGGGGTCTTCGCCGCGCTCTGCAGCGCCTCCAGCACCTGGTCGCCGGCGTTCTCGAGCTCCTGCCGCTGGGTCTGCCAGACCTTGCTGATCCGGGGGACGAGGTCTAAAAGGCCGGTCATCCCGTAGCGGCTCTCTTTCGGGATGTAACTCGCGGCAAAGAAGGGTTTTTTATCGGCGGTCATGAAGATGGTGAGCGGCCATCCTCCTGTCCCGGTCAGGGCGTGGGCGGCCGCCATGTAGACCTGGTCGATATCCGGCCGCTCCTCGCGATCCACCTTGATGCAGACGAAGACATCGTTTAAGAGTTTCGCGACCTGCGGGTCGGCAAACGACTCCTCCTCCATGACGTGGCACCAGTGGCAGGCCGAGTAGCCGATGGAGAGGAATATCGGTCTCCCCTCCTCCCGCGCCCGAAGAAAGGCCTCCTCGCCCCAGGGGTACCAGTCAACGGGGTTATGGGCGTGCTGGAGCAGGTACGGACTCTGTTCGCTCGCCAGCCGGTTCGGTGGTGATCGTTCCCGCACCGATGCTTCCGGTGCTTCCGGGTCGTATCCGCGTGCCGGGTTCATATCCCTGACGTGCGGATGCAGGCTAATAAAGGTGACTCCTCCCGGCGGACGTAGGGGCCACGGGGTGCAGACACCTCTCTCCCGCTACCGGGGCGGAGAGCACCGGCGGTAAAAAATAGTGCGCCCCTCACTCCGCGATGGGGATCTCCTTTGTCTCCTCCGCGGCCGGCTGCACGTAGGGGACATCCACGGCGAGGAGGCCGTTTCGGAATGTCGCCTTCGCCCCGCTGGTGTCGACCGGGCATCCGATCGCATAGGTGCCGACGTAGCGGACGTCACCGCGGGTCGCATCGATGGAAAAACTGGTCTCCTGCATCTTGAACGTGATGTCCTTCTTATCGACCCCGGGTAGCTCTATCTCGATGTGCAAGTTCTCTTCGTTCTCATCCGAGTAAGCGCAGACATAGGGTGCAACTCTCAACGCTGCCATCTCATAACCTCCTATTCGGCAACAGAGGTACGGGTGTGCTATTTAACGTTTCCCTCTCCCCGTGACCCGGCCCGAACGCGACACCGACCTGCCGTCCCGGAGCGGGGGCGGCCGTACCCCGGAGCGGAGGTTTTATCTTGCGCTCCTCAAGTAGGATGCATGAGCGAGCGGTTCATCTTCACCCGGAATCGCACCCGCTGCTACCACTGCGGGGAGGAGGCCGACCAGATCGTAAAAGCGGTCTCCGCGCAGGCTCAGGTGATCTGCTCAGCCTGCGGAGCGACCCGGATATTCATTCCGCGGTTCGAGAACACCGGGGCGGTCGGAACCTGCACCCCGATCGGGCGTTACGATCTCTGGACGTTCGAGGACGACGGGCGATGCAAAAATTGTGGGGTCACGGGCCCGCACGCCCTCGCGATCGGGTGCAACCAGTTCACGACCCGGTGCCGCAACTGCAATTACACCCACTTCTACCGGTTCAACCTGGAGTATATGGCACGGTGTCCTATCGACGAGGAGGTCAGCGCTCCTCCCGCACCATAGCGATCGCCCCTTTGGGGCACTCGTTCGCGCAGATGCCGCACCCCTTGCAGTAGTCGAGGTCGATGTTCAGTTCCTCGTCGATGACCCCGTCCGGGCAGTACTGGGCACAGAGCCCGCAGGCGTTGCACGTCTCCCTGTCTACGACGGGCCGGAACGTCCGCCACGTCCCGGTCTTCCCCGACGCGGCCTCTTTCGGCCTGCTGAGCGCAAGTCTCTCTCTCATACCTTCAGCTCCTCGTATGCCGCTCTGGCAGCCTTTACGTTCCGTTCGTCGGCAAACATCTCGCGGATCGCCTGCTCCGCCGAGGGGAGGGTGACGATCCCCATCTTCGCGAGCGCCCCGAGCACCGGGGTGTTCAGGATCGGGCTTCCCGCGACCACCAGGTTCTGCGCGAGCGCGATCCCCGTCAGGTCGACGTGACGGCAGGTTCCGTTGTACCCGGCAACCTGATGGGCGCTGTTCAAGAGAACCGTCCCGTCGGCCTTGAGGCCGTCCAGGACGTCCACCACGTCCATGATGCTCGTATCGAGGACTATCACGAGATCCGGCTCGTGGATCTGGCTGTATACCTTGATCGGTTCGTCGTCGATCCTGACGAACGAGACGACCGGCGCCCCGCGCCGCTCCGCCCCGTAGAACGGGCAGGCGGTTGCGTGCCTGCCGTCCCTGAATGCCGCGAGAGCGAGGAGTTTCGCGGCGGTGACGCCGCCCTGCCCGCCCCGGGAGTGGATCCTGATCTCATACATGGTCGTTCACCCCGAACCACATCTCCTCGCCGGGATGCCGGTTCCGAACAAAGTCTGCGATATCGTTGTAGGTGACTTCCTGGCCGCCGAGGCCGGCGATGACGCTGTAGGGCTGGATGCCGGTCTTCGATTTGATCGAGTGCGCCACCACGCCGCCGAAGCCGAAGGAGTAGTCGCGGTCGATGACGACGACCTCCCGCCCGGCAAGATCGAGGTCGGGGAAGGGGCGGAACCAGCGCAGGCGCATGGATCCTGCTTTGATCCCCTCGTCGCGGAGACGGTCGATCGCCACCTCCGCCTCTTTGCCGAGGGTTCCCATCGCGACGACGACGACGTCGGCATCCTCGCACCGGTAGTCCTCGGTGGGGCCGTAAGAGCGGCCGAACCGCTCAGCAAACTCGTGCTCGACCTCCGTGATAACGCCCCGGGAGTCGCGCATCGACCGCTCAATGTCCCACCGGAACCGGAAGTGGTCGGCCGGGCCGGTCATGGGGCCGTAGCCGAGGGGGTTTGCCGTGTCGATGGCGTGCGGGAGATGGAAGGGCGGCAGGAAGTCGCCGATCTCCACCGTATCGAGCGACTGCGTGATGTGGCTGAGCGTGAACCCGTCCAGGTTGACCATCACCGGGAGAAGAACCCTCTCGTCCTCGGCGATCTTGAACGCCATCAGGGTGGCGTCGTAGGCCTCCTGGACGGTGCCGACGAAGACCTGGAGCCAGCCCGTGTCGCGCTGGGAGAAGGCGTCGGTATGCTCCGCCCAGGTGTTCCACCCGGGCCCGAGGGCGCGGTTGACGTTCGCCATCACAATGGGGAGACGCGCGCCCGCGGCCCAGTGAACCATCTCGTGCATGTAGAGGAGGCCGTGGGAACTCGTCGCCGTGAACGTCCGAACGCCCCCGACGCTCGCCCCGATGCAGGCCGCCATCGCCGAGTGCTCGCTCTCCACCGGGATGTAGCGGCTTGAAAGGTCGCCGGCGGTAACGTACTCGGCGATCTGCTCAACGATCTCGGTCTGGGGGGTGATCGGGTATGCGGCGATGACGCCGGGTTTCGCGGCCTTCACCGCGTCGGCCACCGCCCTGTTGCCGGTCGCGATCGTCAGCATACGCCTGCCTCCTCGCGGGCGAGCCGCTGGATGTTCTGCTGCACCTGCTGGCGCATCAGATCGAGGGTCTCGGGGCTCACGTTCTTGAACCGGCCCTGGCCCTTGATGTAGTCCTCAAGCAGGGCGGGCCGCTTCATGGCAGCCTTCGACGGGCCGCTGATCGAGAGTTTCCCGAACTCGCGCTCGTAGAGGATCCATGTCCCGGTCTTCACGGCGAGTTTCCCCATCTCGACCGTCTTCTCCGTGGGGTAGCGCCACCCCGGCGGGCACGGTGCGAGGATGTGGATGAACTTGGGCCCCTCGATCGAGAGCGCCTTCTCGACCTTCTTGTAGAGATCGAGGGGGTAGGCGCTGCAGGCGGTCGCCATGTAGGGCGGGTTGTGCGCCTCGACGATCCTGTCGAGGTCTTTCTTGGTCGTGGGCTTGCCGCCGGGAGTCGTGGTGGTGCGCGCCCCGAGCGGTGTCGAACCCGACCGCTGCATGCCGGTGTTGCCGTATGCCTCGTTGTCGTAGCAGATGTACAGGAAATTGGTGCCGCGCTCGAAAGCTCCGGAGAGGGCCTGAATCCCGATATCGACCGTTCCACCGTCGCCCGCGTAGACGATGACGTTGGTCTCTCTCCCCATTGCCGCAAACGCCTCGCTCATGCCGGATGCGCAGGCCGCAGCTGCAGCAAACGCCACGTTGTAGACGGGGACGTTCATCGCGGTGCCGGGGTAGATCCCCTGGATGACGCTGGTGCAGCAGGCGGGTACGACCAGGACGGAGTCGGATCCGGCGGCTTTGAGCACGTAACGCAGACATAGGGAAGAGCTGCACCCCGCGCAGGCGGACGTGCACTTATAGAGATACTCTTCCTTTGGAATCGCTGACAAATTGGTTACACTCCTCGCGTTTATATCTGTCATCAATTGTAATGAGGGTTTTGCGATCCGGGCGCCGGGCGCCCGATGGTCTTCCCCGGAAACGGCCGGCTGCAATGAGGGATGCGGTGAAGAAAAGGCCCGGGGCGGTGTCCGGTTAAACCGGACTCCTCTGCGCCCCCGTATTCACCTTCGCTCAGTTCCCGGCGTTCTGTCCCGGGGCGCGCCTCCTGCGCGCAAGTTCCGGGCGAAATAACCGCCGGACGAGGCCGGCGCAGCATTTCAGGCAGAACGGCGTGAAGAACCAGGCCCCCATCTCCAGGAGCGGGAAGAGGCCTTTGCGGCGTATCCGGTAGCGGTAACTCTCGAGGTTCATCTTCATGTAGACCGGCGCGATCTCCTCAAACCACCTGCTCCTGGTGAGCCTCCCCTCGGCGACCGGCCGCGAGATCTCGGATAGGAAGTTCTGGATCTCCTCGGCCATCGCCCCTTCCGCCGGACGGGGTATGTAATCGTCGTCGATGATGAGCGGCACCGTCTCATGCGCCCCGACGACGCCGTTCTTCTGCAGGTCGACCGAGAGCATGATCGCCTCCCGCGAGATGTTGTGGGGCCAGCGCGGCTCGAACTGGAACATGCCGAGCGAGTAGGCGATGAGCCCGCCGTGGTAGCGTTCGATCGCCTGCATGGTATGGGGGTGGTGCCCGAGGATCAGGGTGGCCCCTGCATCGATGAACCGGTGCGCGAGGTCGATCTGCTCGGGAGACGGGTAGTAGGCCATCTCCGTTCCCCAGTGCAGCGAGACGGCGATATGGTCGCACCGGCCTTTGAGGGAGGCGATATCCTTGAGGACATCCTCCTCGACCAGCCGGTTGACCGAGACCTCGCGCGAGATGGCGAGTTTGCCGATCGTATAGCCCGCAAACCCGATCGAGACGCCGTTCCTCTCGAGGATGACCGGCCCCTGCCGGTCTTCGGTCGCCGATCCGCCGACGGCGAGAATCCCCCGTCGTTCGAGTGCGCTCAGGGTGTTCTTGAACCCCTGGGGCCCGAGGTCGCCGGAGTGGTTGTTTGCAACGCTCATGACGTCGAACCCCGCCTCCTTCAGGTACCGGGCCGCATCCGGACATGTGAAGATCACGTGGTGCTTCTCTGCCGGCTCGCCCGTATCCGAGAGGGTGGTCTCCAGGTTCCCGAAGAGGACGTCCTTGCCCTCGAGAAGATGGCCGACCTCCCCGAACGGGTATCGATGGTTCGCCGTCCGAACCCATATGTCTCCTACTGCAATTAGCCTGAGTTTTTGCATGGTTCTCACACCGAAATGCCCCACTGATCCAGCGGGAGTTCCTGTGTCAAGAACTGGTATTTACCGCGCTGGGTGCGGGGAATCTCATCGACGAAGCGGATGGTCACATCCACGTCGCCGTCGAATTTTCTGTCGAGCTCCCGGAGAATGCGTTCCGTGTCGCGGTCGCCGTATCCGGTTTTTTTCACGATTCGAAGCAGGGCCTCGCCTTCCTTCTCCTGGTGGAACTGGAACTGTGCAACGTTGTCGAAGATGTCGGAGTGCATGTTCACCGCGGTCATCGATATGAACCGGCGGTTCTTCGTCACGATGAACTCCTGGAGCCTCCCCTCGACCCGCTCGAGGAGCGGGTAGGCACGGTCGCAGGTGCAGGAGTCCGTCCCGCGAACCGCGACGTCCATGGTGCGGTAGCGGATGAGGGGGCAGATGGGGTTTATGAGGCTGGTCGTGACCACCTCCCCCATGGCTCCCGGGTCCTGGACGGGCTGTCCGTTCCGCCCGATCAGTTCGACGATCCCGTATTCGGGGAAGATGTGGTAGTGGGTGCTCTCCTCGCACTCGCCGGCAAGCACTGTCTGCTCGGAGTTGCCGTACCAGGAGAAGACGCGGCAGCCGAAGACCTCGGTAAGCAGGTCGCGCTGCCAGGGGTAGAGGTTCTCCGACCCGCAGAGGATGGCTTTGACGGTCGGGAACGGCTCGATGCCGTGCTCCCGCATGTAGCGGGCGAGTATCGTCGCCACCGAGGGGTACGCCTGGATGAACCGGGGTTTGAACCTCTTGATCCGGTCGATGTAGGCGGGCAGCGTCTCCTCGGTCATGTGGTGGGAGGACATCAGCAGCCACCGGCCGCAGAGGGTCTTCTTCCAGTAGACACCGTCTCGGGCGGACTCGATGGTGTAGCCCCGGAGGACGACGCAGCGGTCGGTGAACCGGTAGCCGACGCGGTCCCACTGGGTCTTCATGAACGCCCATTCCCGGGCGCGGGAGACGCCTTTCTCGTAGTAGAAGCCGACCGGGATCCCGGTGGAGCCGCCGGTAGTGACGTACTCGAACGCAGAGTCGGGGTAGTTCCGGGCTTTTAAGTCGGGGAGGTTGGTCTGGAGGTCTTCACGGGTCAGGAACGGGAGGAGTCCGAGATCATCCGGGCTTTGGATGTCCTCCGGGACGAGACCGCGCTCCTGAAAGACCCGGCGGTAATAGGGAACGTTCTCGTAGGCGTGGTCGAGCAGGCGCGAGAGCGCCCGGGCCTGGTGGGCCGCGTGTTCTTCCCGGCTCCATCTCCGGGACTCCCGGAGGAGGGTGTAGGTCTTTATGTATGCAGAGTATGCGGGGAGGATCCGGAGTGCCCTCGCCGTCACAGAATTTTCAAGCCGGAGAGGCCGCAACCCCCGATAGTTCATCCGCACACCCATCGAAGTGCTCATATCTATACTCGGCATTAAACGTTTTGCTCCCGGTA
The DNA here is from genome assembly GCF_001602375.1 of Methanoculleus horonobensis. Classification (NCBI taxonomy): domain Archaea; kingdom Methanobacteriati; phylum Methanobacteriota; class Methanomicrobia; order Methanomicrobiales; family Methanomicrobiaceae; genus Methanoculleus; species Methanoculleus horonobensis. Next base: position 256,071 of record NZ_BCNY01000015.1, on the reverse strand, counting down.
CGGTTGGATCACACCGGCAGCACGGTGAAGGCGACCGGCATGCCCGGAGACCGGGAGCGTTCAGAAGAAGTTCTCAGAGTAGGGTATTGAGATCAGATCCCGGCCGGATGCACGAGAAAAATGCTTCAGGAACTCCGGAAAAAGGCTGTTTTCCGGGATGAGCACCCAGATGTCGCCGTATGCATCGGAACCGTTGCCTTCCCACGAGCGGAACGAAACATCGTCCATGGCGAGGAGGCGGAGTGCGACCATGCCCCTACCTCACGTGCTCCGGTATATAATGATTCCTGCCTGCGAGGCCGGGCTCGCCGACCGGGCGGGGTTGCTGTGCCCGGCCTCGCGGCAACCGGCTGCGCGATCCGGCAGAGCCTTGGAAAGGTTTATATGAGTCCGGGAGATGATTAGAGGTCACCGAGCCGCAGACTGCATGACAGCACCGGAGTGACGGAAGGGATGACAGCGATCAGGGTCGAGGACAGAGATACATGGGATACCTTCATCGACGAGAGCCCATCGGGCCTTCTCTTTCACAGGTGGGACTACCTGCACCTGACGGCAAATCATACGAATAGCACGCTTCTTCCGTACGCGATCTATCACGGCGACGAACCGCTCTGCGTATTCCCACTCTTCTGGAAGCGGATGCATGGGATCAACGCCGTCTTCTCACCCCCGCCCCTCACGGTGATCCCCCACCTCGGGTGCGTGATGAGCGGGAAGTTCGGATCGCTCAAACGGAGCAAGAAAGAATCCCTTCTCGCGCTGATCGCAGGTGAGGTTCGCCGGGAACTCCAGGAGATATCGCCGAACTACCTCTCGATCGCTTTTGTCCCGGGATTCGACGATATACGCCACTACCTCTGGGACCGGTGCGATGCACGGGTCAGGTACACCTACACCATCGACCTGGAGCGGCCACTCGAGGAGATCTGGAACAACCTCCACTATAAACTCCGCAACAAACTGAAGAAGGAGTCGAAAGCGGGTCTCCGGCTGGAGAGGTCCGGCGATATCTCCACGCTTTATGCGCTCATCTCCGAGCGTTTCCGTGACCCGTCGCTCGACATCCCGCCGATCAAGCACGACTACCTCGAAGATCTCGTGCGTGCCTATCCGGACCGGATCGGGATCTACACCCTTTACGATGCGGAGGACGAGGTCGCGGCCGTGGTGGCCGCCCAGGAGTACAAGCGGTTCCTGCTCTGGATCGGGACGCCGAGGCTTGAGAACGCTCACGCGGGGAACGAGTATCTCCAGTGGCTCCTGATAGAGCGTGCACGTGCCGAGGGCTACCGGACGTTCGAGAATATGGGTGCGAACAACCCCGATCTGGCCTTCTTCAAATCGAAGTTCAACCCCGATCTCACGATGTACTTTGAGGTCGAGAAGAAAGACGGCCTCGGTGCGTTCTCCGAGTGGGCATATCGCTCCTTTGTGAAACGGTTGATGATGGCGACCGGCAGGGTTTAGGGTTTACCGCCGTCCCGGTGCCTCACGGCACAGGGCAGCATACCGGGGATACGTTTCTTCCCTGCGGCATTTCCAGGGGTGGAGAACTGCTCGCGGTCTGTCCCTCTTCTGCAGGCGGTTGTCGACGGGCTCCGGGAAGGCGATCCGGGGTCTCGCGCCGAACTATCTCTCGATGACGCTCGTCCCGGGCTTTCACGATATCCGCCGGTTCACCCGGGATGGCTACCGGATCGCGACTGACTACCCGTATACGATCGGCCTTGCACCGCTGATCGAGAAGAGGTCTGTCCTTTCCATCAACCGAACCGGAGAGTGCTCTCCCGGGGCAGCGGGGCTTCCCGGCCGGTCGAAAAACCTTCAGGCCATCGCTCCCGGCAGTGCCCGGGAAAGATATAAATATCCCGTTTGAGGTATCCAGTAGCAGGCGCGGTTCGGCATGGCCGATCGCCGGATGGCAGGCTCTATGGTGCTCGAGATCATCAAAGACCGGGAATTGTGGGATTCTTTCGTAGATGCAAGCACGTATGGTTTGCTTTTCCACAGGTGGGACTACATAACGATCACCGCAGAGCACGCAGGCTACCGGCTCCTCCCCTACGGGATCTACAAGGGGGAGGAACTGGTCTGCCTCGCTCCGCTCTACGTAAAGAGCACACATGGCGTGAAGATGCTCTTCTCTCCGCCGCCCATGCAGGCGGTCGTCCCCTACCAGGGATTCGTCCCGGCGAAGTCATTCGATACGCTGAAACTGGGCAAGAAGGAGGAGATCATGGATCTCATCGCGGGGGATCTCTCCGCGGAGATCGATGCTATCTCGCCGCACTACTTCTCCCTGACCCTCGTCCCCGGCCTCACCGACGTCAGGCAGTTCCTCTGGCGCGGATACGACCCGAAGATTCACTACACCTACGTTGTCGACATCTCGCGGCCGGCCGAGACGATCTGGAGCGATTTTCACTACAAACTTCGCAACAAGCTCCGGAAGGCCGAGAAGGCCGGGATGGATCTCGTGCGAAGCGCCGATGTTTCAGCGCTGTATGCGTCGCTCGCCGAGCGGTTCAGTCAGCCGGAGATGAAGATCCCGATGATCAGCCGGCGCTACTTCAAGGAGCTCTTCCGGGCGTACCCGGAGAATCTCGCGGCCTATTACCTCTACGACCGGGAAGGCGCCCTCACGGGAGCCGTCGCCACGCAGGAGTACAAGCGGTTCCTGCTCTGGATCGGGACGCCGCGGTTCGAAGGGGCTCATGCCGGGAACGAGTATCTCCAGTGGCTCCTGATCCAGCGTGCAAAGGCCGAAGGCTACTCGTACCTGGAGAACATCGGAGCGAACACACCGGATCTAAACTTCTTCAAATCCAAGTTCTGTTCGAGTCTCGGCATGTATATGGAGGTCTTTCAGAAGGATGCTGTCGGGACGCTGGCGGAATGGGCATACAGCAACGTCATCAATAAACCCTGGCTGAAACGCCGGTTCGTCTCCTACATCGACTGAACAGTCAGAGGTCGCCGAGCGAGATGGGGAGTTTCTGGATGAGGTACCGGAACTTCCCGCCCTGGGTGCGGGGGATCTCGTCGACGAACCGGACGTGGACGTTCACCCCGTCACCGAGCTGGCACCGGAGTTCAGCGGTCAGCTGCCGGGTGTCCTTCTCGGTGTAAGCCGGTTTCCTGACGACTTTCATGATGAGCTCGCCAACCTCCTCCTGGTACATCTGGAACTGCCGTATATTCTCGAACGCTTCGGATTCGTAGTTGATGGGGGTGACGGAGATCAGGTGCCCGCTCCGGGTTACGATGAACTCCTGGAGCCTCCCCTCCACCTTATCGAGCAAGGGATACTGTCTTCCGCAGGTGCAGGAGTCCTTCCCGAGAACCGCGACGTCCATGGTGCGGTAGCGGATGAGGGGGCAGACGAAGTTGGTGAGGCTGGTCGCGACCACCTCGCCCATCGCTCCTGTGCCCTGGACGGGCTGTCCGTTCCTGCCGATCAGTTCGACGATCCCATACTCGGGGAAGATATGGTAGTGGGTGCTCTCCTCGCACTCGCCGGCAAGCACCGTCTGCTCGGAGTTGCCGTACCAGGAGAAGACGCGACACCCGAAGACCTCGGTAAGCAGGTCGCGCTGCCAGGGGTAGAGGTTCTCCGACCCGCAGAGGATGGCTTTGACGGTCGGGAACGGCTCGATGCCGTGCTCCCGCATATGCCGGGCGAGTATCACGGCCGTGGAAGGGTAGGCGTGGATGAACCGGGGTTTGAACCTCTGGATCCGGTTGACGTAGTCCGGCAGCGTCTCCTCGGTCATCTGGTGGGAGGACATGATCAGCCACCGGCCGAAGAGCGCACGCCTCCAGTAGTTGCCGCTCGCCGCTGCGTCCACGACATGCCCCCGGAGGACGATGCAACGGTCGCCGAACCGGTAACCGACGCGGTCCCACTGGGTCTTCATGAACGCCCATTCCTGGGCGCGGGAGACACCTTTCTCGTAGTAGAACCCCATGGGGGTGCCGGTTGAGCCGGACGTCCGCACGTACTCGAAGGCGGACTCGGGGTAGTTTCTGGCCTTCAGGTCGGGGAGATTGGCCTGGACGATCTCCTTGGTCAGGAACGGGAGGAGTCCGAGATCTTCAGGACTCCGGATGTCCCCGGGCACGAGACCGCGCTCCCGAAAGACCCGGCGGTAGTAGGGGACATTCTCGTAGGCGTGGTCGAGCAGGCGCGAGAGCGCCCGGGACTGGTAGGCCGCGAGTTCTTCCCGGCTCCACCACTGTGACCGCTGGAGGAGCGCATACATCTGCCGGTAGGTGTGGTAAGACGGCACCAGACTGAGTGCTTTGACGGTGAGCGGGTTTGCACGCGACACCCATCGATGAAGCCCTGTCTTCGTATGCATACCTCCCTGGTCAGGCGAGCAGGTCGGGAGAGACATGTTCGACGATCCCCCCTTCGCGGTCGCTGAAGTTTATCGGCAGATCCTGAACAAAGTAGCGGTACTTGCCGCGAGCGGTGAGCGGTATGTTGTCGACGTACCTGATGGCGATACGAACGTCGTCGCCGCAACTCCTGCTCACCTCCTGGTAGAGGTACTCCGCGTCCTGCTTGCTGAACGCTGGTTTTCTCACGATATTCAGTATGACCTCTCCGACCTTCTCCTGGTAGAACTGAAATTGTTTAACGTTATCGAACGCGTCGGTATCGATGTTCATGGCGATCCCGGAGAGGAGTTCGCCTTTGCCCGTCACGATGAAGTCCTGGACCCTTCCTTCCACGCGTTCGAGTATCGGGTAACTCCGCCCGCAGGAACAGGGCCCCCCGGCCGCCGTGGCAAGATCCATGGTGCGGTAGCGGATGAGGGGGCAGATGAAGTTGGTGAGGTTGGTCGCGACCACCTCGCCCATGGCTCCTGTGCCCTGGACGGGCTGTCCGTTCCTGCCGATCAGTTCGACGATCCCGTATTCGGGGAAGATGTGGTAGTGGGTGCTCTCCTCGCACTCGCCGGCAAGCACCGTCTGCTCGGAGTTGCCGTACCAGGAGAAGACGCGGCACCCGAAGACCCCGGTGAGGAGGTCGCGCTGCCAGGGGTAGAGGTTCTCCGACCCGCAGAGGATGGCTTTGACGGTCGGGAACGGTTCGATGCCGTGCTCCCGCATATACCGAGCGAGTATCACGGCCGTGGAGGGGTATCCCTGGATGAACCGGGGTTTGAACCTCTTGATCCGGTCGATGTAGGCGGGCAGCGTCTCCTCGGTCATGTGATGGGAGGACATCAGCAGCCACCGGCCGCAGAGGGTCTTCTTCCAGTAGACACCGTCTCGGGCGGACTCGATGGTGTAGCCCCGGAGGACGACGCAGCGGTCGGTGAACCGGTAGCCGACGCGGTCCCACTGGGTCTTCATGAACGCCCATTCCCGGGCGCGGGAGACGCCTTTCTCGTAGTAGAAGCCGACCGGGATCCCGGTGGAGCCGCCGGTGGTGACGTACTCGAACGCAGAGTCGGGGTAGTTCCGGGCTTTTAAGTCGGGGAGGTTGGTCTGGAGGTCTTCACGGGTCAGGAACGGGAGGAGTCCGAGATCCTCCGGGCTTTGGATGTCCTCCGGGACGAGACCGCGCTCCCGAAAGACCCGGCGGTAGTAGGGGACATTCTCGTAGGCGTGGTCGAGCAGGCGCGAGAGCGCCCGGGCCTGGTAGGCCGCGAGTTCTTCCCGGCTCCACCTCTGGGACTCCTGGAGTAAGGCGTAGGTTCTTCGATAGACGCTGTAAGCCGGGAGAAGCCCGAGAGCTTTTGTAGTGAACGATTCCCTGCCGCAGATCCTTTCTCCCAGACGAATCATACTCGTTGTTCTCCATCTCGTGCGGTCTTCTGCCGTATGTACCGAAAACGCACGGTCATCCCGCCTCTTCTCCCCGCTGCTTTCCGGTCTTCACCGGGCTCTTTCCGGCTGTTTCCCGGGGAGATTCCCCGGACGGCCGTCCACCGGTGCATCGGGATAGTATACCCCCAAACAACGTATATAAAAATTGGCATGCTGTCACCTCTCCCCTTCGGGATCAGGGTTCTATGGATGAGCGGATCGCCCTCCGGATGAAATACGGCGGGCGCCGGGATCCGGTTCTTCTCAACGAACTGCCTGATTTCCTGGATTTCCTGTCAGAGAATACCTTTTCCGAAACATGACCCGATAATCTGGCGAATTGGACAAACTTTAAATATGCGAAAGCCTATCAGGGGTATGTCTTGGTAAGATAAGGCGACAGTCACCGGGAACGTGTGCCGTCGGCATGAGGGCGCATGCCCGGAGCAGGGGGGATAATTATTCTAGATCGGGCCGTACCTGATAGCAGTAGCAGCGCAGAGACCTTCACGGGTCACTCATCGGAGAATGACATTTTAAACGAGATCCGGGCACTGGCCGGGGGCCTGCGCAAGCGGAATGGAAACGCTCCACAAGACCTCGATTTTACGGTTCCCATCGGGTGGGAGGAGCGGATCGGACATCTCGACGATCAGCCCATACGAAGACTGATCATCTTCCTTCGCTCCACGGGGTGCGAGTGGGTCGAGAAGACGGGGGGGTGCACCATGTGCGGATTCTACTGTGCAACCTCCCGGGGCAGGGAGGTCTCGGCGGACGAATACGTTGCGCAGTTCGAGCACGTGATGGACGCCGTCGATCTCGGGGATTACCCGATCGTCTCGATCTACAACGACGGCAATATCTTTAACGAACGAGAGATGCCGGTTGCCGCCATCGAGAAGATCTGCTCGTACATCGACGGCTACAAAAACATCAAGAGGGTGGTCGTCGAATCGAGGATCGATTATTCCCCCGACGAGCACGTGGCAAGGATGAAGAAAGCCTTAAACGGGCGGCAGCTCGAGGTGGCGTTCGGGTTCGAGTCTGCAAACGCCCAGGTGATGAACCTCTGCATCAACAAGGGGTTCTCGGCGAACAACTTCGACGTCTTCCATTCGAGGATGCGAGGGATGGGCGTGCTGACGAAACCGCTTCTCCTGGTGAAACCGCCGTTCCTCGCCGAAGGCGAGGCGATAGACGATATCCTGCAGACCATCTCCTACTGCGTCTCCCGCGGGATCGACTCCGTCGACCTCGAGGTGACGACGGTCGAGAAGAACACCGTCGTGCACGAACTCTGGAAGAACGATCTCTACCGCCCGCCGTGGCTCTGGACGCTCGTCGAACTCCTGCAGCAGTGCCGGGAGCGGTTCGGGGATCGTGCCCACGTCTACGTCAGCCCCTGGAACTACTCGGTCGAGTCGCTCGACTGGGCCCGGAACTGCGGGAAGTGCGATACCGAGATCACCGAAGCGATCCAGCGCTACAACTCCCATTTCGATACGTCGGAGTTCGACGGACTGGACTGCTCGTGCCGGGAGGAGTGGCATGAGGCCGTTATGGGGCAGGATGCCCGCACGATCCCGGAGCGAATCAGCGAACAGCTGGCGTATATCCAGAACACCCGGATTTCGTCTCTGTAAACGCTGAGCCGGTATCAGGCGGGGGGCCCGGGCTCTCCCCGGGTGTTTTTTTTGCGCGACGGGCGTGAGCGTAGCGAGCGGCCGGAGCGGGAGCACCGCCAGGTGCGAGGTGCGGTGATACTCCCAATACATCCGTGCTAGTGCTTTTCGCCATCTTGAATTTAGAGATCTCCTGGCCCTCTGCGCGTGCGGTTATTGGCGTTACGTCTCATGCATCAAACTCTAAAATAACGTGACACTATACACCGGGCGCAATTAACACGATTTGGTTGGTGTGATGCACGGAATGTCATAGAACAGGAATTATGCATCGTTACGTGCGGATGATGCAGCCGGGTAGAGATTGGTTGGTGGACGTATACGAAAGTGAGCAGGGGTAACAGTTCAACAGAGCCTGACGAAGGGGTCGGTGGGGGGCCCCTCCGGGACAGTCCTACAACCCCACCCGCCCGAGATCGATCTCCTGCGCCGCCCCGGTATCGATCGACTCCCATGCAGCAAATGTAGCGAGCGTCGTCGCGACGCTTCCGGCGAAGTCCGGCTCCTCGCCCTTCACGAACGCCTGGAGTTCCTCGGCAAACCCCTTCTCCTGGGTGAGCCACCGCTTCTCCCTCGATGCCTTCCCCTCCCGCCGGAGTTCGAGGTCGCGGAAGTCGGTGATCCTCCCGACAGCGTTGCCGGCGAAGACCTCGACGGTCTCTTTGGGGTAGGACCGGTCGCCGAGCGTCGTGTAGGTGACGGTGCCGAGCGACCCGTCGTCGAATGTCAGGGTCGCCTGGAAATTGTCGTACTTCTGGATGGTTCCGGTCGGTTCGATCGCCCGGGCGACGACCTGAACCGGCCGCGCACCGGTGATGTACTGCATGAAGTCGATGAAGTGGCAGCACTCCGAGATCAGCATCCCGCTGCCCTGCTCGTCGTCGTGCACCCAGTGTTCGGGCGGGATCTGCCCGGCGTTGACCCGGTAGTGCATGACGGTGGGGGTTGCCCGGTTTGCGAAGAACCCCTTCATCCTCACCGCAAGCGGGGAGTGGCGGCGGTTGAACCCGACCATCAGCCGCTGCCCGGACTCGTTTCTGGCCTCGACGATCCGGCGGAGACTCTCGATATCGGTCGCGAGCGGCTTCTCCACGAAGACGTCTTTTCCGGCATAGAGCGCGTCGATCGCCATCGGCGCGTGGAGATCGTTTCTCGTCGCAATCATCACCGCGTCGATATCGGGATCGTCGAGGATCTTATGGTAGTCGGTGGTGCAGTAGGAAAAGCCGTACTTCTTTGCGACCGTCTGCGCCGAGAGTCCCGTCGCGGTCGCAAGCCCCCCGAGGTTCACCGGGAGGTTCGGCAGGAGGGGATAGAGGGCGCTCTGGGCGTGAACCCCTGCGCCGATGCACCCGAGCGTCCGGGCCGCGGCCGGAACCTTGCGCTTCCGTGCGCCGGGCTTTGCGAGGCTGACGACGGTGCCGGAGGCGCCCGAACCGTTCGGGCTGTACTGCAGGAGAACCCCGATGAACCGTTCCTTTCCGGTGTTGATGAGGTCGTAGGCCCCCGGCGCGTCGTCGAGCGGGAAGGTGTGCGTGATCAGGCGGTCGAGATCGATCTTCTTCTGCCGCACCAGTTCGAGGAACGCCTCCATGTTCCTCTTCTCCGTCCACCTGACGTAGATCGGGTAGTCGATCCCCCGCTCCTCGTAGTTCCTGTCGTAGCGGCCGGGGCCATAGGATCGGGAGACGACGACCTCCGCCTCTTTCTCGTAGAAGACGTCGCGGGGCAGATCCATGCCGACGTTCCCGACGACCACGACCCTCCCCTTATCCCGAACCAGGCGGCCGGCGGCCTCGATGGGTGCGCTTGATTTAGTGGCCGCGGTGATGATGACCGCGTCCGCCCCGAACGGCGAGAACGCCCGCACCCTCTCGAAGAGGCCGTCGTAGTTTGAAGCGACGTCCGCGCCGAGGTCAGCCGCAAGCGCGAGTTTTTCGGGGTCGATGTCGATCCCGATCACCCGGCACCCCGCGGCTTTGAGGATCTGGACGGTGAGAAGCCCGATCAGCCCGAGCCCGATCACCGCGACGTTCTCGCCCACGGTGACGTTCGCGTTTCTGACGCCGTGCATCGCGATCGCTCCCACGGTCGTGAACGCCGCCTCCCGGAATTCGACGCCGTCGGGGATCCTGACGCAGAGGTTCTTTGGCACCGAGACGTACTCGGCATGCACCGCATACCCGGCCCCGGCGCAGGCGACGCGGTCGCCGACCTCGAACTCGTCGGATGCCGTCGTCACCACCGTGCCCGCAGAACTGTAGCCGAGCGGTTCGGGTTTGGAGAGACGGCTCATCGCCTGCTGGTAGGCCGAGAGAGGGCCGTCCGTTCCGACCTTCTGGAGGACTTTCTTCACGTCGTCGGGGCGTGCCTTTGCCTTGCCGACGAGCGACTGCTGTGCGAGATTGATGAGCGACGACTCGGTGCCGGCGCTGATGAGGGAATAGGCGTTCTCGACGACGACCCCCCTCGTTACGGTGGGAACGGGGACGTTCTCCACCTGGATGGACCCTGACTGCAGGTCGAGCAATACTTGTTTCATGCGTGGTTCTCCCATACGCCCGACTGGCTGAGACAGTCGAGCACCTCCGAGGTCATGAAGAGATCGGGGAAGTTATTCGACGGTTCCACGGTCGATGACCGGATCCGGAGCAGCCGGCAGAGGGCCTCGAACGACCGTGTCTCTGCAGTTCTGCCGTACCGGCGGCGGGCGATCTCGCGGTACATGCCGTAGCCGAACCGGAACGCCCGGTGCTGTAACGGGTAGTGCCCGAGCGACGCCGCCTTCGCCGCCGTGGCGATGGACGGGACGAGACCGGGCCAGGAGCCGGGCTCCCACCGGGGGGCGAGTCCCTGCACGTCCCGCTCGAGCCGTTCGAGGCAGCGGTCGGCGTGCTCCCGGTAGCGCTCGTCCGCCCGCGAGGCGTAGACGAACGAGGCAAGGCCGAACGCGTACGCCCCGGAGAGGCAGTAGGCGAAGGAGAGGCCGCTCTTTGACCAGTCGAACCGCCCGTCGGGGCGCTGGGCGTTCGCGAGCCACCGCATGCCCGTTGCGATGCTCTCGTCGATCCGCTCGTCGCACAAGACGTCGTTTGCCTTTGCGAGGTAGTAAGCCGTCACCCCCTGGTAGTGCACGCAGGGGAGATCGAAGACGAAAGGATAGGTCCCTTTATCGACCGCGTAGGGGTAGACGCCGCCGGGGTGCTGGTGGCTGACGACGTTCTCCGCCGCCCGCAGCGCGGCCGCACGGGCTTCCTCGTCGTCGTAGCGCCCCGCGTATCGGGCGAGGAACGCCCCGCAGGAGGCGTCGACGTTCAGGTGGTCGGCGGTGTATCCCCGGGACTTCAGGAAGCACCCGGGGCTCCTCTCGGCGGCGAGGACGTAGTCCCGGGCCTTTCGGAGTGCTTCCTCGTGCGGATACGGCTCCGCCGCTTCCAGGAGCGCGTCGCCGATGAACGCCGTGATCAGAGCCGAAGGCTCGTTGTAGTTGACGTGAACCTCGTTCCAGGATCCGTCCGGGTTCTGGCACCCTACGGCATAGTTCAGGACCGGACCCACGAGCGGATCACCCCCGAGACGGAGCATCGCTTTTGCGACCTCGGCGTGCACGCGGTTCCGGATGACAGGAAAGACCGGGTCGCGGATGTATGCGGTCTCGCCGTCGACGACGGCGAGCGCCCGAACCTCCCCGGCAATGCGGGAAAGAAGCGATCTTACACGCCCGTCCATGTCATCCTCTCGATACACTGCTTCAGTTTCAGGGCGACCGATCGCCGGTCGTAGCGTTCCGCGACGTACTCCCTGCCCCGGCGGCCCATCTCCTCCATCTCCTCCGGGTTGTCGAGGAGCGCAGAAAGCGTCGCGGCGATCGCTTCCGGCGTGTTCTCGGCGATGACCCCCGCACCCGATTCCTTCGCGAGATGGGCAATCTCACCGTTTCCGCAGCCGACGAAGGGTATCCCGCAGGCCATGTACTCGTAGGCTTTGGTGGGGGCGGCGTACTCAAGGTTCGCGAGCCTCTTCAAGGGCGCAACCCCCACGAGTGATTCGGAGATCAGCCGCGGTATCTCCTCGCGCGGAAGGGTGCCCGTGAAGATGACGGAGTCGGTCAGGCTCTCCGCCTTCACCAGCGCTTCAAGGCTCTCCCGCGTGTCGCCGTCGCCGACGATGACGAACCTCAGGTTGTAGGTGCCGTTCATCGACTTGACGGCGAGGGCCACCTTATCGAGATCCTGGGCGTGCCCGACGTTTCCGGCGTAGATGATCTGGCGTTTCTTTCCGCCGTTCGCGGGATAGAAGAAGTCGGTGTTGACGCCGTTCGGCATCAGTTCCATCGGCGCCGTAACCCGGTAGCGCGACGAGATCCTCCGCCCGAGCTCCTCCGTCGTGACCCCGACGAGATCCGCCCGGTCAAGGCAGGCCTGCTCGAACCTCCGGCTCAGCCTCTCGTAGAGGCTTCCTTCTCTGAGGAACCCGAGGCCGATCGATGCATCGATCCAGAGATCGCGGATATCGAGGATCCACTTCACCCGTGATGTCCGTTTCAGGACGTACCCCGGGATCCCGGTGAAGAGCGGCGGCGCCGACGTCATGATTGCGTCGAACCGGTTCCGGGTGAAGAGGAGCCAGAGTGCGGCGTGGATGGGAAAGGAGAGGTAGTAGGCCATCCTGCTAACAAACCCCGGATCACCGGAGCCCGGCTGCCATGTCCAGAGGCGGACGACCCGGATCCCGTCGACCTCCTGCACGTCCGAGCGTCTCCAGGTGCGGGGGAACGAGCCGGTCGGGAACGTGGGGTGCGGCGCAAGCACGGTCACGCCGATACCCAGTTTTGCAAGGTGCGCGGCGGTGTCGTGGATGCGTGATGCGTTTCCCGATTTCTCCGGCGGAAAGTGTTGCGATACGATGCATACCTGTTTCATGCAACTCCTCATAGTATCTGAATGGGGTCGTGGGGGGGCGCGGTCGGCGATCCCTGCCCTGCGAAACCTGAACAGGAGGCCTAAAGGAAGCCCTCCCGCCCGTTCGGAGAGAGCAAGGATATGGACGGCGGCGATGAGGATGCGATCGACCGTGCGGCGCCTGCGGAATACAGCCCTGCCGGGGCCGCGATATCTCCCGGAACCGTCTGTTGCACCGATGAACCGTCCCCCAGCACCCGGACGGCGAAGCCCTGGTCTGTCCACTTCTCGTGGTCGAGGATGTTCCGGGCATCTATGACGAGTTTGTTCCTCACTTGGAGCGTTGCCGGATCGAGTCCCCGGAAGCAGTCGTGATCGGTAAGGATAACGATACAGTCACTCCCTGCGGTCGCTTCCGGGAGATTCATGAGAGGGTGTGCGAACTCCGCCGCATACGGGTCGTGGCACCGGACGGCGTATCCCTCGTTCTCGGCGAGCTGGATGAACTTGAACGCCGGGCTCTCCCGGGTGTCGCCGACGTTGCCCTTGTAGGCGACGCCGAGGATACTGATCGTCGGGTCCCGGACGCCGGCGAGCAGGCCGCGCGCAACATGCAGCACGTAGTTCGGCATGGAGTCGTTGATCTCCCGTGCGGTGGAGACCATCCTGCACCGGGTCGAGTTCTCGGTCAGGAACCAGGGATCGACGGCGATGCAGTGCCCCCCGACACCCGGGCCGGGGTTGAGGACGGTGACCCGGGGGTGCTTGTTTGCGAGGGTGATGGCCTCCCAGACATTGATCCCGCACTCTTCCGCGAGCTGGGCGAACTCGTTTGCGAGCGCGATGTTCACGTCGCGGCAGGTGTTCTCCATCAACTTGACGAACTCCGCCGTCCTCGTATCGGTCTGGTATATCTGCCCGCGGACGAAGGTCCGGTAGATCGCGGTCGCCCGGTCGGTGGAGTCCCGGTCGTAGCCGCCGATGATGCGGTTGTTGCCCGGCATCTCCTGCAGGGTTCGCCCCGGTATCGCCCGCTCGGGACAGTGGGCGTAGAAAAAGTCCCCGATGGCAACGCCTCTCTTCTCGAGCCGCGGGATGACGACCCGTTCGCTGGTTCCGGGAGGAACGGTCGATTCGAGGACGACCAGGTTCCCTCTGCGAAGATGGGGGGCGATCATGTCGGCGGCACTCTTGACGTAGGCGAGGTTGGAGACTTTCGTTGCCGGATCCAGGGGTGTCGGCACGGCAATCAGGAAGACGTCCGCAGCCTCCGGTTCGGTTCTGACGAGGAACCGGCTTTTAGCCTCGCTATACAGGTCTTCGAGCCCCGGCTCTGCGAACGGCAGGCTCCCACGGTTCAGGCAATCCACCACGCTCTGCTTCACGTCGACGCCTACAACATCCGCTCCGTGAGCCGCAAACAACAGTGCAGTTGGCAATCCTATGTATCCTAATCCCAGTACACAGATCTTCATGTGCATTCTCCTCGGGCAATCATTGGGACCGTGCGGCAGCACAGACCATGATAATCATTTTTCCGGCGATTCCATCGCCGTAGGGGTTCTTCCATCCGCATTTCCAGGATTCTAAGGAACGAACCGCTTCGAGTATCTTTCTTGAGTCGGCACCGACCAGGACGTTCGATCCGACGTCCAGCGTCTCGGGCCGCTCCGTGTCGTAACGCATCGTAGCGCAGGGGACGCCGAGAACGCAGGCCTCTTCCTGGACCCCGCCGGAATCGGTCAGCACGAGTCTCGCCTGCGATTCCAGTTGCAGGAACTCCAGGAACCCGAAGGGTTTGGTGAGGTTCAGCCCGTCGACGCCGATGCCGAGTTCCTTGATCCGTTTCTCGGTCCGCGGGTGGACGGGGAAGACGACCGGCAGGGAGAACTCCTTCTGCACCCCTTCGAGCCCTTTCAAGATCTCTTTGAGCCTCGTGCGGTTGTCCACGTTCTCCTGCCGGTGGGCGGTGACGAGGAAGTATTCACGGGGCTCGAGGTCGAGTTCTTTCAGCACGTTGCTCTTCTTCTGGGCTATGCCGAGGTTCTGGTATACCGCATCGACGACGGTGTTACCGGTCACGCAGATCTTCCGCTCGGCGATCCCCTCATGGAGAAGGTTCTCTCTCGCGCTCTCCGTCGGGGCGAAGAGGTAATCCGAGATATGGTCGGTGAGCACCCGGTTGATCTCTTCCGGCATCCAGCGGTTGAAACTCCGGAGCCCTGCCTCGATATGCCCCACCCTCGTGTGCAACTTCGATGCCGCGAGAGCCGCGGCCATGACGGTGTTCGTGTCCCCCTGCACCAGAACGACGTCGGGAGCCTCCTTTACCAGGACGTCCTCGACACCGGTCATGATCTTCGCCGTCTGGCCAGCGTGGGTGCCGGAACCCACGTCGAGGCTGTAGTTCGGTTCGGGGAGTTCGAGTTCCTCGAAGAAGAGCCGATCCATCTCGTAGGAGTAGTGCTGCCCGGTATGAAGGAGGAAGTAGTCAATACCTCTGCGTTCGCACTCCCTGATGACGGGGGACATCTTGATGATCTCCGGCCGCGTGCCGAGTATCACTCCAATCATTCTTCATGCCTCCTCTGCATCGTATAATTCACCCTGTTCACTTCCGCACCCTTGCAACGAGGGCAAGCGCCAGGCCCAGCATGAGTGCGACGGTCCCCGGGATCAGGAAGATCGATGCAAGCATGCCCTGTTCGATCGGAACGAGACCGGTCTCGCTGAATCCCCGGAGGAACTGGAGGAAGAAAAAGATCCCGGCAAGCATCGCGGCAAGCCCGGGCAGACCTATGTGGAGAAGTGGTTTTCTCTCCACGGTAAGCCAGAATATCGAGCCGAGCACCTCCATTCCATGAGAGAGGGGGTTCTTTGTGGATGTATCGAAATCACCGTATTTGCAGTTTATCGGTGTCTCCCCGATACGCAAGCGTCTCTCCTGGGCGATCTGGAGCATCTCCGACTCCGTCGAGAAATCGTCCATCCGAAGCGTTCCGAGCATCGATTCCATGCTCTTTCTGTTCAGTGCCCGGAAGCCGCACTGCGAGTCGGTTATCGAACTTCCGTTACTGGAGACGACATCGAGTACCGCCCGGCCGAACCGCCGGTAAAACGGCATCTGGTCGAAGGTTCTAAAGCCGATGACGAGATCGGCGGTATCGGCGCGGATCTGCTCGATCAGGAGGGGTATCTCCCCGGGGTCGTGCTGGCCGTCGCCGTCCATGAAGACCAGGCAGTCGTAGTCGTGATCGACAGCATACCGTAGAGCGCTCTTGATCCCCTGTCCCTTCCCCCTCTGGGTTCCGTGCGAGATGACGGTTGCCCCTGCATCCCGGGCAACCTTTGCGGTGTTGTCCGTGCACCCGTCATCTATCACCAGGACTTCGTCGACGTGCTGCCGGGCCCGGAGGACGACGGAGCCGATCGCGACCTCTTCGTCGAGACAGGGGATAGCCGCAAGCGTCCGCATCCTGCTCGGCCGCCGGGTCACAACGGCGGAACCCTCGGTGGTCTCGTTCACCACTCGCCGGTTCCCCGGGGCCACGGGCGTCCTCAGGGGGTTGACCTGCTCCTGAACCTCACAGCGGACGGCCGGGACGTCTATCGCGCTCTCCTGCCCGACGCTCCGGGGGATATGTCGGTCGATCCATCTGTCTCTCTCTGCATCTAAGTACTGCGGCAACGGCACAGTTGTTTCTTCGGCGAAACACCCCTCGAGGTGAGCGGGTGGCCTCGCCCGAACCGGATCCTTGTCGTACATCCACTTTCCCCTCTTGACGTACTGAAACGGGACTGTGCTGGCATATATTAATAGGTTATTATTAAGTAAAAATGCTAAACTTATTTCGAAAGTAAATTGGATATTGCTTACTAAGGGGCTCCTAGCCCCGTGTCTTACTATTAAAATGTTTCTTTCCGGAGGGGAATGGCCGCCAGCTCCTGCCGGGGGCGGGGAGGAACTCCTCACATCGTGATTCCGGCGATGTCCGCTTCTATCGGATGTCGATTTCCGGAAGAGTTAAGTGAAGCGATTCAGGATGATGGGCGGAACGGCTTTTTTCCCCTGCCGCACCGCTTCCGGAAGATCCATCGCCTGTGGCCTGATCCTTTCAAAGCAGCGATAATATGGTGGGTCGGTTTCCCGATCCCCTCTGAAGCATTGTGCTTCATTGGGAAGTATTATATTCCGGGTGTGTCGGGCCTACCGGAGATCCGACGTGAGGTGTGCGGAGACCTCCGCCATGAGGACGTGGTAACGGTGACGGTCGTCCAGATACCGGCTGCTTCTGGCGTCGATCGAAAGCGGTGTGAAGGGAATCCCGTAATCGATATCCCAGAGGATCAGCCCCTCGGGGGGTGCCGCGGCGACTCTCTGCTCCGCCGGCCCGGCAAGAAGCCGTGCGATCTCGGTGGCTTCAGCCTCGCCCCTTCCCACCCGTCCGAGCGCAGTCGCCATGCACCTGACCATGTTCCAGAGGAAACTCTCGCCCGTCACCTCGAATACGGCGAACCGCCCGTCGATCAAGACCCGTGACGCGAGGATCCTCCGCTCGGGGTTCCGGTCGCCGGCACGGGCGAACGCCGAGAAGTCGTGCCGCCCGACGAACTCCTGTGCCGCTTCGTGCATGGCAGCGACATCGCCGGGGGCAACAAAGTAGTAGCGGTATGTCCTCGATACGGCGCTATACCGTGGATGGAACCCCTCCGGGGCCTCGGCCCACCCGGTACACCAGATGTCCGCCGGGAGCACCCTGTTCAGCGCCTCGATAGCCAGTTCCGGCTTATCGGTCAAAAAGGAACAGACCTGGCACCGGGCGTGCACCCCGCGGTCGGTGCGGCCGGCGGTGGCGAAGCAGGCCTCCCTCCAGTCTTCGAAGAGCCCGAGATGCCTGCAGGCCCCGATGAACTCTCCCTCCACGGTGGGGAGATCGGGCTGCATCTGCGAACCGAAGAACCGGTCGCCGAAATACGAGAAGCGGAACGCCAGGTTCATCGGTGTACCGTCCGCCGGATTCTACGGAGGGCGCCCTTGATGGACTGGCGGGTGTAGGTGTGAAGCGGGGTCATCCTCCCTCCCGCCATCGTCCGGCCTTCCCGGATCGCGGCGAGGATGGAGGCAGCATCGGGCTCGGCCGTGACGTAGGTGACCCCGAACCCGACATAACGGGCGTTATGGGCGTCGCTCCCGGCAACGCCGGGTTTCCCGAACCTCTTTGCTATGACTGCGGCTTTCCGGTTCGCCGACCCGGTGATGTAGCGGCTGTTGAAGACCTCCACCGCGTCCACCGCGCCGATACCGGCCGCGAGTCTCCTCCCGACACCGTGGCGCCAGCGGTGGTAGGGGTGCGGGAGGATCAGGAGAGCACCCCGCACACGTGCGACGGCGACGGTCTCGAAGAAGTCAAGACCGTCCGGGAGGGGTTCCGTGATGCCGAGTGCGAGGAGATGGCCCTGTTTCGTCGAGACCTCGGTGCCCGGGATCACGGTCACGGAGGTGTCGCAATCGAGGGCGTAGAGGGCACCCTCCACCGTATCGTGATCGGTGATCGCGATGGCGTCGAGGCCGACCGCCTCCGCTCGCCGGAGAATTTCTTCCACACTGCTCTCTCCGTCCTTGGAGAACTTCGTGTGGACATGCAGATCGCACCGCAGCATGAGATCAGATTATTTGTCATCCTCTGAATAATAAGTGAAGTGTATGCACATTCTCCTCCCGACCGGATCGGCAACGGTCGGCATCGTGAAGTCGGCGGCCCGGCGCTTCTCCGATCGTTACGAGATCGATGTGGTGGTCACCGGCGAAATTGCATCGTTTCTTGCCCCCGGAGAACTCCGGAGACTGCTTGCCGGCGGCAACTACGACATGGCGATCGTCTCCGGGATGTGCACCGCGTCGTTTGCCGACGTCGAGCGCGAGACCGGCGTCCCGGTCTACCGCGGCCCGCGCCATGCGGCCGATCTCGTGCCGGTTCTCTCGGTGCTGGAGGCCGCACCCCTCTCAAAGACCGTCCCCGCCGATGAGTTCCTCGCGGAGACCCGCCGTGAGGAGGCCTGCCGGCAGGTGGCGATCCGGGAAGGGGAGGCGGAGGCGGAGTTCATCGTCCGCGGCGTGAAGGTCGGCGGGGGTTCGAGGATGAAGGTGCTCGCGGAGATTATGGATGCGCAGAAGCGCGACGATCTCCTCGCCGACGTCCGGCGGTTCTTTACCGACGGAGCCGATATCGTCGACCTGGGGTTCGGGTTCGACGCGACCCCCGGCGATGTCGCGCGGTGCTTCTCGCTCCTCGCTGATGTCGAAGGGCCGCTCGCCGTCGATACGCAGGACCCCGATCTCATCGCGGCGGCACTCTTCCGCGCCGACCTTGTGCTCTCCCTGCACGAGGGGAATATCCCCGCCGTCGGCCGGGCGGTCGCGGAGGCTGGAGCGGCGGCGGTCGTGGTGCCGCGTGAGCGGACGCTTGAAGAGAACCTTGCGGCAGCACGGGAAGCCGGAATCCGCTGCCTGATCGCCGATCCCCTCCTCCAGCCCGCGGGTTCCGGGCTGACGGACTCACTTGCCGGGTTCTCCGACGCTTCCCGTCCGCTCTTCTTCGGGGCGGGCAACGTCGTGGAACTGCTGGATGCCGACTCTCCGGGGGCAAATGCCCTCCTCGCCGGGATGGCGCACGAGGTCGGGGCCGCTGTCGTCTTTACGAGCGAGCACAGCGACAAGACGCGAGGTTCGGTCGCGGAGATGCGGCGGGCAACCGAGATGATGGCCCTCATGACCGGTCGCCCGTATCCCAAAGACCTGGGGCTCGACCTTCTCGTCCTGAAGGAGAAGCGGCGGCGGCGGGAACCTCCGCTTGAGTACGAGAGCATCGAGGATGCGCTTCCCGTGCCGGACGAGATCATCTACGATCCCCTGGGATGCGTCCGCATCGGTGTCGAGGAGGACTGGATCGTCGCGGTCCATAATGGTCGTGCCGTGCGGGGGAAGCGGTGGGAAGACGTCTTTCACGCGCTTCTTGCAAACGCAAGCCTCTCACGGCTCGATCACGCCGCCTACCTTGGAAAAGAGCTCTCCAGGGCGGAACTCGCCATCAGGATGAAGAGGAGTTTCGAACAGGACGGGCCGTTCTGAGCGGCCTGTTCCCCTAGACTCCTATGCTTGCGAGGCAGAGACCGCCGGGGGTGCCGGTCCCGGAATTTTATGGCAATACTTATATAATTGCGTGCTTATTCTTCCTCCCGTGGCAGCGGCGAGCGGTGCCGAATCATCCTGGTTCTCTTCCGGGATGGTCCCGGCTGTTCTCCCTGCCAGGACTCTTAAATGTGGTGAGACTGCATGAGAATGAATTCAACCATCCTCGGGATCGCAGCCGTCCTGGCCATCGGGCTCGTTGCCCTGCCGGTTCTCGCGGCGACCGCCGATGTCGATATACGCGGCGGGGAGTATATCCCCGCCTCGCTCACGGTCGAGAGCAATACAACGGTGACCTGGACGAACTACGATGAGGTGAGCCATACCGTCACCAGCACGGGCGAGGTCTTCGACTCCGGGCCGATAGAGCAGAATGAGACGTTCAACTACTCGTTTGCCGATACGGGGACATTCCCGTACGGCTGTACGCTCAACGCCTCGACGCGGCGGACACCCATGCAGGGTGTCGTCATCGTCGTCCCGGAGGGGATGATGGTCGAGGAGAACGGGAATGCAACAGAGGAGGAACCGGCGGGGATGATGCTTGCCGATCTGGTTGCCGGGGATGAGAACCTGACCTCTTTTGCGGATGCCGTCGAGATGGCCGGGCTCACGCGGACGGTTCTTTCCGCCGGCGGGCCGTACACGGTCTTTGCTCCGAACGATGCCGCGTTCGAGGCTCTTGATGACGAGACCTATGCTACGCTCTTGAACGACACGGAGCTGCTCGATACCCTGCTCCTGCACCACGTAGTGAGGGGGAACTACACCGCAGAAGACCTGATGGGGGAGGCGAACGCCACCAACGAGACGGTTCTTGAGGCCCTCACCGGGGACAGCCTCAACGTCAGCACGGCCGACGGCAACCTCACGGTAGGGAATGCAACCCTCGTCGTCTCCGATCTTACGGCCGAGAACGGTGTCGTCCACGTCATTGACATGGTCTTGATGCCGCCGGATCTCCTGCCGCCGGAGAACGTGACCCCTGAAGAGAACGTGACTCCCGTGGAGAACGTAACTCCGGTGGAGAATGTGACCTCTGAAGAGAACGTGACCCTCATGGAGAACGTGACGCCGGAGGCTCCTGTGGAGGAGCAACGGGTCATTCCTTAACCGATCCTCTTTTTCGCGAAGACCCCGCGGCCCGGGCATGTATATCCAACGCGAGGGCTTATGTCCCCATCTCCCCTACCATTCAGTAGAATGGCCATATGCGGGATCAGCAGGGATCTGCTTTCGATGCTCTTCGAACTTGGGCGGGAACACCACCCGGACGAATTCGTTGCCGTGCTGCGGGAACGGGACGGCGTTATCCGGGACCTCGACCTGGTGCCCGGCACCATCGTCGGGGAAGAGAGCGCCTCGTTCTTCATCGATATGCTCCCGCTGGACACCCACCAGGCCGGCAGCGCCCACAGCCACCCGAACGGCGTCCTCTCCCCGTCGTCGGCGGATCTCAGGTTCTTCCCCACGGTGGGGCGGTATCACATCATCGTCGGCTACCCCTACGGGAAGCGGGACTGGCGGTGCTACCGGGCTGACGGCAGCGCGACGCGCCTCGAGGTGGTCGAGTGATCCGCGTGGTCGCAACGGGGACGTTCGATATCCTCCACCCCGGACACCTCTACTACCTCGAGGAGTCCCGGAACCTCGGCGACGAACTCTTTGTGATCGTGGCGCGGGACGCGAACGTGAAGCATAAGCCGCGGCCGATCCTCCCGGAAGACCAGCGGCTCCGGATGGTACGGGCGTTAAGGCCGGTCGACCACGCGCTCCTCGGCGACCTCAACGATATGTTCAGGCCGATCGCGGAGCTCCGGCCGGATATCATCACGCTCGGGTTCAACCAGCACTTCGACGAGGAGCATCTCCGGCAGAAGCTCAGGGAACGCGGGCTCGACGCGGACGTCGTCCGGATACCCGGGTATCCCGGCTCGCTTGCCAGTTCGTCGAAGATCGTCGAGCGCATCCTGAACACCCGGGGCTCTCCGGATCCCGCCGGCTCTGCCGGTGAGGAGTGACTCCGGCCCCCGGATCACCCGCAGGTGACGCGATTATGCGGCAGATCGAGATCTGGGGCGACGGCGACGATACGACGAGCTGGCTGAAGGTCTCGATTCCGTTCCTGCTCTGCGGGCTCTTCCTTGCTGTCGTATGGTTCTTCCTTCCGGCGGAGCAGTGGCTCCTCCTCTTCGGGATGATGGTTGCCTACATCGTCCCCCCGCTCGGCCGGGAGACGATCATCCCGGTCTGCATCCTCTGCGGGATTCCATGGTGGCTGGCCGCGTTCGCCCTGGCGTTCCTGGACTTCGCCGGCGGGCTTTTCATGGCCTGGAACTTCCCGCTGGTTCTCCGCATCCCCTACATCGGCCCCTGGGTTCGCCGGTTTACGGAGGCGGGCAGGGCGTTCCTCGACCGGCGGCCGTGGCTCGAACGGCTCTACTTCGTCGGTCTCGTCGCCTTCCTGGCCCTCCCCTTCGACGGGTCGGGGAGCATCGTCGGTTCCGTCGTCGGCAGGATGCTCGGGATGACGAAGATGGAGGTCATCTCCTGCATCGCCGTCGGTGGCTTCATCGGCAGTTTTGCCATCGCCCTCGGCATCGACTACGTCGTGAACCTCATCCCGCCGGGAGCCGGGTTCTGGGTCTCGCTTGCCGTCTTCCTCCTGATCGGCATCGCACTCCTCGTGACCTACCGGAGTTATTCACGAAGGGCTGAGGCAAGCGCCTGATCCCGGGGTTTTTGCGGGGCAGGAGTCGGTGCAGCGGAAACGAAAAGTTATAATACCCGCCCCGGGGATTAATCATCCAGGTCATCCGGAGAGGTCGCATGTCGATGCTCTCCGGGACGACCGCGGGCGGCTTTGATCCGTCGCCCGGGACGGTCTGGGTATGAATAAGAATACGACAAGTCGCCTGGTGGCCGGCGAGACTCCCCACGCGTCGCCTGATGTCACCGCTGCGATGCTGCAACAGGTGATCGAGACCTCGCTCTCCGGGATCTGTATCGTCGATCAGGAGGGATGCATCGCTTTTGCCAACGCTTCGCTGCTTGCCATATGGGGATACAACCTCTTAGAGGTAGTCGGAAAACCGGTGACCCGTCTCTGGCTCTCCCCCGAAGAGGGGCGGGACTGCATCGACCACGCGCTCTCCGCCGGAGAGTGGACCGGGACGATTGCCGCCCGGCGGGGGGATGCATCCTCGTTTTACTCCCGGATCGCGCTCAGCACCGTTCATGACCCCGGAACCGCCGACGTCTGGCTCCTCCTCTCCTGCATCGAGGCCGGTGTGAAGGGCGGAACCGAAGATGCGCCCGACCACCGCCGCAGCCTTGAACGGGCCATCGCGGCGATGCCCGCCCGGTTCATGGACCCGGTGGCGATCGATCCGGCGATCGACGACTCGTTCGAGGAGCTCGGCCGCGCGTGTGGGGCGTGCAGGGTCTACCTCGCTCTCTTCAACGATCAGCGAACGCTTCTCGGCACGACGCACGAGTGGTGCCGGGCGGGTCAGGCTCCGTTGCGGGGCGAGTCGCGCAACCTCTTCAAGGGTGAGCCGCCCCGGTGGGCGGTGCGGGTTCTCAAAGGCGAGACCGTGATCGTGAACGGGGTCTCCGGGGACGGGCGGCCTGAGAGGGAGGAGCGCGAGTTCCTGGAGCGGCACGGCGCAACCGAGGCTCTGATGATCCCGCTTCTGCTGAACGGGACGGTCGTCGGTTTCGTCGGGTGCGATAGGGACGTCGATGGGGCCTGTTTTGCGGACGAAGATGTGGTGCTTCTTTCTGCGGCCGTTCACATCATCGCGGGCGCGCTCGACCGGAAACAGTCCGAGTACGTCTTCCGGGAGTCGGAGGATCTTTACCAGATCGTCCTCGACGCCATCACCGACACCGTCACCGTCGTCGATACCCATCTCACCGTTCTTCTCGCGAACGACGCCTTCGTCGCCTGGTGCGAAGACCTCGGACTCGAGACGAACGTCGTCGGAAAGGATCTCTTCACCGTCGTGCCGTTCTTTCCGCCCGCGACGCGGCAGCTCTACGAGCGGGTCATTCGGACCGGCCGGCCGCTGACGTCGGAGCGGTCTCTCGTCTCGGGCGATAAGACCATGATCATGCGGGAGATGCGGATCCCGATCTTCGAGCACGGCGAGGTCGCGAGGGTCGTCACCGTCGCGAGAGACGTTACCGCCCAGAGAGAGATCGAAGACCTGAAATCGAAAGCCTACGCTCAGATCGAGAGGAACATGGAGCAGTTCGCCCTGCTGGCCGACCATATACGGAACCCGCTCCAGGCGATCATGGGACGGGCCGAACTTCTCGACGATATCGAGACGACGGAGAAGATCCGCCAGCAGGTGCAGCGGATCAACGGGATTATCGACCAGCTCGACGAGCGGTGGGGCGAATCGAGGAAGCTCTCCATGTTCTGGCGGAAGTACTCCTGATACCCCGCTCACCGCGTCTCCCGGAGCGTCCCCCAGACCCTGTTCCGCTCGAGGATGATCCAGTAGCGGCGCAGTTCGGCTTCCGCCGTCCGGTAATCGGAATAATGCTCGCCGACGAGGCGCCAGAACCGTTTCGAGTGGTTCTGCTCGCGGAGGTGGGCGGCCTCGTGGGCGACGACGTATTCGCGTAGCGTCTCCGGAAGGGCTACGACGCGCAGGTTGACGTTTACGTTGCCGAGCGTCGAGCAACTCCCCCACCGTGTCTTCTGCATCTTCACCGCGATCCGCCCCTGCCACCGGCCGGCGAGGTCGGGGCAGGCCTTCAGCCGTTCGAGCACTTCCTCTTTCAGCATCCGGGAGAGCCCTCGCCGGAGAGCGGGGACGGAGGGGAAGGTGACGGTACCCGCGGCCTCGTCGACCGCGAACCGCGCGCCCGGAACCACGCGGCAGAACCGCCCGTGCAGGAGGAGCATCTCCTCCCGCCCGCGCCCTTCGGCGGCCAGGCGGTCGAGTTCCCGCCGCCGCTTCTCTATCCAGGCCGCGTTGCGCTGCAGGAACCCCTCGACGTCGAACGACGGGGGGGCGACCACGCGCAGGGTTCCGTCCGGCCTCACCTGGAGGCGGGCGGACCGCACCGCCTTCAAGACGATGGTCGTTTTGCCCGCGACGCTCTCCCTCTCTCCCCGGCTCATGATACCAGTACTGGGGCGCCGGCGGGAAAAAACGTGATCCGGCACGTACCTATACCTGATGGCGACAAAGAATTACGTAGGGCTCCCGCCCCGGGATGCGGGCGGGCGCGGAGGATGGCAGCATGCACGAGAAGGAATTGAAGATCGGTGATATCGCGCACCTCACCGGACTTTCGGAGCAGGATGTCCGGGCGCTCATCCAGACCTATGACAGCCTCTTTACCTACCGGAAGATCGGGCAGGCCAGGCTCTTCCCGCAGAAGGCGGTAAAGGTCGTCCGGGAACTCGCGGAGCTCTCCGGGCGGGGGCTCTCGCCCGATGAGATCGCCGAAGAGGTCAAAACCGGCAGGAAGTCGGATGCGGCAGAAGAACCGGCGGAAGAGATCGACCGGACAGCCGCCCCGCTCCCACCCGAGGTGGTGATCGATCTCGGGGTGATGCGGGATACGCTGGCCCGGCAGGAGCGCCGGATCGCTCGCCTGGCCGAAGACCTCGAACTGGAGCGCGACCTGAGGGCCGAGGAGGCCGAGCGGTTCCAGAAGGCCGTCGCCGACCTCGAGGAGCGTCTCTCCGCGCAGCAGCAGCAGCTTGCCCTCATCGCGAAATGGGTGGACTACTTCGACCGGCAGATGGACGAGGCCACCCGCCCGGTGCTTGACCGGTTCCGGAGGACGGTCGCGAAGAAGAGCGATTCCGCCCCGTCTTCGGGCCGTTCCGGCTGACGGGCTGTCGGTTCCGGCGGTGCGGCCATGGTGAGCCGCAGAATGTCCGGCTGCTCTCCCTCCGCTATCTCGCGAAGCATATGTAGCAATATATATTATTCATAGGTATAAAAATAACAAAATTTAAATATCTTCCCCGCCTCCGGCACGCGAGGTGATAGAATCTCCCAGCAGAAGATGGCCCAAGTATTGACCGTCGCCATTCAGGCACTGATTGTCGGCGGATTAATAGCCTGTATTGTTGTTGGAACACAGGATCGGTCGTCTCCCGTGATCCCGCCGATCACCGAGGCGGGGTATGCAGGTGACCGGATGGCAAGCGCCTCACCGGCCGAGTATCCCATCGTCGGCCACCAGGCGGCGGGTATCCTGTCGGGAGCCCGGGAGACGTTCATCCTCTTTTCGTAGGGGACAGTTCCCCTACCCCATCACGATCTGCATGACCGTCGGGTATCTGTTCATGACGGCGTAGACGAGGGGTTTTGCGATCCAGAGTCTCCCGCCCTGCATCCTCCTGAGGCTACTGATCTCCCCGAGGGTCTGGAGTGCCTGCACCGCGGCCTCGTCCGCGAGGAAGAAACTGTCCGGAACCGTCGAGTCGAAGTAGAAGAGGATCGGGAGCCGGAGCCGTCTCTGCAGCTCGCCCGGGAGTGTCCTCTCCAGGTGAAGAAGGACGTCCCGGTCGAAGTCGTAGCGGCTCCCCCCCTTCGTGACCGACGACGGGTGTTCCTCCGCGAGGAGCCGGGAGAGGCGTTTACGCTCCGAAACGATGCCGTCGTTGATCCTGCCGATCTCAAGCCGCATCCATCGTAAGAGGGTCGACTCGTCGCTTGCTGATGGTCGGTCGGGCATGCATGCACCTATTGCGATCCGTCGTTTCAGGAGACCTCTCTGTTGCATGCAATATATACCTGGCCCCGAGATCTGCGTCGTCCATGAAGGTTACCCCGGGCGTTTTTTTGGCGATTCCGGTCGGGGTCGACTCGTTTCCTCGATCGTAATCCCCTGTTCGGCCAGGAGAAAGTATATATCTCTCCCTCTCCTTTCGACGCAATCTACGTGATCATGCATGAAACGGGATTCAGCGCACGGAAAGCATACCCGACGGTATGCCCGGTTCACCGGGATGCCGTTCCGCATGTTACTCTTCGCCGGCATGGTGGTTCTCCTTGCCGCCCCCCCGGCAGCCGCCACCGGCACGCCCGGGGTGGAGTACGACCCCGGGATCGCCGCGATGCTCGCAGAGATCGATGAATCCGAACTCCGGAACACGACCTACGACCTGCAGAACTTCTCGACCCGGGCATACGCCACCGACGGGAACCGGGAGGCGGGCGAGTACCTCGCCGCGAGGCTTGCGGCCATCCCCGGGCTCGAGGTGGAGTCCGGGGGCGGCGAACAGAACAACATCGTCGCCACGCTCCCCGGGGGCGACGCCTCCGACGGAGTCGTGGTGGTGGGGGCGCACTACGACAGCAAGTCGTTCGACCCCGCCCGCGCGCCCGGGGCCACCGACAACGGCTGCGGCGTCGCGATCGTCCTGGAACTCGCCCGGGTGATGAGCGGGCACTCGTTCGATCGGACGGTCGAGTTCGGGTTCTGGAACGGCGAAGAGGTTGGGCGTCTCGGCAGCATCGACCACGCTGCCCGGGCGGCGGCCCCGATCGTGCTCTACCTCAACTACGACTCGTCCTGCTACGATCCCCTTAACCGTTCCGTGCTCGATATCGGCTACGACGAGCGTTCTGCGGATATCGCGGCACTCATGACCGACTGCAACGCCCGTTACTCTACGAACTTCACCCTGACCGAGAACACCTACTCCTGCACCTCGGACCACATCTCCTTCCGGGAACAGGGTTATCCGGCCGTGACGACCCACTGCGAGGGGCACGGCCCGGGCCATACCCCGGACGACACCATCGAGCATGTCTCGTTCGGGTATGCGGCGAGGAACGCCCGGCTCGGTCTGGCGGTGCTCGCGGAGGTGGCCGGGTTCCGGGGAGAGGATGCCGGTAACGCTATCCCGAAAGCCCCGATGCTGGTGTGGGATCTCTCCGGAAGGCTGGACTGAGCAGGCCAGCGATCGGAACGGAGCCGTTATCCGTCGCGCAGGCGGTGTGAGGCGGTTATGCAACCGCTTTCCCCTCCCGGAGGGCTGCTACCTTCCTCTATATGGCAATCTATCCCCCCGATATCCGGGAGCACGGTGCCTCTGTCGGACCTGATGCGGGGAGGAGAAGACTCTTTTTTATACGGTCGAAGCCAACGTTAAAAAAATATGAAAGATTCTGAGATCCTGATGAACCCCAACGAGCTGGTACGTTTTCTCAAGAAGGATCCAGCGGAATTTACAAAAGAGGACATAATACGGTTTTGCGAGGCGAACGGGATTGAGATGATCAACTTCCGTTACGCCGCCGAAGATGGTAAACTCAAGACCCTCAATTTTGTCGTCTCTTCAAAAGAACACCTCGATACCATCCTCTCGGACGGCGAGCGCGTCGACGGCAGCAACCTCTTCTCGTTCATCGAGGCGGGGAGCAGCGATCTCTACGTCATCCCCCGGTACCGCACGGCGTTCTTGAGCCCGTTTGCCGAGGTGCCGACGCTCGAGTTCCTCTGCTCGTTTTACGACAGCGAGGGGAAACCCCTCGAGAGCGCGCCCGAGTACGTGCTCCGCAAGGCGGACGAGGAGTTCACCCGCCGGACCGGATACACCTTCAAGACGCTCGGCGAGCTCGAGTACTACGTCATCAGCCCGCGGGACGACCTCTACCCCGGCCGCGACCAGAAAGGCTACCACTCGGCCGAACCCTTCGTCAAGTTCGCGGACCTGCGGGACGAGGCGATGCGCCTCATTGCCCGGGCCGGAGGCAGGATCAAGTACGGCCACTCCGAGGTGGGGTGCTTCTATAACGACGACACCTACTACGAGCAGCACGAGATCGAGTTCCTGCCGATGCCGGTGGAGCAGGCGGTCGAGCAGTTGATCGTCGCGAAGTGGGTCTTGCGGATGCTTGGCAACCAGTACGGCGTCGAGATCAGCTTCGCCCCGAAGATCACCGTCGGCAAGGCCGGGAGCGGGATGCACTTCCACATGCTCGTCGAGAAGGACGGCAAGAATCTGCTGGTCGAGGAGGGCAGACTGAGCCCGCTCGCCCGGAAGATGATCGCCGGCATCCTCGACGCCTCCGACGCCCTGACGGCCTTCGGGAACACCATCCCGACCTCCTACCTCCGTCTCGTCCCCCACCAGGAAGCGCCGACGACGGTCTGCTGGGGCGACCGCAACCGCTCGGTCGTGGTCCGGGTGCCTCTCGGCTGGGTCGGGGCCGACGGCATGACCCGTGACGCCAACCCCGGCGAGAACGGCCGTGCGGCGAACCGCCCCTCAAAGCAGACGTTCGAGTACCGGGTCGCCGACGGCTCGGCCGATCCCTACCTGATCGTCGCCGGCCTCGTCGTGGCGGCGCTCCGCGGGATCGAGATGCCCGGCGCGCTCGAGGCGGCCGAGAGACTCTACGTCAGCGGGAACATCTTCCGCCCCGAGTTCAGGGAGCGGCTTGCCGGGTTCCGGCAGCTCCCGGCCTCCTGCGTCGAGTCCGCCGAGGCACTCGAGGCGAAGCGGGCGATCTTCGAAGAGAACGGGATCTTCCCGGCAGGGATGATCGAGAGCTGGATCGCCACCCTGAAGGCCTTCGACGACCGGGGGCTGAGCGAGCGGCTCTACGGCAACAACGATGCGATCCGGGAACTGGTCGAAGAGTTCCTTCACGTCGCGTGAGAAGAGAAGAATCCTTTTTTTCGACGGTCGGCATTGGCCTGGCCGCCACGCTCATCCCCGGGCTCCGGCATGGGGCAAGCTTATTATCAGGAGGGCACCAGTGGAGGTGGCTCCCGGGCGTGAGGCGGGTTCCCCGGCGCTCACCCGGGTGGTGAGGAACGCGTATGAGAGGCGAATCAGAAGAGATGATGGCAGAAGAAGCGGGGCCGGTCACGTTTACGTGCTACCGCGTCACCCCGGGAGAGGAGGAGGGTGCCCCCGAGGAGGGCATGAACACCTACAGCGTCGTGGTGCTGCTGCCCGACGGGGATTTCAGGCACCAGGTCGTCTGGGCGCGGGCGCCCGAGGATATCGGCGACGCGATCCAGGTTCCCCCGGGATCGAGGGTGATCATGACCGAGATGAAGAGCACCCTCGTATGGGACAGCGAGGAGGTGGGGGCCGGTCAGGCCCCCTGAACGTTTCACAGGCGGTCCGGCCGCTAAAACGAGTTTTCAGGGCGCCGGGGAGGGGAGCGATCCGCTTTCGGTGATCTCGGAGAGGTAGACCCCCGACCCGACCCACCAGGTATCATCGACCGGGAGGACGTAGCCGATCTTGAGCTCGTTGCGGTCCTCCTGGGCGGGGTTCGGCCAGATGAAGACGATGAACCCCCCTCCCGACTCTGCGGTGCCACAGAGCGCCCGGATGTTCTTCATCCCGTACGGGTCCTGCCGCTCGATCAGGCTCGTCCCGATCGCGTCCTGCAGGTGGGGGTGGGCAAGGAGCGTTCCGTTGTAGTCGTAGGCGTAGAGGTAGTGCCCTTCTGTGTCGACGAACTCTCCCGAAGCATTCGAGATCTCGGCAAACGCCGCCTGTGTTCCCTGTTCGCGGCCGTAGGCGGCGCCGCGCTCGACGAGGTCGACCATCGCGGAGACGGGTTCGGGATACGGTTCGACTCCGTGCCCGGCCACGTCGGAGAGGTAGACGCCTGAGGCCACCCACCACGTCTCACCGGCAGGGGCGACGTAGACGAGCTTCGGGATGTAGGTATCTCCCGCCGCCTCGTCGATCGAACCGTTCTTGGGTGCCGGGTAGAGGTAGGCGATGTATCCGCCACCGTTTGCCGCCGTATCCGCACCGATGCGGATCGCCGGCAGCCCCCGGACGTCGGTCCAGTCTCCGCGGTCGGAACCGATCGCATCCTTCTCGTAGGGGTGGGCGAGGAGCGTCCCGTTGTAGTCGTAAGCGTAGACGTAGAGGGCTCCCTCTGTGAACCTGCCCGCCTCGTTGTTGAACTCGGCAAGTGCTGCGTCTTCTCCGGCAGTCTCCGCGTAGGCGGCGGCCTCCTGGACGAAGCCCGCGAGATCCGCGTGGGTGATATTCTCTTCTGGGGCCTCCGTTCCGGCAGGGCCGGTACACCCGGCCGCGAACACCAGAAACAGAACCAGACCGATGAGGTAGAATCTATTCATACTCGTCTGTGTGATGGAATAGACAAAAAAGCCGCCGGAACCTCCCTCACCGTAAGATCGGTGCGACCTCCTCATCGAGAGGTATATGTGGGATCGCATCCCCCGACCGCGAGGTGATCGAATGGCGAACGTTATCCAGCAGATGGAGAAGGCCACGGAATACAGTGCGGCCAACCTGATGGCCGATGCCGGAGTCGATGTGGAGCGGTGGAACCGGGCACCGGACGAAGCGACGCTCAGAAAGACGATCGAGGCAATCGAGGTCCGGAACGTCAGAGTGATCCTCGTTGACTCGACGGAGGATGCCCTCCGGGCGCTCGTCGACCTGCTCCCCGAGGGGGCGGAGGTCATGAACGGCTACTCGACGACCCTGGTCGAGATGGGGTTTGACCGGGTGCTCAAAGAGAACCCGAAGGGATGGCGGGACTACCACGCGGTCATCACCGCCGAGAACGACACCGAGAAGCGGCACGCGCTCCGCCGGAAAAGCGTCGCCGCGGACTACTTCCTCTCCGGGGTGCAGGCGATCGCCGCCTCAGGCGAGATCGTCGGGTGCGACAAGACCGGGAGCCGGATGGGGGCATGGCCTCACGCGGCGGCGCATCTCGTCCTCGTCTCCGGGACGAACAAGATCGTGCCGACCGTCGACGAGGGGCTCCGGCGGTGCCGGGAGTACTGCCTCCCCCTCGAGAACCAGCGTGCACAGCATACCTACGGCGTCGGGAGTTACATCGGCAAGCACGTGATCCTCGACCGCGAAGACGTCGAGGGGAGGATCACGCTCGTCCTGATCCGCCAGCCGCTTGGATACTGAACCCTGTTGACCCGCATAGCGGCACCGGGCCTGCCTGGTAAAGGATAATGCGGCAGGCCCATGCCCGGCATCCTCTCCCCGGGACCCGGCCACCTCCGCGAGTTCCGCCCCTCCTCTCCTCTATCCGGAGGGTTCAGTATATCTGAACTCCCGTGCTACCTTGATGTATGGAGATCGCAGAAATCCTCAACGTCACTGTTCCGCTCTCCGACATCACACTCGAAAGCGTTGTTCTCGCCGTGCTTGTCGCGATCATCGGGTGGATCATGGTGAAGGTGCTCACAGCCGTCTTTACAAAGATGCTCTCCCGGGCCTCGAAACTGCCCGGCCTGGTCGTCGAGTTCCTGGTTCGGTTCTTCTCGGTTCTGCTCTACGTGATCCTCGCCCTCATCGTCCTCGCGACGCTCGGGTTCGACGTCTCCTCCATGGTGCTCGGGCTCTCGGCGGTGATCGGGCTCATCCTCGGTTTCGGCCTCCAGGACACCGTCACCAACCTCGCAGCCGGGGTCTGGCTGGCGGCGTTCCGCCCCATCGACAAGGATGAGTTCGTCGAGGTCAACGGCATATCCGGGACGGTCACCTCGGTCGGCATCATGGCGACCGAGCTGCTGAAGCCCGACAACACCTACATCACCATCCCGAACTCCCTCGTCTGGGGGAGCCCGGTGATCAACTCCACCCGGATGGAGACCCGCCGTACCGACGTCAAGGTCGGGGTCGCCTACGACAGCGACTTTGGTACGGCGATCCGGGTCGCCACCGACCTGATGGCGGCCCACGAAGGGGTGCTCCCGTCCCCGGAACCCGTGGTCGTCGTCACCGAACTCGCCGACTCTTCGGTGAACCTCGCTCTCCGGGCGTGGACAAAGACGGCGGACTTCTGGGGCGTCCAGTGGGACCTGAACCGCGACGTCGTCAGGGCGTTCAAGGATGCCGGCATCGAGATTCCCTTCCCGCAGGTGGACGTCCACCTGAACCGGGTTCAATAAATCTCTTCTTTTTTGCACCGATCCCTGTTCCTCACCGGGTGCGCCCGAAGTCGATGAAGCCTTTGTAGGGGTCGGCCGCCATCAGGCGGACGCGCACCCTCTGACCGACCCTGAGCCCCTGCTCGCCCAGCACGACCCTTCCTTCCACGGCCGGGTCGATCAGCCGGACATACGTTCCCTTCTCAGAGGCGCCGGTGACGAACGCTTCAAACGTCTCGCCGATCCGGTCATGGAGGAGGACGGCGGCCGCGGCCTTCCGGACGTAGCGCTCGACCTTCTGCGATGCCTTCTCCCGGCCGGTGAGCCGTGCGGCGAGGTCGTCGAGGTCCGCCGGCGTGTAGGGCGGGTCGTGCTCGCCGACGACGGACTTCACCAGCCGCTGGATGACGAGGTCGACGTAGCGCCGGTTCGGGGCGGTGCCGTGGGTGTAGTCGGTGACGGCGAGGGCGAAGTGGCCGATCGGCTCGTCGCCCGGCTGGAACGCCACGTACTCACCCGCCCCCATCAGTTTCACCACCGTGAGCGAGAGGTCGGGGAAGCGGTCGGGGTCGGCCGCTTTCTGCCGGATGAGGAACCGGGTGAGCGCTTCGGCGTCCGGCCGGTCGGGCAGACTCTCGCCGCGCTCCGCGGCCTCGGCGACGATCCCTTCCCAGTTCTTCGGGATGCGGACGATCCGGTGGATCATGGGGAGACCGGCGGCGGCGAGGAACGCCGTCAGGGTTCCGTTCGCCGCGACCATGAACTCTTCAATGAGGCACCGGGCGCGGTTCTGCTCCTGGACGACGAGGCCCAGGACCCGGTTCTCCTCGACGAGCGGTTCGGCCTCGATCGTCTCGAGGGCGAGCGCTCCCTGTTCCGTCCGGCGCATCTTCATCCGCACGGCAGCCCTGTCCTGGAGGAGAACCTGCTCCGCGAGCCCCGGCGTCTCCGCGACCGTCCTGGGTGCGGGGCCGGTTCCCTCCAGCCAGGCGGCGACCTCCTCGTAGACGAGTTTTGCCCGGTTCGCGACGATCGCCCGGTAGACGTCGCCGGGCACCACGCTCCCGTCCGAATGAACGGTGTATTCGATGACGACCGCCATCCGGTCGCGGCCGGGCAGGAGCGAGGTGATGCCCGCCGAGAGGCGGTCGGGGAGCATCGGGAAGGTCACGACACCGGTGTAGACCGAGGTTCCGTTGTGAGCGGCGTGCCGGTCGGTCTCCGAGTCTTTCGGGACGTAGACGTCGACGTCGGCGATGGCGACCCTGACCCGGATCTCGTCGTCCGCTCCTTCTTCGCAGACCTCGATCTGGTCGAGATCCTGCGAGTCGTGGTTGTCGATCGATGACCAGAGGAGCGAGCGGAGGTCGCGGGGGTCATCGAGGGTCTCCGGGAAGACCTTTGCGTCCAGCCCCTCGACCTCGCGAAGGACGGACGGCGGGAAGGCCGGGACAAAACCGTACTGCTGCATCGCCGTCCACGCGATGCCCTTGAGGTTGACGGGCTGCTGATTCTGCATCTCTGAGAGATCGGTCTCGGGATATAAAAGGGATCGGAAACGTCCGGTGCTCTCGCAAGGGCGCGGCCTATCGTTTAATACCACCGGGACGAACCTCTATCCGAACATGCGGATCGTCACACCCGGTTCCGTGCTCCGCACCTGGACGCCCGACGACGCCGGATCCCTGGTGCGGCACGCGAACAATCCCCGGATCGCGGCAGTGATGCGCGACGGGTTTCCGTCCCCCTATACGCCGGCGGACGCCTGCCGGTTCATCGAGACGGCCATGGATACAACGTCGCACCTCTACCTTGCGATCGACGTTCGCGGTGAGGCCGTGGGCGGCATCGGGATTCAGCCGCTGGCCGACATCAAACGCAGAACGGCCGAGATCGGCTACTGGCTCTCGGAGTCGTTCTGGGGCCGGGGCATCGTCACCGGCGCGGTACGTTCGCTCGTCCCGGTTGCCTTCGAGAGGTTCGAGATCGTGCGGCTCGAGGCGGGCGTCTTCTCAACCAACCCCGCCTCGATGCGTGTCCTTGAGAAGTGCGGCTTTACCCGTGAGGCGGTTCACCGGATGGCTGTCACGAAGAACGGCGCCACTCTCGACGAGGTGGTCTACGTCCGCTTCGCCGGCGATGCCGGGTAATGAAGGGAGCGTCCTCGCCCCCGTATCACCGGATCTCGATCCGCTCACCCGTCACCATGTAATGCACCTTCTCCGCGATCTTGCACGCGTGATCCCCGCAGCGTTCGAGATACCGGGCGATCATGACGTAATTTGTGCACCTGGTGATGTTCTTTGGGTCCTCCATCATGTAGGTGAGGCACTCGCGAAATATGGAGTACCTGAGGGCATCGACGACCTCCTCCCGCTTCACGATGGTGTCTATCACGGAGAGATCCTCGTGCTCGAAGGCGACCAGCGCATCCGCAATCATCTCCTCGACGAGATTTCCCATGTGAGGGATGCTGACGAGGTTCCCTACGTGCGGGGCGTCGGCGAGATCGGGCACGACGATGGCGATGTCTTTTCCGTAGCGCCCGATGCGGTAGAGGTTCGTGATCACCTTCATCGAGGCTGCGATCGTGCGCAGATCTTTTGCCATCGGCTGGTAGAGGGCGATGAGCCTCAGGCATTTCTGCTCGATCGCGTGATCGTAGTCCGCGAGTTCCGCCTTGTCCCGGTCGATCGACCCGACGAGCGTCACGTCCTGTGTCTTCAATGCTTCCATCGACCGGTGCAGCATGCCCTGCGCGAGGTTGCCCATCGCGAGGAGATCCCCTTTCAGGGGTGCAAGTTCCGCATGAAATTTTTCTACCATTGTATCTACCCGAACCGCCCGGTGATGTAGTTCTCCGTCAGTTCTTCCGCGGGTTCCTCGAAGATCCGCGGGGTTTCGTCGAACTCGATCAGTTTCCCCAGGTACATGAACCCGGTATAGTCGCTTGCCCGTGCCGCCTGCTGCATGTTGTGCGTGACGATGACGACGGTGTGCTCCCGGGCGATCTGGATGATGAGATCCTCGATCTTTGCCGTTGCGATGGGGTCGAGGGCGGAGCAGGGTTCGTCCATCAGGATCACCTCGGGTTCGACCGCGAGGCACCGTGCAATGCAGAGCCTCTGCTGCTGCCCGCCCGAGAGGGCGAGCGCGGGTTCGTGAAGCCGGTCGTTCACCTCGTCCCAGAGTGCAGCGCCTTTCAGGCTCTCCTCGACGATACGGTCGAGCACTTTCCTGTCGTTCACCCCGTGAATACGGGGGCCGTAAGCGACGTTCTCGTAGATGCTCTTTTGGAACGGGTTCGGCTTCTGAAAGACCATGCCGATCTTCTCGCGGATCGCGTATACGTCCGCACGCGGGTCGTGGATATCGTTCCCGTTGAAGAGGATCCCTCCGGCGATCCTTGACGAGTCGATGAGGTCGTTCATCCGGTTGAAGCACCGGAGCAGGGTCGATTTCCCGCATCCCGATGGCCCGATCAGCGCCGTGACCCTGTTCTTCGGAACCTGGAACGAGATATCGATGAGGGCATGCTTCTGCCCGTACCAGAGGTTGAGATCTGTTGTCTCAAGGATTGTGGATTCATTCATTCATCATCACACCTTTGCCGGACTGTAACGGCACCGAAGAAGGATCGCGGCGAGATAGATCGCGAGAACCAGCAGCAGGAGCACGAACGCGGTCCCGTAACTCTGTGTGGCCGCCCCCGGGATACTTGTCGTGAGGACGAAGAGGTGGTACGGGAGCGCCATCACCGGCTCCGTGAGTGACGACGGCAGGAACCTGCTGCTGAAGATCGCTGCAGTGAACATGATGGGGGCCGTCTCGCCTGCAGCACGCCCGATGGAGAGGATCGCGCCGGTGAGGATCCCGGGGAGCGCCGGGGGAAGAACCACCCGCGAGATCGTCTGCCATTTCGTCGCCCCGAGGGCGTAACTCCCTTCCCGGAGGGAGCCCGGGATTGACCGGAGCGACTCTTCGGTCGTCCGTATGATCGTGGGAAGAATCATCAGGCCAAGGGTGATCTGCCCGGCGATCAGCGATATCCCGAAGTTCAGGAAGATGACCAGGAAGGCGAAACCGAACAGCCCGAAGACGATGGACGGCGTCCCGTTCAGCAGGTCCACCGCGGCACGGATGCTCCGCGTCAGCGGGGTCTCGGCCGTGTACTCGATGAGGTAGACGGCCGTCGCAATCCCGAGCGGAAGGGCGATGGCGAGCCCTCCTCCCACGAGGTAGAACGTCCCGACGATCGCGGGGAAGATCCCTCCTGCTCTCCCGAGGTCTCTTGGTGACCCGGTCAGGAACTCCCAGGATATTGCCCCGGCCCCGTTGACGACGATCCCGAAGAGGATCATCCCGAGGGCCGCGAGCACGATCACGACCGAGAGGGATATCAGGAAGAACGCGCATCGCTGCGACGTTCTCGGGGAGACAACCCCTCCGAACGGCGCCGATACGGCGTGGGCAATCCGTGAGGCCGCTGCTACGAGCGCCCGGTGCGCCGTGGGCCGTGCCGTCCCCTGCGGCCCCTGTATCCGGCTGATGACGATCCTTGACGCGCTGTTGATCGCGAGCGTGATGAAGAGCAGGACCACCGCAACGCCGAAGAGCGCGTGGTAATGCGTGCTTCCGAATGCGACTTCGCCCATCTCGATGCCCAGCGTCCCGGTCAGCGTCCGCACGGGAGAGAAGACGTCGGTTATCGGGTCCGGGATGACGGCGGCGTTCCCCGTGACCATGAGCACCGCCATCGTCTCGCCGATGGCCCGCCCCATCCCCAGGATGATCGCCGCGCTGATGCCGGGGAGAGCACCAGGGACGACGACGTTTCTGACCGTCTGCCACCGGGTCGCTCCAAGCGCGAGGCTGCCTTCCCTGAACTCCCGGGGAACCGAACTGATGGCGTCCTCGGCGACGCTCGTGATCGTCGGTATGGCCATGACCGCGAGGAGGATCGAGCCTGCAAGCCAGCTCGACCCCGACGGTTGATCGAAGGCGATGCGTATCCAGTCGGTCAGGAGGATCAGGCCGAAGAACCCGTAGACGACGGAGGGTATGCCGGCCAGCAGTTCGATAGCGGGTTTTATAGCCGCTTTCGTTCTGGCGGCGGCGATCTCCGCGACGAAGACGGCGCTCCCGATGCTGAGCGGGACGGCGATGGCCATCGCGAGCGCCGTCACCAGGAGCGTGCCGACGATGAGCGGAAGTACGCCGTAGGCCGGATTCTGCCCGGCCGGATTCCAGTTCTGGCCGGCGAGGAAGTTCCACGCGCCGGTCTCGAGAACGATCTGGTAGCCGTCGCGGAGCAGGAAGACAATGATGAAGATGACTGCAGCGATCGCGACCAGCGCGGCAAAAAAAAGGAGTTTGCCGGCGATCAGGTCGGTGAGGTGCCTATTTGCCCCGGCAGAAGCACGATCTGCCCCGACTTCGGGCCGTTGGAGCCGCCCGAAACCCGGGAACGGAACCGGTGCCGCTTGCTCTTTCTTCATGGCTGCTCCGTGCGGTCAATAGCGGGGCGGGGTCACCCCTGCACCGGGATGTAGTCGAGGCTCGCCACGATCTCCTGCCCCTCAGCGCTCATGATGAACTCGAGGTACTGCCGTGCAAGGCCGCCCGGCTCCCCGTCCGTCAGCATGAAGAGCGGGCGGTTGATGGGGTACGTCCCGTCCGTGATGTTCTGAAGCGTGGGCTCGACGGCGGTTCCGTCGACGTCCAGCGCGAGCGCCTTCACCCCCTCGGTGTAACCGAGGCCGACGTAGCCGATCGCGCCGGGCGTCCGCGACACCTTCTGCTGGATCCCGCCGTTCGAGTTGAACTCCTCCTGGGTTCTGATGAAGTCTTCCTTATCCATGATGAACTCGGAGAAGAACTCCCGCGTCCCCGATGCGCTGTCTCTCCCGACGACGACGATCGGCTGATCGGGCCCACCCACCTGGTTCCAGTTCGTGTAGGTGCCGTTGTAGATGCCCCGCGCCTGTCCGGGCGTAAGGCGGTCGACGCTGTTTTCCGGGTTGACGACGAGAAGGATGGCGTCGCTGGCGATCTCGTGCCTGACGATGCCGGGGTAGCCTGCGGTCTCTGCGGGTTTGAGATCCCGCGATGCCATGCCGATATCTGCAGTGCCCTCACCGACGGCTTTGATCCCGACGCTCGAGCCTCCTCCGCTCACCATGATCGCGGCGGAGGCGTCGTTCGCCTCGAAGGCTTCCTTCGCTCTCTCGGCGATGGGCAGCACCGTCGTCGAGCCCGTTACCGTGATCTGCTGCGACGGGGACGTTACGGAATCACCCTCACTGCCGAGACATCCTGCTATCATCAGAAGAGCCACGAGAGTGCCGGCGACGGCAACCGCGGCCATGTTTGACAGACTCTTTCCTGCCATGGTAGGTTGTAGGAGAGGAGTGGGTATATGGATTTTCGACATTGAATATTTTCGAGGACAGGGAGACAATACAAGTATATACCTTATGGGGCAGGTCAATATATTTATCCCGCAGAATGATAATACGTATCGTATGGAGTTTCGGAAGGTTCAGAGGGCAGGGGGGTCTTCGTACGTCATCTCGCTTCCTAAAGAGTGGGTTCAATCGATGAATATCAAGAAGAACGAACCCCTCGCGATCAAGATCCAGGCCGATGGAAGCCTGCTCATCCTCCCCCGCCCCTCGGAAGAGAAGGAGCCGCGGACGAAGGAGTTTGATGCCGATACGATAGAAAACCCCACGTTCCTGTTCCGGTGTCTCGTGGGCTCGTATATCGCCGGCTACACGACCGTCCGGATATCCTCCTCCACGAAGTTGTCGCCTGCAACCCGCAAGGCCGTCCGGGACTTCAGTTCGATGACCATCGGCCAGCAGATCGTCGAGGAGACCGATTCCTCCATCCTCGTCAAAGATATCCTGAACCCCTCGGAGATGCCGTTTGAAAACAGCGTGAAACGGATGTTCGTGATCATCGGGACGATGTTTACCGATGTGATGATCGCTCTCGAGACGAAGGATAGGGTTCTCGCAGAAGATGTCATCAACCGGGATGTCGAGGTGGATAAACTCCAGTGGCTGATCTCGCGCCAGTATCATCTCATGTTCAGAGATACAACTCTCCCGGAGAAACTCCATGTTTCCGTCGAAGAGGCTTCGAACTACTATGTCGTGAGCAGAAGCCTTGAGCGGATCGGCGATCACGGCGTCCGGATCGCTTCACATATCCCCATACTCATAGAGCATGACGTTATTCCGGAGGTCGTCGCCGATATGAAGGTAGCCACGAAAGACGCCATGGAGATTCTACATTCAAGCATGCGGGCTCTTTTTTCGTCAGATATTGGTGATGCCAATCGTACCATCGATATGGTTGCCGGCCTCGCAGGGATGACCGATGAGATCAGTGCCCTCGCGCACCGGGAAGAAGGCGAACTCGCCCAGTCGATCGGTTATATCGCCGAGAGCATCCGGCGGGCGGGCGAATACTCGAGCGATATCGCCGAAGCAATCATCAACCAGCTCATCCGTGAGAACGACGGGTGAGCAGGGCCGGCGTCACCGCCCCTCTTTCTCCCACCAGACCGCCGCGGTCGGCCGCACCGTCGTCTCGACGTACCTCCCGGACTCGTCTTTCCGGAGCGCCCGGTCGAAATACTCCCTGACGGGCGAGAGATCCTCCATCCCGGGGTTGTGCATCGCCGTCCAGGTCCGGACGGCCTCTTCGACCGAGTCGTAGACCGCGTCCCATGTGGCGCGGTAGATCCTGACGTTCGGGTAGATCCCGGCGTCGTGGAGAATGTTGACGAGGTAGATGTAGTCCGGGTAGCCCTTCTGGACGGTCGCCGCCTCCCCAAAGACCGCCCGATAGAGCGCCATCTCGTCGGGGTTCCGCCACTCGCCCGCGTGCCAGAAGAGGTAGACCGACCGGCG
This sequence comes from Methanoculleus horonobensis, assembly GCF_001602375.1. Lineage (NCBI taxonomy): Archaea > Methanobacteriati > Methanobacteriota > Methanomicrobia > Methanomicrobiales > Methanomicrobiaceae > Methanoculleus > Methanoculleus horonobensis. Next base: position 215,666 of record NZ_BCNY01000015.1, on the reverse strand, counting down.
GGCCGCGGCGTCGAGTTTTTCGAGGGCGGCGGCGAGGTCGTAGAACCCGAGCGAGAACGCCGCGACGACGACGTCATGGGGCTCGACATCCCTGCCGATCACCGTATCCTCCCATCGCATCGTAACCGTGGAGTAGTTCGTGAGCTCCTCCGCCGCCATCCGCTCCCGGAGGACGGAAAGCATGCCCTCCGAGGGGTCGAGGGCGGTGACGTGGGCGGCGGTCCGGGCGATCGGCACGGCCAGTCTCCCCGTCCCGGCGCCCATATCGAGCACGGTCTCGCCGGGCGCGACGTCCAGGATCGCGAGTTCGTGCTCGGTCGCCTTCTTCTCGTCCTGGGTGATCCGCCGGTAGGCGGCGGCGCGTTTGTCCCAGTGGGCGGCTGGATCGCGGTCTTTTTCGGCACGCTCGGGTGAACCCGCATGAAGCGCCTTCCAGAGTTCGTTCCAGTCGATGATCCGGTGCATGGTTCTTCCTCTCCCCCGGAATGTTATAAGCACTCGCTCGCCGGCAGCGGGGATGCGATTACGGTGGCGGCCCTTCTCCGGCTTCCCAGAGATCGCGTCCGCGATCGGTAACATCTCCCGGCAGATCTATGAGTTCGGCGGGGTATGGGGCGAAGAACGACTGGTTCATCAGGTACGGCTCCCCGAACCGGATCACCCACGACCGGAGCAGGCCGCGGGGTTCGGCCAGCGTCGCGTGGCCGTCTCTGTAGCGGTCGATCAGCCTGATGCAATGCGCTCTCTCCTCGTCTGAGATGCGGTCGCTGAAGTATCCCAGGGTATGCAGGAGAACGTTGACGTTGCCGGTATACCTGGGGGCTCGTGCGAGCGCAATAGAGAGCATCCGGCGGTACTGTCCATACAACGCTCCCGGCTCGACCGTTGCCCGGGCTGCGACAAGACGCCCCATCTCCCGCAGCATCTTCTGGCTCGAGGCGAGCAGGAGGAGTTTGTTGTTTGCATGGAACTGCACGAGGGCATGGGGATCCCGGGTTCCCTCGATGCCCCGGAACGCCGCCAGGGTAAAGACCGCGGAGAGGAAGTGGTCGCGGATCCGCTGATTGTTCAGGCGGAGTTCGTCTTCTACGGGGAGTTCCGGGTATCGCTTCAGCACCTCACGGGCGAAGAAGCCTGCGGACTTTGCTATCGCCGCGGACTTCTCCACCGAGGGGTACACCCGCACGTTCCGGGTTCCGGATGTGGGCGAACCCCCTTTGAGGATAAACCCGTCGATTGGGGGGAGTGTATCGAGAAACCCGGCTGCAAAAGCGGACATCTCGTCGGTGACGTCCCGCCCGGTGGCCGGCTGCACGAGGCGATCGGAACCCCCTGTCCGGACGATCCTGACGGTCGCCCGCGGGATCCCGAGCCCGATCTCGACCTCCGGGCAGACCGGGATGCAGTCGGCATACTCCCTCAGGCGTGCCACCGTGGGGGAGGGTATCTTCGAGCCGTCGTAGCGGCACGGGTCGAACTCGATGCAGCGGCTGACGACGAGGCGGGGGCGGGGGTATTCCCGGGTCATGGGGCTCATGATACGGCGGGATGGATATCAACCCTTGGATCCCGGTGGGGGGAGGGCGCACACCACCTTCATAGCCCTGCGGCGCGACTCTTCTCTCATGAAGCCGGCAGTCATCAGACAGGAGGAGGCGGTCGAGCTCGAGAAGCACGGTGTCCGGATGCGGGTCTATACGACCGAGGGCGCCCCGGCCGGGATCGTCTACCAGGAGACGGAGACGGGCCACGCGGAGGAGTTCCTTCACGAGAAGAGCGCGTTCATCTACTATATCGTCGAGGGGGAGGGGGTCGGCGGCGTCGAGCACGGCGTCCGGGCGGGGGACGTCGTCGTCGTGCCGCCGAATAACAGCATCTATTTCAGGGGGCATCTGCGTCAGGTGCTCGTGACCGTCCCGCCTTGGGAGGAGTCCGGCGAGCGGCATATCCGGGATGTCGGGGTGTGAGCGGAGGCGGTGCTCCCCGCCGCACCCCCGGAACCCTTATCCTGCGTTCCGCGAGAACTCAAATCATGAAGGTGCTTGGCATCAGCGGGAGCCCGAGAGCAAGGGGGAACACCGCCCGCCTCCTCGCGGAGGTTCTCCGCGGGGTCTCCGATGCGGGGGGGGAGGCGAGCGGCGTCAGTCTCTCCGAATATACCATCGAAGGCTGCGTCGGCTGCGAGCGGTGCAGGCGCGACCTGATCTGCACCCGCTTCAACGACGGCATGACACTGCTGTATCCCCGTATCGTGGAAGCGGATGCACTCGTTCTCGGTTCGCCCGTCTACCACTACAACGTCACCAGCCAGATGAAGGCCTTCATCGACCGGCTCTATGCCTTCTACGACTTCACCGATGAGCGTCCCCGGGGTTACTCCAGCCGTCTCGCGGGCAGACCACGCAAGGCCGTGGTCTTTGCGGTGGGCGAGCAGGCGGACCCCGCCGACCTCGGCGTCGCACTCGAAGCACTCTCCCTGCCGCTCCGGCCGCTCGGCTACGAGGTGGTTGCCGAACTCCCGGTCTTGAGCTGCTTCGAGCCGGGGATCGTCGGGCAGCGAAAGGAGGTGCTCGAGCAGGCGTACCGGTGCGGTCGGGACCTGGCGGCGGCGCTCTCCGGGGGCTGAAGGCGGCAACCGGCTTTTTTTGGCAGGTTTATTCAGCGAGTTGCTCGACGATATCCACGAATACGCCGGCCGGGTCTTTGAGGATGAAGTGTTTCTGGCCCCACTCCTCCTCGGTGTACGGGAGTACGATCGCTAAACCCTCGATCTTCTGTGCCTTCCCGTACTCCTCCTTTGCATTCTCCACATCGTAGGTGACGATGACGCCCTTCCCGTTATACGCGTCGTGGAGAAACCCGGGCTGGTTCGAGAGATCCGGTCTCATGAACCCGAGCTCGATGCCGTTTGCATGTTTCAGCTGGATGTACCAGTCGGATCCGAAGACGACGTCAAAGCCGAAGTGTCCGACGTAAAAGTCCCTGCACTCCTCGATCTTCGGCGTGATGATGACAGGATACTGTAAGGTTACGTCTATCGTCTGCATATCGTATCTCCTCCTGTCGGCACGACCCCCTCGAAGAAAAGGTTTGCTGTGGATCGCTGGAATAAAAAAGTGATGAACCCCGGGCGGCTCAGTTCTTGAAACTGTGAATCGGTGCGGGGATCCGTCCGCCGCGGTTGATGAAGTCGGCGCAGCCGAACCGGTTCACCTGCTGCACCGGCGCGTGGCCTAACAGCCCGCCGAACTCCACGTTGTCGCCGACGTCCTTCCCTATCACCGGGATCAGCCGGACGGCGGTCGTCTTGTTGTTGATCATCCCGATCGCGGCCTCGTCCGCGATGATGCCCGATATCGTCGAGGCGGGTGTGTCGCCCGGGATCGCGATCATATCGAGGCCGACCGAGCAGACGCAGGTCATCGCCTCGAGTTTCTCGATCGTGAGGGCGCCGCGGTTCACCGCGTCGATCATCCCCTGATCCTCGCTGACCGGGATGAACGCGCCCGAGAGCCCGCCGACAAACGAGCTCGCCATGATCCCTCCCTTCTTCACCTGGTCGTTTAGAAGGGCAAGCGCGGCCGTCGTCCCCGGTGCACCGGCCGACTCGAGCCCCATCTCCTCGAGGATCCCGGCGACGCTGTCGCCGACGGAGGGCGTTGGGGCAAGAGAGAGGTCCACGATCCCGAACGGGATCCCGAGCCTCTCGGAGGCCTCCTGCGCGACGAGCTGCCCTGCACGGGTGACCTTGAAGGCCGTCCGCTTGACCGTCTCGCAGAGGACCTCGAAGTTTGCTCCCCGGACGCCCTCGAGCGCGTGCTTGATGACCCCCGGGCCGCTCACGCCAACGTTGATGACCGCGTCAGCCTCGGAGACGCCGTGAAACGCCCCGGCCATGAACGGGTTGTCGTCGGGAGCGTTGCAGAAGACGACGAGTTTCGTGCACCCGATGGAGTTCTTCTCCTTCGTCGCCTCGGCCGTCTCCCGCACGATCTCCCCCATCAGTTTGACGGCGTCCATGTTGATCCCGGTCTTTGTAGAGCCGATGTTCACCGAGCTGCAGACTCTTTCGGTCGAGGCGAGAGCTCCCGGGATCGAGCGGATGAGGGTTTTTTCGGTCGGGGTCATCCCCTTCGAGACGATCGCCGAGTATCCTCCGATGAAGTTGACCCCCGTGTCCCGTGCGGCCCGATCAAGCGTCTCTGCGACCGTCACGAACTCCTCGGGGGATCTACAGGCCCGCCCGGTGACGAGCGCGATGGGGGTCACGGATATTCTCTTGTTCACGATCGGGATCCCGTACTCGAGCTCGATCTCCCTCCCGGTCGAGACCAGGTCTTTTGCGAGCCCCGTGATCTTTTCGTAGATGTTCCTGTTCAGGGTATCGAGATCGGAGTCGCAGCAGTCGAAGAGGCTGATGCCGAGCGTGATGGTCCGGACATCGAGCTTCTCTTGCTCGATCATCTTGTTGGTCTCGTTCACCTCGAGAATATTGATCATGGAACCCCTCAGATGCGGTGCATCTTCGTGAAGATGTCTTCCCGCTGGCACCGGATCCGAACGCCGATCTCTTCGCCGAGTTCGTCGAGTTCGGTCACCATCCCGGCGTACGGTTTTGATGATCCGCTGGTATCGACGATCATCATCATATTGAAGTAGCCCTGCACGATCGTCTGCGAGATGTCCTCGACGTTGACCTCGTTCTCGGCAAGATACGTGCAGACCTTTGCGATGATGCCGACGGTGTCCTTTCCGACGACGGTAATGATTGTCTTGCTCATGCCCTCTCCTGTCCCTGTATCATATTGGCTCTCTTCCGGGATTAATCCGATTCGAACGGTCCCGGGAGGGGCCGGAACCCGGTCTCTCCGACAGCGCTGGCTGTCTTCGCAAATGGGGAGGTCCACGGTCATCAGGGCGGGTTCGGCCGTGCCGCCGAACGGCTCTACCGTGCCGGGCGAGGACCGGTTCGAAGTTAAAGGGCCGGTCCCTGCGGCCCGCCCCGCTCCCGAGACCTCCCGGTGCTACCCGCGCTGCCCACCAACCTTCCCCACCCGGGCCGGTTCAGCCGGACCGAGCAGGAACCCGGTGACCAACCGGACGAAGAGTTCCGGCGCTGTGCTCATTGCGATATGCTGCTGCCCGGGCATGACAACGATCCTGCTCGCCGGTAACGCCGCATGCACCGCCTCGGTGGCTGCTTTGAGGTAGCGGGGACTCTTCTCACCCTCCAGGAGCAGGGTAGGAGCATCCAGGCTCATAAAGCGCGAAGGCTCGAAGATGTAATCCTCATCCGCGAATTCTCGCGGGATGGTGTGTGCGGATCCCAGCCGGGCTGCCCAGGACGGGTCCTTTCGGAGAACGGCGAGTTGATCCTCCGGAACCTCGACAACATCGCGATAGAATGCGAGCAGAGCCCCCTCCCGATCCCCTGTGTCAAGAAGCGCCTGGATCCCGGCCCGTGCACCGGGTGGATACATGGGCAGTCCGGCCGGTATCGCGGGCTCGTACAGAACGAGCCTGTTGAGGTTCGTGACGCGAAGCGCTGCCTCGAGAGATATCAACGCACCGTACGAGTGACCCAGGAGATTCACCGGTCCGGGGATAGAGTTCACCACAGCAGCGATATCCTCGTATTCACGCTCGATAGCATAGGCTGCCGAATCGCCGCTCTGACCGCGCCCACGCCGGTCGACGGCGTACACGGTGAATGTCTGCTCGAGCATCGGGAGGATACGCTCCCAGCGCGTGTGATCTGCGGTCGTGCCATGCACCAGGACCAGAGCCGGCCCGGTCCCGCTTCGCTCGTAGGCAATGAGCGTCCCATCTTTCGACCTGACTGTATCCATAGATGTCTCCTTACTCTGAGGGCTAACTCAGGCAACGGGTGCGGTTGGATCCGTTCCTCCTGATAATACCCTCCGATGAGGTGTCGTCATCGCGTCACCCTGCCGGGGAACAGCCGCTCCATTCCTCTAAAAAGAGGGCAGAGGGGACTCCTCCGCCGGATCACCCTCAGCGATATCCTGCACTTACGATCTCAGCGGGATGACGTAAGCCGCTCCCGCTGTTGCATCGGCGGTGTGCGCCCCGGTCACCATACGGTTGCCGAAGGCCGATAGCGAGTAGCCGAACTCATCGCCTGCCACCCCGTCGGATGCGGTGACCTTCCCGGCCTCGGTCCATCGATTGCCTGCCCGGCGGAAGAGGTAGATCGCGCCCGTGTCGGCACCCTCTTCGGTGTCGGCCCGGTTGGCGCCCACCGCAATGAGATCCCCGGCGAGGGCTATCGCCTGGCCGAACTGGTCGCCGGCCCTCGCGTCGCCTGCGGTCAGTTTGGTTACCAGGTCGACGGAGTTTCCGTGCAGGGAGAAGACATAGGCCGCACCCGCATCTTTTGCCCCGGGAAGATCCGCTCTCCGGGCCCCGACCGCAATCGTGTCTCCGGCCATCGCGACCGTGAACCCGAAGTTGTCATCCGCTTTCCCATCCGGCGGCGCTACCTTTGCGATCTCTTCCCAGCCCTCCGAGGATTCGCGGAAGAGGTAGATGGCACCGGCGCCGTCGGGGTCGGCGTTGCGGGCGCCCACCACGATCAGGCCTCCCCGGACGGCCACCGACTGGCCGAAGTATGCTCCCGGCGTCGGGTCCCCGGCAGTGATCTTTGCCGTGTTCGTCCATTCGCCGCCACGGCAGGTGAAGACGTACGCGGCACCCACATCGGCGGCGTTGAGGTTCTCTTTCCGGGCCGTCACCACGAGGAGGTTGCCCTGGACCGCGAGAGCACGACCGAAGTTATCCTCGTCGGCCGGCTCGGGGGAGACGATCTTGTCCTCGAAGTGCCACGACCCCTGGTACTTCTTGAAGACGTACACGGCCCCGGCCTTCGAGAGATCGCCGACCTGCGCGAACCGGGCTCCGACGATCACCGTGTTGCCCTGAATTGCGACGGCCCGCCCGAACTCAGCCCCGTCGGTTGCGTCAGGGGCGACAAGTTTCGCTTCCGGGATATACCCCTGTCCCTGGCGCTTGAAGAGATAGACTGCCCCGGCGTTGCTCACCGGACCGGCATCCGCCCCACCGGCGCCCACCGCCACGAGATCTCCGTCCATAGCCACGGACCGCCCGAACTCCGCTGCATTGGTCGGATCGTCGGCGGCCAGCCTGAACTCTTCAACCGGCCCCTGTTCCGCGGTGGACACCGGTTTTTCCGCACTCACGATCCCGACGCCCACCGCAAGGAATGCAATGAGCATTACCATTAATAGTCGATTCTTAACCGGATTCATAACCCAGGCCCCCTTCTTATGGGCTGATTGCGGGATTAACAGGTTGATATAAATATTTTGTCTATCCTGGCCGTGTTAAACACTATGAGTGTACCTCCTATGCCGGAGAGTTGGGGTAAACTGTATATGCTCTCCAGTATTATGTCGAACCTAAAACGCAGGTCAGTGGATATGCCTGGCGAGTCAGGATGGGCTCTCTGAGATTCGGGCTCTACAATACCGCTGTATGGGCTGTTTGGACACAGGTCTCCGACCACGAACCAGATCTCAGTCAGTCTCTTCTTGGCTCTCGCTGGCACGCCCTAAGACAATCCCCAGCAGGGGAATACCACGAGACTGACCCCGACGTAGCTCAGGATGCCGATATTCCGGCGACTCAGTCGGCAAGCGGCATGCCCGCGAGCCCCGCGAGGCTCAGTGAGGTATTGGTGCAGGAATGGAACGGGCGGGAAGATGACAGAGAACGACTCTATGAAAGGGGGGGCGTGCTGCTGAATTTATCAATTTTCCTTTCCTCACAGGAACAGAGATTTGGCAGATATACCTGACCTCATTACGGGAAAAAGCCTTGTGCCTCTCTTCTCCATTCGAATAAATACTAAACAGTATTCTATGAGAAGAGGCTTTTCGGAATTCTTTTATATCATCTAAGGGATATAACCGTATCTAGGCCTTTTTAAGAGGAAATGCTGATGGGAGATAATACCAAGTCATTCGGGTCAAAAAAATTAATTCTCGGGGAAAATTGCTTAGAACAAAAATCAGGGTTGAAGATTTTTATTAGTTACTCTCATCAGAACAACACTGCTGAAGAACAGTATATTGAGGACTTTATAAAGCATATTGCTCCACTCAAAGAGAATGGTTTAGTAGACGTTTGGTACGATCGCTTAATAGTACCTGGTGAAGATCTTCACGAAATGATTAATCACCATTTAGAAGACGCAGATATCGTGTGTTTGTTTGTCTCGTCAGATTTTTTAAATTCAGGGGAATGCAGAGGTGAGAAAAAGAAGGCATTAGAGTTAAGAAAAATGAAGGGTGTTCAGGTTATTTCTGTTATTTTGTCTCCATGTGGATGGGAAGATGATCCTGACATTTCTCCCTTGTTAGTTTTGCCAACAGATGGAAAACCCGTTTCGGAATTTAAGGATAAAAGAACCGCGTGGCAGGATGTTTACGGGGGGTTAAAGAGAGTAATTGAAAAAGAACTGAAAATAAGGCAATTAATTATCAGCGATGATTTTCGATCTTTCTTACACGATGCAGAAATGTTAACAAAAGCACATCCTAAGAAAGAGAACGTTTCCTTAGATGACGTCTATATTGACGTCAAATTGGATAAATTCAATAATTTAAAGGAAGGTAAGGAAACGATAAATTCCAATGAACTCTTAAATATTCTCTTCACAGATAGAAGGATTATTGTCGCTGGAGAGGATCAGTCCGGCAAAACGACCCTGTGTAAAAAGATATTTTGCGAGCTGCGAAGTTTGAATTTTATCCCTGTTTACTTATCTAACGAAAAATATGTCTTTCCGGGTAAGATAGATAACATTATTTCGAAATCGCTTCATGAGCAGTATATCGATATTGATGAGAGAGAAATTGGAGTAGATCGGATAGTACCGATACTAGACGATTTTCATCGTGTTAAGGGGAAGGAGAAGCATATAGCAGATCTACTCAAATACCGCTATTGCATTGTTGTTGGTGATGATATCTTTGGGTTGAATCTCAAAGATAAAACACTTATTTCTTCGTTTACGACTTTCAGAATAAAAGAACTCAAACCATCCCTTATATACGAACTAGTAAAAAAATGGATTGGTTTAAGCGACAATGATGCTGTAATTGATTACAAGAGCATTGATAAAAATGTAGAACTTCTAAATATCACTTTAGGGCGAAACATAGGTAAAGGGGTATTGCCTGCATATCCGTTTTTCGTTTTGTCTACTATAGTAACCTATGAAACACTTGCATTGCCACTTGATCGTGATATTACTTCACAAGGCTATTGTTACCAGGCATTTATATACTATTACTTAAGGAAACGTGGTGTAAGAGAAGACGAGATTGATATCTACGTTAATTTCTTAACCCGGCTCGCTTCGCACATGCGTAAAGGAAAATTGGAGGAACTAGACTCCGACGGATTTCTCTCTTTTATGAAATTGTATTCGGATATCTACAACCTTCCAGTGGAACAAGAGATCTTAATTGCCAATTTAAGTGAAATTGTATCACAGGATAGTTTTGGAAATTACTCATTCAAATATCCCTGTTTTTATTACTTCTTTGCTGCCAAAGCTCTTTCTGAGCACATTGAGGAGCCAACTGGGATGGAGGAGATATGTGCTGTATTAAATAATCTTCATGTAGATGAAAATGCTTACATTGCAGTCTTTCTGACTCATCATTCTAAAACCCTTAGAATCCTCGATGAAATCGAAAGAGTTGCCTCATCCCTATTTAATGGCTTTGAACCAGCGACGCTGATGAAAGACGAGGTAAGGTTCTTTGATGAACAGGCGCACAACATCGTTAAGGCGGTTCTACCGCCTGGAAATGTAACTCCTGAAATGGAGCGGACAGAAAGATTAAAGATTCAAGATGAATTGGAACAGTCTCATGAAGAAGTGTCTCAGGAAGAGCACAGCGAGGAAAACGATATCTTTACAAGAGACTTTAGGAAGGCTATTAAAACCGTAGAAGTCATGGGATGTATTATCCGGAACCGAGCGGGTTCTCTGGAAAAAGTCAAACTTCAGAAAATATTTGGGGATGGTATGGACGTTCACCTGAGAATGTTGTCTTCGTTCTTCGAATTAATGAAAAGTGGAGACAAACAAGAAGAGGTGGTGGATTATATATCGAAAAGATTGAGTTATCTAGAAGGAAGTGGAGATTCAAATAAATTCTTAGACGAAGAACTGAGGAGGAAAACTGCACGAAAAATATTTTGGAATTTTAACTTTCTTATCATGTATGGAATTATCCACAAAATTGTTCACTCACTTGGTTCTGACAAATTAACTGGAATTGCTACTAATGTTTGTGATGAAGTTAATACTCCTGCATCTTTCCTGATAAAACATGGAATTTATATGGAGTACAATAAGAATCTACAGATAAAGGAGCTTGAAAGAAAACATCGTGCCAGTGATTCCCCCAAGATAGTAAATAGAGCTATAGAATTCATGGTGGTAGATTACTGCTCTTTGCACCCTATTAACTATAGAGATTTAAAACGAGTTGAAGACTGTTTGGAGGTTCACCCAAAGAAACTTTTGTCCGGCAATCATTGATTGACTTTCAGGAAACCATTTTTTGTGTTAATTCTTAATTTCGTTATCTCCTTTGTACTAACTCAGCCTTTCTATTAGAGCCCGAGGACCAGCGTAACCGCGTATGCAACGAGGAGGAAGAAGACGGCCCGGGCCGCGACTCTCCCGAGCCGGCGGTGTTGCCTGGTGAAACCTTCGTGCGCCACCACATCACTCCTTTGCTGCCCTGTCGGCCGTGGGGATCGGGTGCCCTTTAGGAGGGCCCGCTTGTTCTACGTTGCGGTGCTTGTGGGTGAGGGGGTCCGTGTAAGTCAACGCAAGTTGACTTAGAAGAGGTGTGTCGGTGCTATGTCAGCATAGGTTGACGTAGCCTTCCCCGTGGAATCTCAATACTCAAAATACTGGAAGTTTATACTACCTGTTCGTGAAGAAGTACAGCAGAGACAACCAGACGACGATGGCAACCTGGGCGGCGGACTGCGCCGAGCGGGTGCTCCCGCTCTTTGAAGCGGCATACCCGGAGGACGACCGGCCGCGAAGCGCGATCGAGACGGGCAGGACGTGGGTCCGGACGGGCGTGTTCAGGATGGCCGAGATCCGCGGGGCTTCGCTTGCCGCCCATGCCGCCGCCCGCGACGCGAAGGGAAACGACGCGGCCTGCTTTGCCGCCCGTGCCGCGGGCCAGGCGGTGGCGACCGCTCATGTTCCCCAGCATGCCTTCGGGGGGGCTTATTACGCTTTGAAAGCCGTCGCGGCGGCGGACCCGGCGAACGCCGTGGCGAATGTTACTGCGGAGCGGGAGTGGCAGGCGGAGCGGCTTCCCGGGGGATTGAGGGAGGAGATCATGGAGAGGATTGTTGTTGTGGAACGCGGGAGCGGGGTTGTTGTTAGGCTGCGGAAGGGGGAGGGGTTTTGAGGATTTTGAGGATTTTGATTTGTTCTGATATAGGGGGCAGCTTTGCCGCGGTGGGATGAAACGATCGAGTACTGTCCCTCGATAACAAGTAGTGTTTTTCGCGCAAAGGTTCCAGATTACCCATGAAATCGTTGCGCTGAAGCATAGGGAAATTAATGTGAAGCCCTGTTAGTCCTTGACAATTCTCAATAGTAAGAATTTTCGGAATCTCTCCATCTTCTGGAATTCTGTATTAATATTGCTATCAGTGGCATCGCAGACAGGGACACAACACCAAGATACATTAGTATCATGGCTTGATTGGTTGCCCAAAGTCCCAAAGACCATCCTGCAATAACTGAGTCAATAAGTAGTACGATGCCCCAAGGCCACAAAACGATTGCAAGAATTATTGGGATAACGAATAGCAGAAATGCAACAAACCTTACAGTACCCCCAATCGATTGAAGATCTTCGCTAGCTTGATTACTATTTATTGATGAAGAAGATACTGTTTCAGATACTCCATCATAAATGATTATCAGTATATCCCCTTCTGTTGGTATTTTTACTCCTAGCCCTAAAGAAAGCCCGAAGATAAATCCGAAAAACATGATCGCTATTATCACTGAATTCAATTGTTCTATATAATCACCATTTGCCATAATCGAGAATTGTGATGTGGTGTAATAAATAGCGTTGATATGCTTTTACAGTGTCAACCCAAAACTCAAAAAGTTGCCCTAAAATTACACGCCTAGGACAAATCTTGTATGACTAAGATTGTCCCAAAAACGCCGTTACCGGGAGGCGGTGTCCCCCTCCCGGACTCTCCTCCGAGTGATGATACCCAATGGGAAGCCGTTTCATCCACCCTGCCTAGGATATGAGCTCAGATGGTAGATTCCTAGGATTTAAGTGCTTCGATTAGGATATACCGAAGATTCGGAGATCTTTTTGGGACGATCTCTCGACTTGGATTTAAACAGATGTCCGTGTCTCTCACCTTGTCGCAGTATCATAGAGGGTAAATCCGGTCAATTGTACACGTTGAACAGGTAAGCTATGAGAACTGGTAATAGGTCTATTCTGTCTGTGGAGTTAACCTCTCTTGATCAAAGAAATTAATTCAATCAATATAACGTTTTAGGATTCTACCTCTAAAAACGATGCTTTATATATTCCTACAAAGTTATATAAATTTCGTGTTCTTACATGCGAAAACCTCAAATTGAAAATTGGAGTTCCAACCCAGACTTGGATAATTTGCTCTTTTTCGCTCAACTTTTGGAAGAAATGCTGTTTGATTACACCATTGACTCCTATAAGGCTCCAATATTTAATACCCATGCCCTATGTTCGGAGTTACTTGTTGTACTATCTGAAGTTGAAACAGGATTCCTTCAGCCAAAAGCGGCAAATCCGATCTTGGAGGAGTTAACATGGAATTTGAAAAATGATTTTGTAGGAAAGGAAATTTTGGGATTGCGCTATCCAAAGGTTATTGAGAGATTAAACAGCTACAAGGTCGTAAAAGGAGCCCCGCCTCAAGTGTCCAGTAAACCTGCTCAGAGCAATGACAGTAATTCGGAAGCAAAGATCCCAACCCGAAAAGTATTCTCGGAGGTGGAAACACTAAATCAAATTTTTGATGTATATTATTTAGATGCGGTTAAGAGAAGCCTTTTATCGCATATATCTGGCGGAGATGAGAAGAAAAAGATTAATTTTTTAGCATGCACTTTTATTTCTGAGTTGCAGCATCTAGGGTACTCTCAACAGTATCTATTTCGCGAAACAAGACGTTTCTTTTTTTCTGGTGCACCGATTGAAACCGTTGATCAGGTTAATGAATTCCTAAGCAAATTTTCTGGTGATAGAAAAAAGTGGGTGGTCTTATTCAGAGTAGACGAACAATTCAGGAATTTAGATCAAGCGAAAGTGGGTACTGAATGTGAAATTCTCGAGGAAATACCTATCTCTCCCCACATGAATGCATACGAGTCAAAATTCATCAGAAATAAAAGAGATAATCAAATATTTATGAGCTTTAAGAACATTGATGCTCTTGATCCGTTTCATGCGAGGTTGATCGCAGAACGGTTTTTCGTTTTAATTAGCAACCTAGTGACATACAAGACGCACAAAGAGCAGCTGTCATGGGAGTCTCGCGGCTTGGCGTATTCAGATGAGGGTCATGCCATACCTGTAGCACCTGCCGTATCGCCAATGATGAAAATTCGAGATACTGAATTGAGGCAACTTCAGAGTACTATAGATGAGATGGCATCTCTTTTCAGAAATGCTGATGGCATTTCCAGTTACCTCATTTATAACTCCTTAAATCTGCATGCATGTTCTGTTCAGTCAAAGACAGCCGAAAATCAGTTGATGAATATCTGGACTGCTATGGAAACTCTGCTCCCTCCTCCGACTGATCAGAGGCAAAGGATATTACAGTTTGCCGATGCGTTTGAACCCCTTCTTGGACGTAAATACATTCAAAAGTTAATTAACGATCTCCTTCGCTCCCTACATCTAAACATATCTGGAAATGATTTAAACGTGGTATTTTCAAAGATGCCTTCGGGTTATTCAAAATTTGAAAAGTGTGCGCTATTAGTGGCACTAAAGGCTGAAAATGAACCTTTGCGGGATGAACTCTATGCAATAATCGGGCGCAACCCGCTGCTAATAAATCGCATTTTCTCTCTAATGGAGAAGACTTCTTCAGCACATATGGTCTATGAAACCATCGATCTCCATAATCAAAGAGTAAGATGGCAACTGCAAAGAATATATCGGGCTAGAAATCTTATTACCCACAAAGGTGAGCAGATTCGATACGTTTCACCACTCTTGGAGAATGCGCACTCCTACTATCACTCAGTTATTGATTTAGTGAGAGAAATCCGTGAAAATTACGAATATACTTTCCACTCCCTTGAATCTGTATTTAACTTAGTAAAAATCGAACATGAGGCACATCTTGCTATGTTAAAGACGAAAAAGGAGACATTATGCTCTGAAGAGAACTTCAAAGAGATCCTATTTGGTGTTTGACCCCATATTTTTGGCAATATATACTCCCGCCTCCCCTTCACCCCACTTCTCTCAGATCCCTCCGCACCCGCCGCCGCAGGTACCACTCCGCCACCACGCCCAACGCATGGTAGACCGGATTGACCGGAACGTCCACGTAGTAGCGCCTCCCCTTCTCGAGCCACCCCTGCTCCTTCCAGTAGGTGTGGTCCGCGGGAGCCGATTCGCCCAGCTCGCCGCAGGGCGCCCGCCCGATGTGGAACGCCATCACGTCGAAGAACCCGGGCCTTCTCGGCGTTTCCCTCCGGAGCGCGGTGAGAAAGGCCGTTGCCGCCGCCTGCAGTTTCTCTTCGTTCTCCCGCAGCCGGTAGGCGGGGAGAGGGCCCATCTGCGCGTGGGAGAAGATCCCCGCCCGGGCGACGACCTCGAAGCCCCAGATGCGGGCCACCGCATTGAGGTAGTCCAGCACGTCCTTATCCCCCATCACCCCGACGGTCGCGAGAAGCAGCGCCTTCTGCCGGAAGAACCGGGGCGGTGGAAGATGTAGGAGTGGCGGTCGATGAAGACCTTCATCAGCCCCGAGACCTGGAACCCGTACACCGGGGTGGCGAAGATCACCCCGTCCGCGGCATGCATCTTCTCTTCCAGGAGGGCCGAATCGTCCTTGATGGGGCAGAACTCCTCCCCCCGGTCGAAACAGGTGTAGCACCCGCGGCACTGCTCCAGGCCGACGTCCTTGAGCATGACGTACTCCCAGTCAACCGGTGCGCTCTCCTCGAGGATCTCGCGGATCCGCTCCGCCGCACGGTAGGTATTTGCCTTCCGGGCGCTGCCCATGATGACCAGGACCTTTAAAGGCCGTTCTTCCATGGAAGAGTGAAGGTAACTCTCATACATAGACTTTCTTCCCCTGTAAAGAGTCCTGGTCTACGCTCTCCGGCGGAACCCTGCAGAATAACCGCCGGAAGGAGGCTTAAATCGGCCCAAAACCAATGCAATACTGAGCATCTGGAAATCCTGTTGCTCTCTCGCGCATGGCAGATCTGAGCATCTTTCTGGAAGAACATCCCTACGTCGATTACTCGTCCCCGATCATCCGGGCGAAGGCCGGGGAACTGTTCACGGGAACCGATAGCCCTCTTGAACGGGTGAGAATCGCATACGAGTTCGTCCGTGACGGGATTCCGCACTGTTTCGATATCGGTTCAGACATCATAACGTCGGGAGCCTCCGACGTACTCGCCAGGGGGACAGGGATCTGCCATTCCAAGGCAAACCTGTTCGCGGGTCGAAAATGCTTTGCATTTTCTCCAGCTCCTGCTGGGCGCTGACGCTCCCGCCAGTCGCTCACTGCTCCGCGGGATCGGGATCGCCGCCGGGTTCTGCTACCAGCGCATCACCCTTGCGGACGACGACTCGCTCGGCTACTGCGTCCACTGCTACAACGCGGTCTACGTGGACGGCCGCTGGATATTCCTCGATGCACGCGGGAACACGGGCGGCAGGCGTGCACTCTTCTCGCCGGAGAGACCGATCCTCGCGTATCGCAACCGGGACGGGTATGACGAATACTTCTGGAAAGGGATCTACGCATCGCCGCAGATGGGCGTCATGCGGATGCTCGACGCCGCCACGACGCGGCAGGATATCGTCGAGAATCTGCAGGACTATCTTGAAGGAGAGCCCGATATCCTCGACTGGTGATGCAGAGAGCGACAGGTGCTGAAGCGGCCCGCCTGGCACCGGCAGGGTAAATGGGCTATAATGGTTAGATTAATAGAAGCACCACGCCAAGGAATGCACGAAGGGGTATGCAGGAAACGGTGCAGAAGACGATGGGGCCCGATCGTACGCCGGAGTCCGTCATCCTGCGTGTCGCCTTTCTCTCGCTTGCCGTCAACGCCGGGCTGTCGTCGCGAAACTGGCCCTCTCGGTCTATTCCGGCAGCCTTGCCCTCCGTGCGGACGGCATCCACTCGTTCGTGGATGTCGTCGCCTCGGTTGCGCTGATCGCGGGGGTGTATCTCTCCTCACGCAGGCGCCGGATTTCCCGTACGGGCTCTACAAGATTGAGAACGTCGTCTCGGTAGCCATTGCCCTCCTCATCTTCTTCACCGCCTTCGAGATCGCGGCGGAGGCGGTGACGGGCGATGCCGCCGCCCAGCCCTACAGCGGGTGGGTTCTCCTCGCCGTTGCCGCTTTCATCCCGGTGCCCTACATCCTCGGCACCTACGAGGTGAACGTAGGAGAGAAGTACAACTCCCCGAGCCTGATCGCGGACGGTAGGCAGCACCGGGTGGATGTCCTCTCCTCCTCGGTTGTCTTCTTTGCGCTCCTTGGGCAGTTCTTCGGTATACCCCTGGATCGGATCGCAGCCGTCATCGTCGCCATCTTTATCATCCGGTCGGGGTGGGGGATCCTGAAAGACAGCATGAAGACCCTCCTGGATGCCTCGGTCAATTACGACACGCTCAACGAGATCCGCACCATCATCCTCTCGGATCCGAAGGTGAGCAGCATCAAGAGTATCACGGGCCGCAACTCCGGGCGCTACATCTTCGTGGAGGCGATGGTCGAGATGGCGGAATCGGATTTTGAGAAGGCGCACCGGGAGAGCGAGCGCATCGAGCAGGATATACAACTCCGGGTTCAGAACGTCGAACGGGTCATCATCCACTATGAACCCCGGAAGAAGACGCATCTACGGTATGCGGTGCCGCTGCAGAACCGGGAGGGTTCGATCAGCGATCACTTCGGTGAAGCGCCGTATTTCGCGATCCTCGACCATGACGTCGAGCATAACCGCTTCGAGTTGCAGGACACTATCTCCAACCCGTTTGTGGATGTGGAGAAGCGGAAGGGTGGACAGGTGGCGGAGATGCTGCTCGAGCACGAGATTGACGTGGTCTTCGTGCACCATTCGCTCTCAGGGAGGGCGGCAGGCTACGCGCTTGAGGCGGCGGGAGTCGAGATGAGGGCGACCTCCGCGGCAACGCTTGCGGAAGCGATCGACGAAGTGACCGGCCGTCGTGGGGAGGAGGCCGGCGCTTCACCCCGCTGATCCCTCTCTGCATGCCCGGGTGGTGTCGAACGGGATCCTGATCCGCCGGACGGAGGGATTATCTCTGCCGGCGCCGCAGATGGCGTCCGGTCGAGCATGAAAGCAAGACAGATTGTCGGCGCACTCATCGGCGCATTTATCGGATTCCTTGGCCTCTTATGGTTCCTGCAGGGTACGGGAATCCTTCGGATGCGTCCCATACTCTGTATCGCAAACTGTGAGGAGATTGTCGGCCCGTCTCCGTTATGGGCGGGAGCCGGGTTGATCGCCCTCGTTATCGGGGTTATCGTCGTCTTCGTGAGTACGAAGAGTGTCAGAGCACCCTGAGACTCTGCTCAAACTACCCTGCTGCCTGTTCCGCAATACGGGCATGACCCGGGTAGGAGCACCGTTTCCCGGGCAAAACCTTCATCCCTGCCGGAATCCCACCTGGGTATCAGCAAAGGGCCCTTCTCTCCATCGGGTCACGGGAGCAGTATGCATCACCACCGAAACATCGTCCTCATCGGCATGCCCGGTGCAGGGAAGAGCACCGTGGGCGTCATCCTTGCGAAAACGCTCGGTATGCCGTTCATCGATACGGATATCCTGATGCAGGAACGGACCGGGAGGATGCTGCAGGAGATCCTCGATGGGGACGGGCCGGATGTGTTCAAGCGGATCGAGGAAGAGACGATCCTCTCCCTTCACCCCCGCCGTGCGGTGATCGCGACAGGCGGCAGCGTGGTCTGCAGCGAGGCCGCGATGGCGCACCTGAAGTCAGAAGGGCTGGTCGTATACCTGGAGATCCCGTATGCGGAGATGGAGGCGAGGCTCAAAAACATCACGACCCGGGGGATACTCCTCCTTCCAGGCCAGAGTCTCCGCGGGATGTACGACGAGCGGATTCCGCTCTACGAGAGGTATGCCGATCTCACCGTCGCGTGCTCGGGCGGAGATCTCGAGTCCGTGGTCGAGAACGTCATCGAAGCGTTGTGAGATCCGGGAATGCACAGTGGGACGCCCGGCCGGAAATTCAGGCCGGGCACAGCCCCGGTTGAGTTCACGGAACTCCTGCAACCATAAGAGATATCCGGCAGGCTATCGCAGATAACAACGATCATGCATATCGCGTATCCTGATATCGGCATCTGCGGGCTCTCCTGTCGGCTCTGCCCCATGTACAACACCGACGCAGAGAGCAGATGCTTCGGTTGCAAGAGTTCGACCAGGATGGCTGTCGGTTGCCCGTTCATCACATGCGCCGTTAAGAGAAAGGGGATCGAGTTCTGCTGGGAGTGCGAGGTGAGCGGGACGTGCGAAAAGTGGAAGAATCACCGGGAAGCCGGTAAAGTACGCGATTCTTTCAAATGCTACCGGACGCTCGAGGAGGATCTCTCGTTTATCTCCCGGCACGGTGTAGCCGAATTTCAAGAGGTACAGGAGCGGCGGGCGTTGTTGCTCAGGGAGATGCTCGACAACTTCAACGAAGGCCGTTCGAAGAGTTACTACTGTATCGCGGCGACCGTTCTGGAACTTGAAGAACTCGAGGAAGCGCTGGCCCGGGCCGGAGAAGAGTCCGGGGGGCTTGACGTCAGGGCGAGGTCGAAGGCTCTTCATCGGATTCTCGATGGGATCGCTTCAAAGAAGGACTATCGCTTGAAATTGAGGAAGTAGGCACGGTAGCAGCGTTTCGCTTCGCACCATCAAACACCTGAAGAACCTTCCTTACCGTTCCGATTGCCGTTTCTGCTCTTGAGTACAAGGCGTTCTTACCAATGCTCAGGCGGACAACCGTTGCACTCATAGGAGCACTCTTCGGCATCGCCTCACTCATGGGCATCCTGGGTTCCGGTGAAATTACCGGATTCCTGTTCAGCGGATTTGTAGGGGCGCTTGTGGGAGGATACATCGGCTACAGGATCGCGATCCGGTAACCGGGGTAAAGAGAGCGAAGTCTTCTCGTTTGTTCTCCTTCGCCTCCTGCAGCAGAGGCACCCCCGCAGGAGATACACTCTCCCGGATGGTCCCCCGGTTCCGGCCGTCCGGAGGAGGAAGTCCCCCTCACCGGAATTCTACTTCTGCGACCAGGAACCGCCCTTCCTCGTCCTCGGCGAAGGTCACCGTGACCATCTCCCCTTCGTGCACGCCAAAATCCGAATAGGGTTCGTTCAGGAGCGTTCCCCGCAACGACGCGCCGTCGTCCGACTGGCCTTCCAGGCGGACCCAGACGCCTTCGGGGATTGTTTCGCGGTCTTTCGAGACAAGGATCACCGATACGTCGTCGAAGCACCCCGGAGCCCTGAACCTGTCGAGGTCAACCCTCTTTCTTACTGCCTGGAGCGCTTCCGGTTCGTAGTAGATGAGCCATCGCTGTTCTTCGAGCAGCGAGAGGCGGTTCGCTTCGTCGTTCGACAGGAGCGTATACGCCTCGACTTCATCGGAGGAGAGTATGAGGCCTTCGCCGTGGTTCTCGAAGTTCACCACGATTTCCGGCGGCTTTCCGGCCCCGGTCCGGCAGAGGGAATGGATGCGGAAAGTGATCCCCTCCTCGTGATCGACGTAGAAGAAGCCGATGCACCTGTCCGCGTCCGGCCGCATCAGTCCTTTCGCGGAGAGGACGCGGGAGATGCCGGGACCGATCTCGGCAACCGCCCAGCTGTTGATGATCTCCCGGTCTGAATAGGGTGTTCTATCGTTCATGGTACGTGGTACAGAGTCTTCACGTGCAGTGTGAAAGGGGTTTTGAAATGTTCATGGGAGATCCCTGATTTACTTCCCCTGTTAATAAGACGTATGTGGGTTGAGATGGGGCAGGATACTGATCCTGTAATAACTTCCGCCAGATGCTCGGCGAGTCTCTCGATCGATTCGTTCCAGCCCTGCCTAATCTGCTCTATGGGTATACCTGAATCGCGCCAACGTCTTTGATCCCCACAAGTACACCACGATCACGGTCGTGATAGCAATGAGCCCGTAGCCGATAGCCCCGTCGTACAGTTCGAAAGCTGAACGGCTACCGGGAAATATGCTCCTTCCGGTATTGGTCACGGCATGAAAGAGTATTGCTGCAAAGACACTTTTTCCAGCGTTGTTATAGAGCCAGACGGTCAGAATCCGGAAAGTAACGCCCAGTACAATTACTCCCCATATATAAAGCCCCAGAGTGTAACCAATTGAAATCGCCGATGGGAAATGCCATACCGCATGGATCAACCCGATGATGAGGCTGGCTGTCAGTGCGGTGTACCGGGCCTGCATCGGATCGGTGACGTATCCTGTATAGCCGAGTTCTTCACCTGCAGCGGCAAAGAAGAGCGCAATAAAGAGAAACGGTGTAAAAAGGGGCGGGATCCAGACAGTCGGGACCGGCAGCCCGAAGAGACGCATTATCACGTAGGTCAGCACGTAGATAAACGGCATCAAGAAGATGATGGGAACATACCAGACTTTTTTCGTGATCCTCTCATAATCGAAGGCTCTTTTCAAGAGATTTTTTACCCCTGAAAGGTTCTCTTCCCGGTACACGAGGATGGATGCTGCTATCATTGGGGTAAACGTGGCCACGATGTCCGTCACGGGAAGATTATCCACGGGAAGCTTTATCGGATAAATGACATTGAGCACCCAGAGCGGAATAGAAAGAGCGTAGACCAATACGAAGAATAGATACGGTGACCTTTTTGATGTGCTGTTGTTTGGGGCTTGCAGTCTCATTGGGAAGCGAAACCTGTTTATTGCATAAAAAAGTTCCTTTCTCCTTCTTTCTATGAGATCATCCCAATATTCTCCCGATCATGACACTACATGCAGCTACAGGAGAAGAAGGGCATGAAAAAAGGAGGAAAGCGAAAACCGGGCAAAATTCGGAGGATTAGAAAATTGTTACGGATCACAATCGACCCTGAGAACTACGAGTATCTGAAAGAAAGCGGTATTAATGCGTCGCGTTTGTTCGGTAAAGTGATTTTTGAGCGCCTAAAGATGAATTTGCGGAGTTTGGCCTTAATTTCGTAAAATAGATGAAATAATGGGCTCTTTGAGATTCGAACTCGAGACCTCCGCTGTGTGAAGGCCATGTTGCCTCCGATCTTGCATACAAGCCAATAAATGAGATTCTTAATGATGTGTGGGAGCAGCACCAGAATTTCTGGAAAGTGTGGTGAAATCAACGAATAAAAGATAATAAGTTGTCTGATAGGAGGGATAAGACTACTCCACGAGTACGCTTACGATATCCGACGAATATCAAATTCTTAAAAACAAACCATGTTGTGTGACACTTTCAATTTCGGAGGCAGAATCACGAGGGTTGCGAGTTTTCTTCAATTACTTGAAGGATTAAAGTTAGACCCTCATGCCCTTTTTATTAATAAAATAAAACCTTTAAATTATTTGATATCTAATTCATCTTTGTTTAAGAGATTGATGTCAAGATTAAACTTGCTCTCAATCCCCAAGAATATAAACGTAAATCCCAATTATGATGGCGATCCTGCCGAGCTAACCATCAACACTAGTTGGATCAGGTGGAGGCGGCAACAATTGGCGAAGCGGTAAATAAATGAAATATTGGCTTCGATTGAGAGAAAGAACTAACCAGTTGTGGAGAGTAGTAATGCCTGAAGACCTGTTACAAGTTCTGTACGATCTGATGAATCTTCCCACCGAAACGGAATGGGTTGAATTCAAGGAAGCACAGACCACTTTTGATTTCGAACAGATTGGTCGTTATGTATCCGCACTAAGTAATGAGGCCAACTTGAACGATAAACCTGAAGGATGGTTAATTTTCGGAGTAACTGATAAACCTCCAAGAAAAATTGTGGGCACACACTTTTACGAAACACCTCCAGGTCTTGAAAAACTTAAACGTAAAATCTCCTACCAAACAAACCACCAGTTAACATTTATATCAATACACGAACTCCACACTCCGGGAGGGCGAGTAATAATGTTCAGAATTCCCCCCGCAACGCGGGGCATACCCACGGAATGGAAGAGTGTGGTTTACGGTCGCACCCATGACTCGCTTGGACAGCTGGCTCTTCACAAGATTCAGAGAATTCGAGATCAAGGTGCCGATTTAGATTGGTCAGCCCGTACTTGCGAAAAGGCAACAATCGACGATCTTAATTCTGATGCAATTGCGTTTGCCCGAAATGAATTTAAGAAGAAATATGCAACGACCATCCCATCCCGAGAGGTTGATAGTTGGGACGATCTTGAATTTCTAAACCGAGCTAGAGTCTGTATCGATGGAAAAATCACCAACACTGCACTATTACTACTAGGCAAAGGTGAGGCGGAACACTACCTGTCTCCCGCGACAGCCCAAATAACTTGGATTATAAAAGACGATGCCGGTGTTGAAAAGGATTATGCACATTTTGAAGCTCCATTAATTCTGGCAGTTAATGCGGTATTTAGTAAGATCAGAAATCTTACCTATAGGCATATTTCCGATGAGACACTATTTCCATTGGAAATTACCCAATACGATCCTTGGGTAATCCGTGAAACATTGCATAATTGCATTGCTCACCAGGATTATTCCCAAGGGGCAAGAATTTCCGTTGTCGAGCGATCGGACTCTTTGATTTTTACCAACCGTGGAGAATTCATTCCAGGCTCAATAGAATCTCTCATCATGTCTCACACGCCGCCGGATAAATACCGGAACCCCTTCCTTGCACAGGCCATGGTGAATCTAAATATGATCGATACAATCGGAAGTGGCATCAGGCGTATGTTCCGGCTTCAAAGAGAGCGAAACTTCCCCATGCCGGATTATGATCTGAGTGAACTCAACAAGGTAAAAGTGACAATTACCGGTAAAGTGATCGATCCAAAATATACCCGTATGTTAATCAAACGCAAAGATTTAGATATTGTTGATGTTATTGCCTTGGATAAGGTCCAAAAGGGCCATCGCCTTTCAGATGCTGAATTTTCATCACTCAAATCCAAGAAGCTGATTGAGGGGAGACGTCCCAATCTCTATGTTTCAGAAAAAGTTGCTGTTGAAACAGATACGCGGGCAGATTATATCAGAAAACGGTCGTTTGACAAGCAGCATTTCAAGGATATGGTTATTGCGTACCTTAAAAAATTCCATGAAGCGGATAGGGAGGCTGTCGAAGACCTGTTGTTGGATAAGGTATCAGATGCTCTCAATAAAGAGCAGAAACGTAGGTTCATTAAAAATTTGCTTCAGGAGATGCGGAAGGAGGGGATAATCAAAACAACAGGTAGTAAAACCTTCGGTGCCAAATGGGTATTGATTCAACCTCCCGAAAGAGGTTAAGCTAGTATCGTGTTGGATGAAAGTTGGAAAAATTTAAACCATAAAACTCGTTCGAAATTGAAAAAGAAGTGTGTTTGTGTGTGCGTGTGTGTGCATAAGCATACGAGTGTTGGATAATGTTGGATAATTAATTCACTTAGACAACGAGTAATCGTATACGGCATTCCGCTGCTCTACGTAATCATACAGGTCAATAGAGTGCTCTGCCCGTTGACACCCTGCTTCTTTTGCCGATTGGAGTATGGATTACGATTGCCGCGGTTTATGTTGTGGCTCAGATTGTTGCTCGGTAGGACGAAGTTTTGAAATGAAAATATCGCAAACCGGGCACTTCCGCTTCTTTTTCACGACCTCAAGCGTACCGTTACCGCTATGCTCCGTGACGGCATCCCCCGCCGGCAGATCGTCGAGGAGACCTCAGCCCTCTATGGCATCCCGGAGGAGTGTGTGGAAGAGGTAGTGGCCGCGGCCCCGGCCTGATTACTTCAGCCTCACCCAATGTTTGTTCGGGTAGATCGCGACGGTCGCACCGTCGTTCTGGAAATACGATCCTCCCGGATGTTTTGAACTCCAGTCGAGGTTAAGCCAGTATTGTGTTTGCCCGTTAGCGTTAGCTGTCCGGTATGCGATATTCTTACACTTGTATCTCTGACAGATGTAGTTCGCGGCTTTCTGGAGACTATCCTTATTGTTCGCTATGCAGATCTCCGCATAAGCATGACCTTCAACGCTATCCGATGCCAGGATTACCCGAGGAGTACCGCCTATTGCCAACATCGTTGATGCCACAAGAATTGCAAAATCGTCACAATCTCCCTTCAATCCAAGGTTGATAGTCCTGCTTGCAGGAGAATAGTACTCGGTGCCCTTTGGATCGTTCACATAGGTCCATCGCTTGTAAATCTTTTCCCACATATCGCATATCTGCGCGATGTTATAATTCCCGCCATGGTCTTTATCAATCAGACTCAGAGCGAAATCCCGGGTTGTGGGGTTAGTGTAATCCATCGCTTCGACGATTTTTGAAGCTTGAGTGTCTCCGTATGACGTCACGGGAGTAGGTGTAACTCTAGGCGTGGCGGTCCGGGTCACGCTAATCGAGGAGGAGGTAGCCGTCGGGGTCGCTGTCCCTACCGCGATCACGGAAGCAGGGGGGTCGATATCGAACTTAGTGAACCCATACTCACTCATCACCATGGCAGTAGCCCCAGCCGCGATAAGGAAGCACAGCACAGGTATGAGGATAGATCCCCTCCCCCCGGGTTGCTGTGGTGGTTCGTACGGGAATGCGTCCTCCTCCTCTGCCATCCTCTCCAACTCGTCCTCATCTACTTCATTGCCGAGGAAAGCACCATTCAATTCGTACCACTTACCATCAATCGAAATGTACTCCTGACCGTTTATCTCGACGTGTGGAGTGTTTTCAAGGTCATATTTTTCCCCTTTGAAGTAAACAGACTCATGCCGCACAACAGACCCCATCGGGTCGCCCAAGACAGAACCATTTAACTCGTAACACTTATCATCGAGAAAAATGTATTCTTGGCCATCAGCCACAAAGTGAACGGCATTTTCGACCTCAAACCATTCATCTCCAATTAAGAGAGTTTCGTGTTCAACCACAAAGGGTTCTTCGTCGTCAGACATACCACAGATTGTGAATCAGACCGCACTCATATATCCATTTTCATTTGCGCGCGGTCCGCACCCTCGTTTTAGTCACTACATCTTTAAGACCCCTTACACAGAATCTTCGGTATACCCGAAAGTATGGCCATAAATGGCCAAACATGGCCATAGGAGAAAGGAAAACGGAGAATAGAGAAAATGGCAAAAGAGACGAAATCCGAGCATAAACGAGAAACAAGGCACATAACCTTGAGTCATGAAGCGAACGAATTTCTGCAAAACAACGTTACGAATGCGTCCCGATTCATAGATGGGTTGATAAAAGGGGCGGAAAAGGGGATTCAGTCTGCGATTGTGACCGTATCCCCGAAAAACGAGTGGGCTCGTCGAGATTCGAACTCGAGACCTCCGCCGTGTGAAGGCGACGTCATAACCAGCTAGACCACGAGCCCCATGCATCGACCGGGAATTGAACCCGGGCTATTGGCTTGGAAGGCCAAAGTCATACCACTAGACCATCGATGCAATGCACGGTATGCCTACATAGATTGACCGTGCTGAATATTAAATATTGGGTGGGAGAGGAGCCGGGGCGGGTTTAATACCCGCGCCGCTGCGCTTCCAGCTCCTCGAGGGCTGCCACCCGCTTCTCCAGCGACGGGTGCGTGGAGAAGAGATCCATCAGGGATTTCCCGGAGAGGGCCGGGATGATGAAGAACGCGTTTGCGCCCTCCACTTCCTGTTTCTTCTCGGCGGGGACGTAGTCCATCCGCCCGCTGATCTTCTGAAGCGCCGATATCAGAGCCCGGGGATTCTCCGTCAGGGCGGCGCTGCCCCGGTCCGCGGCGAACTCCCGGTAGCGGGAGAGCGCACGAGTGAGGAGCGTGCTCACCACCCAGACAAGGATCGAGACGACGTAGACCAGGATCAGCGCACCCATGTTGTTGTCGCGGTTGCCGCCGCCGCCGAAGAGCCCCATGAAGAACCAGTTGCGCATGATCAGGAAGGCGAGCATCGAGAGGAAACTCGCCATCGTCAGCGTCAGCATGTCCCGGTTCTTCACGTGCGACATCTCGTGGGCGAGCACCGCTTCGAGTTCCTCGCGGTTGAGCGTCCGCATGATCGAGTCGGTGACCGCCACGACGGCGTTCTTCGGGCTGCGCCCGGTCGCGAACGCGTTCGGAACCGGGGAGGTCATGATCCCTACCCTCGGTTTCGGGAGGCCCGCTCTCGTGGCGAGGCTCTCGACCATGCGGTGCAACTCCGGGTACTCGTCCTCCTCGACGATCCGCGTGCTGGTGCTCCAGAGCACCAGCTTATCGGAGAAGAAGAACTGGAGGAACGCCATTCCGGCGGCCACCAGCAGGAGGAACTCAAAGGGGAATCCCAGGGCGGCAAGGACGCCCAGGAAGATCAGGTAGACTATGAGGAGCAGGAACGATGTGAGAAACATCCTCATAGTGAGACCGAAGTCGCGCGTCCACTTCATGACGGGAATATGTTGTGCCGGATCGCTATTAAGGTCTGTGCCACTCTCTCCGGTTGCTTCCGTTTGAACCGCGATCCGGTGCATTCTGCGCACGCGCCAGTGCCCTTATCTCTCAGCGCAGCCATAGATCTGAACCGGATGACGTTGAATGAAGTGACCATCAGCAGGGCGATCCTCGAGGAGCAGCACCGGGCGATCGTCGACCACCTCGAGATGGACGCCGCCGTCATCGGCGGGGGGCCATCGGGGCTCGCCTGCGCCGCGCTCCTCGGTGAGAAGGGCGTCAAGTGCGCACTCATCGAGAAGAAACTCAGCATCGGCGGCGGCATGTGGGGCGGCGGGATGATGTTTCCCCGGATCGTCGTGCAGGAAGAAGCGCGGCGACTCCTCGACCGGTTCGGTATCGCCTACAAAGAGTTCGAAGAGGGCTACTACGTCGCGAAGTCGGTGGAAGCGGTCGCGAAACTCACTGCAGCGGCCTGTGACGCCGGCGTCGAGTTCTTCAACCTCACCACCGTCGAGGACGTCATGATCCGGGGCGACGGGAGGGTCGGCGGCCTCGTCGTCAACTGGACGCCGGTCGATATGGCCGGGCTGCACGTCGACCCGCTCACCATGGCCTGCACCTGCACCGTGGATGCCACCGGCCACGACGCCATGATCGCCCGGATGGTCGAGCGAAAAGGCGGTGCACTCACGGTGAAGGGCGAGAGTTTCATGTGGGCCGAGCGCGCCGAGTCCCGGATCCTCGCCCACACAAAAGAGGTCTTCCCCGGCCTCTTTGTCACCGGGATGGCGGCGAACGCCGTTGCCGGGGAGTGCCGTATGGGCCCGATCTTCGGCGGGATGCTGCTTTCCGGGGAGCGGGCAGCGGAACTTGTTGCAGAAAGACTGCGCCGGTAACACTTCAAAACTCTTTTCACCGCCCCGGCGGTTACCAATAAGTATGGAAGAGATCGATCCGGAACCCCTGGCCGAGGTCGCGTACGGGATCTTTGAGGTCTACCTCAACCGCGAGATCCGTCTCCGCGGCCCGTACCTGTTCGAACTCATCGAGCAGGAAGCTGATTTCGAGGCCGATGTCCGCGAGATATTCGGGAAATTCCGGGACGACTACCCGGAGCTCGCAGAAGCCCTCCTCCGCCGGTTCGGCGGGATCGATGCGATCTATGCGCCCCTCCGGGAGGGCGAAGGGATCCTCCCCTCGAAGACGACCCGGATGTACTGGATCGTCCAGGACGCCCCCGCCCCCTCGGGGAGAGGCCTCGATGACGACCAGGTCGGGAAATGGCTCATATTCGTCGCCGCCGACAGAGTGGACGAGGCGTGGCGGAAGATCCGGGACGAGACGGTGCAGGGAACCCTCGGGATATCTGCGAAGGTCAGCACCGCCAAACCGAACCCGGACTCGCGCGACGAGCGGTCGGTCATCTACGTCTACACCCGGGACTGGGCGGACGAGGCCGATGTGATGCGCGTTCGCGAACGGCTCCGCGAGCTCGGGTTTACGGAGCGGATCGGCTACAAGCGCAACATCGAGACCTACAAGGGCGAGTACAGCGAAGAGGGCAGAAAAGTCACCTATTATAGCGCCTGAAGAACCGGGCGCTTACCCGTAAACAACGCGAAAAAGGGTATGCCGGGGGCCGGACGAGCGGCGTTACGCCTTCCGTTCCTTGGACTTGGCGCGGAGTTCGTCCGAGCCGCACTTTCGGCAGCTGGTCGCGCGGATTGCGTTCCGGGCGTTGCATTTCATACAGATCTTTACGTTGAGCAGACGTGCTTCAGCTTCGGGAAATCTCGCCATGTTAAAAACACCACTTGTCAGTTGGGTACTATTCGTTCTTGCTCATATTAACAGTTCTGTCGCCTCCGGCCTCCCGCTCCACCCAGGCGCGGAACGCCTCGAGCGCCCGTGCCCGGTGAGAGATCCTGCTCTTCTCGACGAGCGGGATCTCGGCGAGCGTCCGACCGTCATACTCGAAGATCGGGTCGTAGCCGAACCCTTCCTCCCCTCGGGGGGCGACGATTGTCCCGGGGAGAACTCCCCGGAAGACCCGGATGCCGTCCTCGCGCGCGAACGCGATCGCCGTCTCGAACCGGGCGTTCCGGTTCTCCATGCCCTCCATGAGTTTCAGGACTCCGGCGTTGCCGATGGTGTCGTGGACGTAGGCAGCATAAGGCCCGGGGAACCCGCCGAGCGCGTCGACGAAGAGTCCGGTATCGTCGACGATCAGCGGCCGGGAGAGCGTCCTGTAGGCAAACTCCGCCTTCCCGCGGGCGATCTCCCCCACGTCGGCGTGGCGGAACTCCGGGCATTCCAGCGCAACATGCTCGACCGTGAGCACCCCTGCAAAGTAGGCCGCCACCTCCCGCGCCTTGTTGGCGTTGCTCGTCACCACCGCGACCTTCAGAGGTACCGCCCCCGCAGTTCGACCTCGTGTTCCCGGGCGAGAGCCTCGCCCGCCCCCGGGAAGACGGCCGTGTAGCCCTCGACGAAGCCCTCCTTCAGTTCCTGAAAGTTCTCCGTCGTGCTCTCGAGCGTCTGGAAGAAGACGTGGAGGTCGACCCCGCGGCTCTCGACCTCGGACGACGTCGACGCAAGCCCGAAGTCGATTAAGACGCACTGGCCGTCGCGGACGATCATGTTGCTCGTCGTCAGGTCGCCGTGGACGATCCCCGTCCCGTGCAGCCTCCCGACCGCCTCGCCCGCGAGCCGGATCGTCTCCGGCGCGGTGACGTACTTCAGCACCTCGCCCTTGATTCGCTCCATCACGATCGTGTCTGCGGTGATGTCGCGGATCACCGGGGTGGGGACGCCCGCCCGCCGCGCCGTCGCGATCAGGCGCGCCTCCGCCCGGGTCCGCTCAGCGATCAGACGCCGATCGAGAGCCGGGTAGCGGTAGCGCTTGCTCGGCCGGCGCTTGACGACGTCTTCCTCGCCGATCTCCACGACCGCCTCTGCACCCCGGGCGACGCCGCCCTCGTGCGGCCCGGCGGAAAAGACCTCGCCGGGCTCCTCTGCGCGCCAGGCAACCTCCACCTCGTCCGCCCGGTAGCCGGGGCGGATCTGCGACTCTTCGAGAGGGAGCGTGACGCCCTGCTCCAGCATGATCTTGCCCGTATAGGCGATCATCGCGCCGTTGTCGCCGAGGAACGTCCGTTCTGGAACAGCGAACGCCGCGCCTCGCTCCTCGCACATCACCCGGAGCATCTCCTGCAGCCGTCCGTTCGCCCCGACCCCGCCGACCAGCAGCACCTCGTCCTTGCCTGCGTGGGCGAGCGCGCGCTCCGTCACCTCGACGCACATCGCGAACGCCGTCTCCTGCAGGCCGAAGCAGACGTCCTCGAGCGGGGCGCTGCTCTCCTGGGCCGCGCTGACAAGCCCCGAGAAGGCGAGATCCATCCCCTTCACCGTGTAGGGGAGCTCGATGTAGTTCCCCTCCCGCGCAAGCCGCTCGATGGCGGGCCCGCCCGGGTGCGGAAGGTCGTGGCTCCGGGCGAACTTGTCGATCCCGTTTCCGAGCCCGATATCCAGCGTCTCCCCGAATATCCGGTAGCGGCCGTTCAAGTAACCGAGCACCTGCGTGTTCGCGCCGCTTGCATACAAAACGATCGGATCCGAAAACCCGGTCGCCCACCTCCCGATCTCGACGTGCGCCACGCAGTGGTTGACGCCGACGAGCGGTACATCGAGTGCGATCGAGAGGGCGCGTGCGGCGGTCGCCACCGTCCGGAGCGACGGCCCGAGCCCCGGCCCCTGGGAGAAGGCGATCGCCCTGATTCGCTCCGGCTCCGTGAGCACCCGGGAGACGACCTCCTTCATCACCGAGGCATGATGCTGCGCGGCCTCCCTCGGGTGGATCCCCCCCTTTGGGGGGACATACGGCGACGAATGGAGGGCGACCAGGTCTTCCCCGAAGAGGGCGGCACTGAGGTTCCATGCGGTTCCTTCGAGCCCCAGAACCAGCCCGTCGTCGGGCATCATATCAGGCATAAAACAGGTATCGCTCCGTTACGAGAAAAAGGCCGGCCGCGGCCGATGCCGCGTCCGTATCTTGTATCTGCGTGAGGATCTACTTCTGGAACTCGGTGTAGCCACACTTGCCGCAGGCTACCCGGTCCTTGTGCGCGGCCATCAGCACGCCGGGACCGCACCGGGGGCAGTGCCGCTTCTGCAGAACCACCGTATCGCCCTTGACCTCGTAGCACTCGTATCTCTTGCCCTTGGCCGGGGCCTGCTTCTTGGCTGCCATGGTTACGCCTCGCTCTCCGCCTTCGGCTCGCCCCGCTTGAGCAGGTACTCCCGCTCGGTCCCCTTCTTGGTCTCCTCGTCGTCGTAGATTCGTGCACGGCCGAAGAGCTCCATCTTCCCGAACCGGGTTCTCTCCAGGTCCAGCACGAGGAGGTTCTCATTCTTGTTCTGCAGCGCGGCGAGCTTCTCCTGAATGCTCTTCCGCGAGGGTGTCGGTCCGTCGAAGGTGAGAGTAAACTCAAGTTCTCTCCTCTTCAACAACTCGTTCCTCACATCACGGGTAATTTCGAAGTCCATCGATATCCCTAAAATATTGTAGGGGGGTTTATTTATACTCTGGGATGAGGTGCGGGAATGGGTCTCGCCGCACCCCTCACTCGCGTATGAAAACGCTCAGCATAGATGCGGCCTTCTGCCTCGCTGCCGCATCCACGAGCCGGAGGACGACTCCCTCTCCCGGCTGGCCGTAGAGGACGGCGGCCCCGTCCGGCGCGGCGATGACGAGCGGGATGACCGCGAGATCCTCTTCCCCGTCGACGAAGATCACCCCTGGAGGATGCCCGACGACCTCTTCGATCGCCTCCTCAAGTTCGGTGGTGATCGTGCCGGCAGGATTCTTCACCGTCAGCAATCTTGCCCGAAGCAGAGGCGAACGGGTGCAGGGCGTGCGCATCGTGTAGCCGTCGATGATGGCGATCTCGGGGACGATCCCTGCGGTGAGGAGGTTATGGGTCACCACATCGCCGACGGCGTAGACCGGCCGGCCTTCGAGCCGGGGGAGGAGTTCGTCGATGCACCCGTAGAGAGTTCCGAACGGTTTTTTGAATAGGCCCCGGTATGCTTCGGGAAGCCGGAGCATCAGCGGACCTTCAGCGCGTACCTGCCGGCCATGGTGATGTTCATCTTCTTTGCGATCTCCGAGCGCTCCGGATCGATGATCACGACGTAGCCCGCCCAGTCATCGCTCAGGTTCGACGTGCTGCAGATGACGCAGGCCTCCCCTTCAACGACCCGGTGGCACTCGCGGCAGACCTTGAGCACCTTCTTACGGACGACCATCCTATACCGCCCCCTTCTTCTCCTCTTCGAGTTCCTCTTCCAGCCAGGTCGTGGTCCCAAGACCCGACTGACGCATGGTGAGGCCGATCTTGCTCTCCCTCGGTTCGCGCTCGTTCAGCGAGAGCGCAACGATCCGGGCCCGGACACCGTCGCCGACGGCGATTGCTCGCTTCGAGTCCTGGCAGACCAGTCTGCCGTTCTTCTCGTCGTAGCTGATGTATTCGTCCGATATCTGGCTCACGTGGAGCATGGCGTCGATGGGCCCGAGGCTGACGAAGGCGCCGAAACTCGTCGTCTCGACCACCTGGCCCTCGATCACTTCCTGGAGCGCGAGACGGAGCACCGCTGCCTCGAACCTGACGTCGTAGTAGACGGCGCCGTCTCCGGGGATCAACTCCCCCTCGCCGACGTTGAGAATATTCGTCACCGCAATGAAGATACCGATCTCCTTTGCGATGCTGCCTTCCAGCTGTTCCTGCAGTACGTTGAGGATGACCCTCTCCAGGTCTTCCCCGAGGCGGTGCGGCGGAACGCGCACCTTGTCCTCCAGCGTCATCTTATAATACATGGTTTCACCTATCCCCTCATCAGTTCCAGTGTTCGTCCTCTCCGCATCGAAACAACGTCGATCCCCTCGCGGAGGAGGGCGTTCCGGAGCTGGCGATCATTCGTCACCACGGTGCATCCTTCCCGTCGGGCATACTCGATCACCCGGTCGTCCACATGCTCCGCGGTACTCCCGCTCGGGACGACCGTCGAGCGCCGGGCCATCGCAATGCCCACCCGGGCGGCAGCCGCATCGCGGCCGCGGCCCCGGGCGAGCCCCGAGAGTTCACCCATCACCTCTTCGAGCGTTACCGGTTCGAAGTCCCCGAAGAGGGCCATAAGCTCGTCGTACAGGTCGATCCCGAACTGGGCCGGCATTAAGAGGGCGTTCGTGTCAAGGAGCACTCTCACTCGACCAGAACACCCATGCCGATCAGCCGCCATCGTCCGCCGACCTGCCTGCTGATGGCGATCCGTGCGCCGACCTCCGCGCAGACCGCCCGCTTCAACTGAACCTCCACCTGGTTCTTCTTCGTGTTCACGATCACGCCGACGGTGACGGCGGTGCCGACAGAGAGCATCAGCGGCTCCTTGTGCTTCAGGGGTTCGATGATCTGCTCACTGTCCGCGCCGACCACTCGATCCATGAGCGTGACGTCGAACTTCAGTCGTTCCCAGACCGGTGGGAGTTTCCCCGTGAGCCCGGCAACCTGCCCGGCGAGGGCGTCGCTCTTCGTCAGGGCCGGATCGAGTTTCGTCGCGACGCCGAGGAGGCCCCCGGGCGCTGCCTCGGTCACGCTGATCTTGCCTGCGTTGATGGAGGTGATCTTCGTCTCGATCGGCTCCCACTTCGTCCGGTTCTCGATCTGGACCTGCCGGCCGGGACGGATCTCGATGTCGTCCCCCTCACGCAGGACTCCCCTGATGAGCGAACCGCCGATGACGCCGCCCTTCACGTCCCGCCAGTTGCAGCCGGGCTTGTTGACGTCGAACGACCGTGCGACGAGCAGCAGCGGGTCGACCTCCGGATCGCGTTCGGGCTCCGGGATGACCGTATCCAGCGTCTGGATCAGGGCGCCGATATTGACTCCCTTCTGCGCGGAGACCGGGATTATGGGCGCGTTTTCGGCAATGGTGCCCTTGACGAACCGTTTGATCTGTTTGTAATGCTCCAGTGCCTCGGCCTGCGTAACCACGTCGATCTTATTCTGGACGATGACGATCCTCTTGATACCGATCAACTCGAGCGCCATCAGGTGCTCCTTGGTCTGGGGCTGCGGGCAGACCTCGTTTGCAGCGATGACGAGCATTGCGCCGTCCATGAGCGCGGAGCCCGAGAGCATCGTCGCCATCAGCGTCTCGTGGCCGGGGGCGTCGACGAACGAGACCGTCCGGAACGGAACTGCTTTTTCACTGCAGTTCGGGCATTCCGGGTGGGATGTGTAGGCGTCAGCCCCCTCGCAGTTCTCGCACCTGTAAAAAGTCGTGTCCGCGTAGCCGAGCCGGATGGAGATGCCGCGCTTGATCTCCTCGCTGTGCCTGTCCGTCCAGGTTCCGGTAAGCGCGCTGACCAGAGTGGTCTTGCCGTGATCGACATGACCTACGAGCCCAATATTGACACCGGGAATGAATGCATCTCGCAAAAGTTTTCGAACCTCCTTATCCAATATATAGTGACACTACTTATACATAATCGGTAGGGATTATTCTGCCGCCCGGTGCCACTCGTTCATGGTACGCGCGGGTGATCTCCCGGCTCTCGCCCCCTGATCGACATACGAAGTATGAATAATGCCCTGGTTGTTAGCGAATATTTATACTCTATGAGGTGAGATATGAAAACTGATCGCAATGCCAGGCGATGCTGAACTTTCACGTATCGGGATCTCGCTGCCCAAGAACCTCCTCGATAAGTTCGACGAGATCCTGAGCCTCCGGGGGTATTCCTCCCGTTCCGAAGGGATACGGGACTCAATACGAAGTTACATCACTCACTACCAGTGGATATCCGACGTAAAAGGCGAGCGCCAGGGCGTCATCACCATGGTCTACGACCATGACCAACGTGGCCTGCTCCAGACGCTCACCGAGATCCAGCACCAGTATGCCAGCAGCATTCAGGCATCTCTGCACTCGCACGTGACCCACAACAAGTGCCTCGAAGTGATCCTGATCCGGGGGGACGGGGCTGTACTGAAGGACATTACCGAGCGACTGATGGCGCAGAAAGGTGTCGAGGCGGTGAAACTCACCACCATACCGGTCGAGGGTTAGCCGCCGCCCTCACAGCTCCTGTCGGTTCCTGCTTCCCAGACCTCCTCGAGCTGCTCCTGGAGTTCCCTGTGCTCCTTGAGGTACTCCTCAAGAGAGCGTTCTTCTCTCTCTACTTTCCCTGTCGTTTTGTCGGCACTGATGAGTTCGTCCACCCGGTAATAGAGTCCGGTGCTGTCGATCTCGGCATACCTCCGGCCGTCGATCTCCTCGATCCGCATGACCTTTCCGGTCGTGCCGGTGCGGGGGTAGCGGACGACTGCGCCCACTGCTACGTCATCCGTGCTCATACGAGGTAGTATATCTGCCATACTATTAAGGTATCACCTCCAAGGTATCTTCAATGGCAATCACGATTCGCCCGGTAGAGAAATTGTACTTCGATGGAACCCACCGTTCCCGGTCTCCTGAGGAGACCCGTGCCGCCGTGGAGCCGCTGATGACGGAGATCGGCGTCACCGAGATCATCGACGTCACCCCTCTCGACCGCATCGGGATCCCGGTTTTTGCGGCGGTTCGGCCGGGAGCGGCCCGGGGAGCGACTCGCGTCCATGCGGGAAAGGGTAAGGAGCCGGTTCACGCCCGGGTCTCGGCGATGATGGAGGCGCTCGAGCGCTACTGTGCCGAGTACCGGGGCGACCGGATGGAGTGCGCGACGTATGAAGAGATCGGCCCGGGAAGGGCGGTGCATCCCGAAGATCTCCTTCTCCCCCGGAAACTCGAGCAGGGAGAGAAGGTCCACTGGACACCGGGATGGGATATCTTAAACGACGAGGAGATCTACGTCCCGAGCAACGCCGTCTTCCATCCCTACGACTCGCTCGGGATGGCGTTCCCTCTCTTTCGGAGCGACACGAACGGGCTGGCATCAGGGAACGTCATCGAAGAGGCGATCCTGCACGCGCTCTTCGAGGTGATCGAGCGGGACGCGCTCAGTATCGCCGATGCAAAACGCGACCTCGGCAGCCGCCTCGTCATCGAGAATGAGTGCGCCGCCCGCGAGGTCATCGACCGGTTCGAGGAGAACGGGATCGATATCCACCTCTGGCTGCTCGACGGGAAGACCGGTGTCCCCACGGTCGCGGCAGCCGCGGACGACACCGTCACGAAGGATCCGGCAATGCTCGTCATCGGGTCGGGGACGCATCTCTCCCCGGAGATTGCCGCGCTCCGCGCCCTGACCGAGGTCGCCCAGAGTCGGGGGAGTTACCTCCAGGGTGGGCGCAGCGACCCCCAGCGGGAGATGATCATCCGGAAAGCCGGATACGAACGGCTGAAGCGGATCAACCGGATGTGGTTTGCCGACGCGGATGCCGTCGATATCGCCGACGTCCCCGATGCGAGCACCCGACGGTTCGACCTCGATATCCGGCAGGTGCTCGAGGAGGTTGCGGTGCACACCGACCGGGTCTGCGTCTGCGACCTCTCGCGGACGCCGGTGCCGGTGGTCCGGGTCGTCCTCCCCGGGTTCGAGGTCTCCTATATGGACCCCGACCGGAAGCGGCCGGCGCAGGGGTAACGCGCTTCAGGTGTTTGAGTTCTTCGCGCTCTTCGCGTGAGTCAACGGCGTACTGGAGTGATGCAGTCTCACGCGAAGGCGCGAAGGGAGTTTGCCAGCGCTTAACACTTGGACATCGGGCCTTGTTGAACCCTCCCTGCTTGCCCCAGATGGCCGCAATCAGGGGGGTACTCAGAGGCACGGCTTTCCACCGGGTATCGCCATGACTGCCCCCGCCCTGGGGCGGGGGAGGAGGCCGGAGGCCGGGTGGGGTTGGGGTCGATGAGGTATGCGGTTCTTCGCGCGTAAGAGACAGGGGAGGGGGTCTCCCCCTCCCCACCTGACGGTGGTCGAACTCCGTTCCTCGAAGCCTGACGGCTTCTCGAACTCCTGTCCTGCGGACAGTCGTTCTCCGGAACGTCGTCCTCCCCGTCAGCCCCTTCCCCCGATGGCGATATCTCCACGGTCCACTATATTGGGCTTTTCAAGATTGCAGCCGTTTCATCATCCACGCATCGTTACTTCACGTGAAGCCGTGAAGTGTGATGGTTCGTTAGAACTGGAGATCGAGCGTAGCGAGTTTGAGCACCGATTGGTGCGAAGAACGACTTCCTCTTTTGGGAAAGATCACCCACGCTCTTCCGCGCCGGTGCTCCCCTCTGGCTGCCGGAGTATCGGCCCCGGGGCAGTTCTCTTCTTAACAAAACCTGACTTTCTTCAGGAGGTCCGTGACCCTTTCCGTCCCCCGGTTCAGCGGTCTCTCCGCCGTCTCGAACCGCTTCCCCGCGAGGGCCTCGAAGATTGCATGAATCGCCTCCCCGATCGACGGCCCGTAGCCACCTTCGAGCGTCAACGCGAGGGGGAGATCCGTGCCGTCGGCGAGCATCCCGGCAAGCACGCCGTAATCGTCGGGTTCGAGGTTCATCCTCCCGTGCTCGTCGTCGGCGAGGCCATCCTGCCCGGCCGAGACGATCAGGACGTCGGGGCGGAACCGGGCGATCGCCGGGACGAAGACCTCGTCGAAGACATGCGCGTAATCGGCGATGGTCGAGCCTGCCGCGAGCGGGGCATTGAGGGTGTAGCCCCGGCCCGCGCCGGTGCCGATCTCGTCCACCCACCCGGTCTTCGGGAAACTGTTCTCCTCGTGCACCGAGCAGTAGAGCACCCGGTCGCTCCCGTAGAAAGCCGTCTGGGTGCCGTTGCCGTGGTGCAGGTCCCAGTCGAGGATCGCCACCCGGTCGACCGATAAGAGTGCTTTCGCCGCTGCGATGGCGGCGTTGTTGAAGATGCAGAACCCCATCGCGCGATCGGGTTCGGCATGGTGGCCCGGGGGACGAACCAGGGCGAAGAGGTGCTCGCCGTCGAGTGTGCGTTCTACTGCGGCAAAGGTCGATCCGGCGGCATAGGATGCAGCATCGAAGGAGTGACAGGTGACGTAGGTGTTCACGTCCAGAAAACAGGTTCCCGTCGCCATCTTCCGCACCCACCTGATGTATCGCGGGTCGTGAACCCGTTCGAGATCGCTCTCGGTGGCGCGGACGGGAGCACGCCACCTCACGTTTTTCGGGATCCCCGAGAGGGCCGCCCGTAACCGGGCACCCGACTCGGGGTGAGCCTCCATGTCGTGCCTGGTGAAGATGTCACCGTAAATGACTGAAGACCGCATCCTCGTCAGTTGATGGTGCGTCCCTGCTGGATATCCTCTTCGGTGACATCGAACGTCTGTCCGGTGCCCGCAATCCGGTACTGCCCGGTCGCCTTCACCTCGCCCGACCACCCGGACGTTGCGTACGGGACGACGAACGTACCGTTCACGCTCTCCTGCCGGTAGGTAAACTCACGGCCGGCGTTCGTGACGATGGGAACTTCGATGATCCCGTCGCCCTGGATGGTGGCACCGGGGACGTACTCGAATATCTTGACGTGCTTCAGGTCAGGCCCGTCTTCACCGACGTTGCCGAAGACGTTTCCGGGCGTCTCGTGAACGAGCCGGTAGTGCTGGAGCGCCGGCACCCGCTCGAGCGGCTGGAGAACCGAGTCCCCCCGGAACTGGTAGTACATGTTCAGGAGCGTCGCGTGCGAGCCTGCCGGCGCGTTCCTGTTGTAGGCCTCCACCGCGGCCGCACCTTCCGTGGCGTTCATCTGCTGGGTGCGGGTGATGACGGGAAGCGAGGCGTTTGCCGCGGCCGGCTCCAGGTACTCGGCGTAGATCACCGATGCCTCTGTCGGATCGGTCATGGAGCCGTCGAAGTTATGGAGCCGGGAGACCATCGTCAGGTAGTACTCCTGGGTGTTGAACGGCACCGCCTGGTACTCCGACGAGCCCGCGCTCACCGGGAGGAGGAAGTAGGGCTGGAAGGGTTCCTGACCCACGGCGGGATCGGCCCAGGTCGCCGGGGCGTGGAACTTCGAGGTGTCGAGCTGGATGTCGGTGATGACGTAGCGGGTGCCGATGTTGTCGAGGATCCGGTTTGCGGCCTCTTCATCGGTCGAGACGAGGTAGGTCGCGGAGCCGTTCGGTCCCGAGACCCCGTGCTGGAAGGGGTTGTTGTTCGGGATCCGCTTCGCAACGAAGGTGATCCAGTGGCCGTAGTCCCACCAGGACATGACGCCGTAGGACTCTTCGGGGTAGGTGAAGGTGTTCCGGTCATGGATCGCGTAATAGTCGACGCCGGGGTCGGGCGTGTTCTCGCCCATCCACTCAAGGGCCTCCATCCATTGTGAGTCCATGCCGGAATATTTCGCGCCGGTGGCGAGAGCGATGTTCCCCATGAGAGATGTCCCGGCAAAGATGAGCGTAACGACAACGACCACGGCGAGCGCTCCGACTTTGAGATAATCCGGCTGGTCACGCCTGGTGGCCTTTGCCTTCCGGGTATCGGGAGCCTTGCCGCCCTTCTTGCCTTTCTTTGGCATCTCCTGCTTTTCGGCGGCTTCAGGTGCGGGGGTGGCCTTGCTGCCGCTCTCTCTCCCGAGGAGACGTGCAATATCTTTCCAGGTCGCGTTTATGACTGCGCCTGCAAAGACCGCCGCGAGCAGGGCGATGTTTGCGGCGAGGTAGTACTCGTACCGGACGTGCGCGGCCGTCGATGCCAGGATGATCGCCGACCAGATCAGGACGAAGACGTGGGCCGGGTTCACCCTCTGGCGATTCAGCCAGACGAGGGTGGCAGCCCCGCCGGCCGAGAGGACGAGGCCCCAGTGGAACGTTGCCCAGGCGGCGGCAAACGACCAGGCCCGGGCTTCCTGGACGGTCGTGGTGATCGCAGCCTCCCCGAAGAAGGCAACAAGGCTCGAGATCAGGAGGCCGTAAATCTCCGGCAGAGCGATGTAGAGCACCGCGACGGCGAGCGCCGCGACGGCCGCGAGCGCGGCCGGATAGTAGTACTTCGGGCGGTCTTTCAGGAAGACCGAGAGCCCGTAGAGCGCGAGCGTGCCTGCGATGAGGCCGGCGTAAGCAATGACGTGCCCGACGCTGTACAGGGAGAGGCCGAGTCCAGAGTGCGGGAAGCCGAATGCCGCCGCCCCGATGATGACGACACCGAAGACAACGGCGTTTACGAGAACCAGATACTCGCTCGATCTCTCCTGGAAGAAGTCGAGGATGAACTGGACCAGAGTGAAGGCTACAACGATGAGTGCGAAGAGAACCATCGTCGGCATGTTGAAGAACCCGAGGAGGTACGCGACACCGGCGAGAGCCGCTGTGATAACCGGGATCTTCAGGGTCTCAACATTCTTCGGGGAGAGCGGCCGGTCGCGTGCCGCGAGCAGCGCCGTGACGTAGGCGAGGACGAAGATCGTCGAGAAGAGTGTCTCCGCGATATGGTGGTCGACGAACCCGAAGAGGGATCGGTAGGCGTAGTTGCTGCCGATGACCGCAATCAGGCCCGCTGCGATGAGGCCGGTCTTCCAGTCGGCAATCTTTCTCGCGAGCAGGTAGATGACCGGGACCATCGCGACGGCCATCAGCGGCGGAACCCAGGACGCGACCAGCATGATCTCGGGGCGCGTCGCCGCGCCGGTGAGGACGCAGAGCGCTGCTGCGATCTGAACGAAGAGCGGTCCCCAGTAGACGACGTCGCCGGACGGGTAGAGTGTCATGGCGTCGAACCAGGCGTAGCCGGGGAAGTTCGCGACGCTCTGCTCCACCTGGCGGAGGCTGTACCAGGGGTCGTTGCCGAGGAGATTGACGCCTTCGGCGGTCACCAGGCCTTCCGAAGGGATGCCCCGCGTCCAGAGCGTGAGCAGGGCGAATAGAATGATGATACCAATGATGATGTATGGTTGGTACTTCTTGAGATCCATCTGAGCCATCGGACACTCCTTGTTACGAATCTGTTTCCCTTCGAACCATTAATAACCTTGGCGTATCCGCGACGCCGGAAAAAGAGTGAATTTCAGCGTGTTCCCGTCACCCGCTCGAAGATCTTCTCGAATGCCTCGGCCTTCTTCTTCCAGCTGTGCTCCTCCACCCCGGCCGGGCACCGCCCCGGGGAGAGAGCCTGTTCGTCGACACGCTCGAGGAACTCAACTTTATTCCGGTAGACGGCGATATGGTCGCCGCCCATCCGGAGCATATCGGGGATGGGGGTCGAGAGGATCGGTTTTCCGCATGCCGAGTACTCGAAGTACTTGTTCGGGAGCGCGATATCGATCCACTGGGGTGGAGAGAGCGGGATGAGGCAGAGGTTCATCGGCGCGATGTAGCCGGGGAGGTCGCGGTAGTCGACGGCACCGGTGAAGTGCACCCTGCCGGCGACCCCGAGTCGGGCAGCGAGTGCCTGCAGTTCGTCCAGGTAGCCGGTGAAGAGCGAACCGCCGACGATCAGGAGTTCCGCGTTCGGGTGCTTCTCGAGGATCTCCGGGAATGCCCGGATCACCTCGTCGAGGGCATACCACCGC
This sequence comes from Methanoculleus horonobensis, assembly GCF_001602375.1. Classification (NCBI taxonomy): domain Archaea; kingdom Methanobacteriati; phylum Methanobacteriota; class Methanomicrobia; order Methanomicrobiales; family Methanomicrobiaceae; genus Methanoculleus; species Methanoculleus horonobensis. The sequence goes on along the minus strand of NZ_BCNY01000015.1, from coordinate 174,152 downwards.
TCGACCGCCCCTGCAAACCCGAGCACGAAGGCATCGGGAGCGATCCCGAGTGCCGAGCGCATCGTCCCATCGTCGGTTGGGCGGAAGAGGTCGGTGTCGACGCCGTTCGTGATCAACTCGGCCTCGTAGCCGTAGCCCCTGAGTTTCTCGACGAGCCCCGGGGAGACCGTCGTGACGACGTCGCTGTGGTCCAGGTTGTAGCGGGTGATATTGAGGACGCCTTCCCGGAGCACCCACTTAATCGCGGGATTTTTGTAGTAGGCAGCGGCGGAGTCGGGGAACCAGTCTTTGAGGTCGAAGACCACCGGGACGCCGGACTTCTTCGCCGCCCGGACCATCGCCGTCCCCGCAAGGACGTGAGCCCCGACGACGACGTCGATCTCGTGGTCGCGGATGATCTCGCTGATGACCCGGTAGTGGCAGGGTGCGTTCAGGGTGTAGTGGAGGAACGGGCTCTCGACGGGAAACCGTGTCGCCTCATGGACGTGAAGAAGGGTCTCGCGCTCCTTGCCCCGGCTGACATGGAAGTGCGGGACATGAACCTCGTGCCGTTTCGCGAGCTCCTCGAAGATGTTGTGGTGCCTCGAGGGGATCGGGTGGTGAATGTAGTCCTGAGTGGAGACGAGGAGGATCTTCATCGTTATCGTAGGTTAGTGGCTTATGGGGTCTGGAGTTCTCGCACCATATCGCAGATATACGCCAGTTCTTCGTCCGTCACCGCCGGATGAACGGGCAGGCTCACGACCGATGCCGCGAGGCTGTCCGATACCGGGCAGGAAGCGGGCTCGCTCTCGTAGACCGGCTGCCGGTTGACGGGGATGGGGTAGTGGACGGCGGTCCCGATCCCCCGCTCTGCGAGAGCGTTCATGAACGCGTCCCTTGAGAGTGGATAATCGCCGGGAACCTTCACGACGTACTGGTGGTAGACGTGCCGGACGCCCGGTGCGACGCAGGGCGTCGCGAGCCCCGTGCCCGCGAGGTGGCGGTCGAGGTACCGGGCGTTCGCGATCCGGCGCTCGTTGAAGCCCTCGAGCCGGCCGAGCTGCACGAGGCCGATCGCGGCGTCGATGTTCGTCATCCGGTAGTTGTAGCCGATCGCCGAGTGAAGGTACTTCTGGCTCTGGCCGTGGTTGATGAGGAGCCGGACGCGTTCCGCAAGGGCATCGTCGTCGGTCGTGACCATGCCGCCCTCGCCGGTGGTCATGTTCTTCGTCGGATAAAACGAGAAGCAGCCGATATCGGCGAGGCTCCCCGCCCGCTTCCCGTGATACTCCGCGCCGTGCGCCTGGGCCGCGTCCTCGACGAGGATGAGGCTACGGTCATCACAGACCTCGCGAACCGCACCGACGTCGAACGGCTGCCCGAAGAGGTGGACGCCGACGACCGCCCGGGTCTCGGGGCGGACGAGGGCCGCGACCGAGTCGGGGTCGATGTTGAACGTCGCAGGATCGACGTCCGCAAAGAGCGGCGTCGCCCCGCACATCGAGACCGCGGACGCCGTCGCAAAGAACGTGAACGCCGGGACGACCACCGAGTCCCCCGGCCCGACGCCCGCGGCGAGGAGAGCCGCATGGAGCGCCGCGGTGCCCGAGTTGACGCCGACGGCGTGGGCGGCACCGCAGTATTCGGCGAACCGCGACTCGAACTCCGTGACGACCGAGCCCTGGGCGAGCATCCCCGACCGCATCACAGCGGCGACAGCCGTGATCTCCTCCTCGCCGACGAGCGGCCGGGCAATGGGAACCTTCACCGGCACCGCCTCGCTTCAGGGGGGAGCGGCCGGAACCGTGCGGGAGTCCCCACCGCGAGCATCCCGGGCGGGACATCCTTCGTCACCACCGCTCCCGCGGCGACGAACGCTCCCTCTCCAACGGTGACGCCGGGGAGGATCGTCGCGTTCGCACCGATGACGGCATCGTTCCCGATCACCGGCCCCCGGAGGGATTCGTGCGGGCCGGGCGGGTAGCGGTCGTTCGTCAGCACGGCGTTCGGGCCCACGAAGACCCGTTCCCCGATCCGGGCGCCGGTGGGGACGTAGACCAGGCTCTGGAGCCGGACATCGTCGCCGATCGTGCAGTCGCCCTCGATCACCGCCGCCGTCCCGATCGCCACGCGGTCGCCGATGGTCGTCTTTTCGCGGATCAGCACGTTATGGCCGGTCTGAAAGGCATCGCCGATCACGACGTCGCAGTAGATGATCGTGCCCGACCGGAGGACGGCCCCCCTCCCGATGGTGGTGCCGGGGTAGTCGCTCTCTCCCATCCGGTCGCGGGAGGGAAACCCGACGGTCACCGGCTCGAATATCGTCGCCCCCTCGCCGAGGGCGTTACGTCCATACTCAATCATTCAACGGTCACGCTCTTTGCCAGGTTTCGCGGCTTGTCGACGTCCCGCTGCAGGGCACATGCGGTGTGGTAAGCAAGCAGCTGCAGGATGACCGACGCGGTCAGCACCTGTACCAGAAGATGTGTGTTCGGAATGGGGATGAAGATGTCCACGATCTCGGCAAGTTCCGTATCGCCGGCAACCCCGAGCGCGATGACCGGGGCTTTCCTCGCCTTCATCTCCTTGATGTTCGAGGCCATCACGCCGTAGGTCGAACCGGGGGTGCAGATGGCGACGACCGGCGTCTCGGGGGTGAGCAGGGCAAACGGCCCGTGCTTCAGTTCTCCCGCTGCATACCCCTCGGCGTGGACGTAACTGATCTCCTTCATCTTCAGGGCGCCTTCCATCGAGACCGGATAGAACGGCCCTCTCCCCACGAAGAAGACGTGTTCGGCCTTCGAGCAGAGGGCGACTGCCTCGTGGATGTCCTGGAGGAGGGCGTCGCCGATGGCCAGGTGCGCGTGCGAGAGGGCATCGTCGAACGCCCCCTCGCAGCGCAGGTTGACTATCTGCATCAGCGCCGCAAGCTGCGCCGTGTAGGACTTGGTCGCGGCGACGCCGATCTCGGGGCCGGCCCGCATCAGGAGCGTCTCGTCCGCAACCCGGGTGACCGTGCTCCCCTGCATGTTGGTGATGGCGAGCGTCGGGCAGTTGCGGGCTTTCGCCATCTTCAGGGCGGCGATCGTGTCCGCCGTCTCCCCTGACTGCGAGACCGCGATCGCGAGGCCGTGGAGGGGCGGGGTGAAGTACTTGAACTCCGATCCCATCTCGACGCGTACCGGTATGCCGCAGAGCGGTTCGGCCAGGTACTTGAAGACCAGGGCGGTGTGGTAGGACGTCCCGCACGCGACCAGGGTGATCTCGTCGGCCTCCGTGACCATCCGCTGCACGCGCTCGTCGATGCCCGCCCTGATGGTCTCGTAGAATGACTGGGGCTGCTCGTAGATCTCTTTTAGCATGTAATGGGCGAACCCGCCCTTCCGGGTATCCTCGACGCACCAGTTGATCAGTTCGATCGGGCGCTCCACTGTTTGGCCGTTGTGGTAGACCGTGTAGCGGCCGGGCGTGAGATCGGCGACGTCCCCGTCTTCGAGGAAGATCACGCGTTCGGTGTACTCGAGGAGCGGCGTCATATCCGAGGCGGCGAAGACCTCGGCATCCCCGATGCCGAGGACGAGCGGGCTCGCATCGCGGGCGGCGACGATTCTCTGTGTATCTTCCGCGATCGCGAGGACGGCATACGAGCCCCGGAGCAGGGGGAGGGTCGCGTTGACCGCCGCGAGGAGATCGCCATCGTAGTGCTCCTCGATGAGGTGGGCGATCACCTCGGTGTCGGTCTCCGACCGGAAGGTGTGGCCGCGTCCTTCGAGCTGCCGCTTCAGTTCGCCGTAGTTCTCGATGACCCCGTTGTGCACCACGGCGATCCTTCCCGAGCAGTCGGTGTGCGGGTGGGCGTTGAGGTCGTTCGGTTCACCGTGAGTGGCCCAACGGGTATGCCCGATTCCGGTGGATCCGCGGAGATCGGCCGCCCCGGCCTCGCCGTCCGAGATGCGGCCGGTCTTCTTGTAGATCTCGATTGCGCTCCCGACCGTCGCGATCCCGAAGGAGTCGTAACCCCGGTACTCAAGCCGCTTCAGCCCCTGGATCAGAACCGGGGTTGCATCCCGTCTCCCGATATAACCAACGATCCCGCACATCTACATCACCCGCGTGCCGTCCTCGATGATGCCGATCACTGTCTTCCTCTCCCCGATGGTGACACCGTTACCTGCGATACAGTTCTTAAACGTTGTGAATGGTGCCGCGCGGACTCCCTCGCCGAGAACTGCGCCGAACTCCTCCTTCTGGATCCGGTCGCCGACCTCGAGGAGGCTCGCGGACGGGTAGGTGGTGGTGTGGTCGGCAAGGATGCACCCCTGGCCGAAGACCGCCGAGACGATCCTCGAATGCGACCCGATCGTGACGTCGTTCATGATGAGCGAGTCGCCAACGTAGGTGAATGGTTCGAGCACTACCCGGTCGCCGATGCTCGTATCGGGCATGATGACGCAGTTCGGGCCGATGTTGCAGTTGCTCCCGATGGCGACGGGGCCGTAGATGACGGTGTTCGGGCCCACGGTCGTCCCGGCGCCGATACGCACGGTGCCCCGGCGGATGACGGATGCGTCGATCTCCCCCGAGATCCCGGGTTTGATCTCCCGAAGCATCCGGCTGTTCAGTTTCAGGAGATCCCAGGGGTAGACGGCGTCCTGCCAGTCGTCTGCCGGGATCGCCCGTATACGCCGGCCCGATGCGATCATGGCGGCGATCGCGTCGGGGATCTCGTTCGTCTGGATGTAGGAGAAGACGTCGGGGGTGAAAGAGTAGACGCCGGTCGATACCGTGAACGTCGGGGCGTCTTCGGGTTTCTCGACGATCTCGCGGACGATGCCGTTCCTGATCACGACGACCCCGAAGTTCGAGGGGTTCGGGTGCTCGGCGACGAGCATGGCGTTCCGCTCCTCCTTGATCCGGGCTATCGATTCGGCGTTGATGTAGTTGTCGCCGGGAAGAACCAGAAAATCGTCCGTGATCTCCGACTCGGCCGCCCGGAGAGCATCCGCGGTTCCGAGCTGCCGCTCCTGCACGACGACCTGGATCGGGGCGTCGAGCCTGTTGAGGTGCCGGATGACCTCTTCCTTGCGATACCCGACCACCACCACGATATCGCGAATTCCGTTCTCCAGGAGGGCGTCGATGACATACTCGATGATCGGCCGGTTTGCGACCGGGAGCATGGCCTTGGGCTTGCTCCTCGTCAACGGCCGCAGACGGCTCCCTTCTCCCGCTGCTAGAATGACTGCCTGCATCATATCACCTGATGATTGAGTTGTCCTCGACGCATCCTTCGACGAGGGAATGAGGAGCCACCCGGGTACCGCTGCCGACGAGGCTCCCGACGTTGACCGAGCAGTTGATCCCGAAGAGGACGTCGTCGCCGATGATGGCGCCGAACTTCCTCCGCCCGGTGGTCTTCCCGCAGACCTTCACCGATCCGCTGTCGTGCCGGAGGTTCGCGACCTTGGTTCCTGCGCCAAAGTTGCAGTTACTCCCGACGATGCTGTCGCCGATGTAGTTGAAGTGCGGGATCTTTGTTCCCGACATGACGATGGAGTTCTTGAGCTCGGTCGCGTGCCCGATGTGGCAGTTGTCGCCGATTGCGGTGGAGCCCCTGATATAGGCGTGGGGGCCGATGACGCAGTTCTCACCGATGACGCAGGCTCCCTCGATATAAGTCCCGGCCCGGACAACCGTCCCTTTTCCGATGCTGACCGTCTCCGGGACGGTGCATCCGTCCTCGACGGTTCCGTGCCGTTCGTGGCAGATCGAGGAGAGAAGCCCCTCGTTTGCGTCGAGGAGATCCCACGGCTGCCCCACGTCGAGCCAGTAGGCGAGCGAATATGCCCTGAGTTTTCCTTCATTGATATAGGTCTCGAGCGCGTCGGTCAGCTCGAACTCGCCCCGGCCTGATACCTTGATGCCCGCAAGGAGGTCGAAGACGCCGGGGTCGAAGAGGTAGGCGCCCGCGTTGATCAGGTTGCTCTTCGGCTCCTCGGACTTCTCCTCGAGACCGGTGATGCGGTTCCCTTCGACGGTCACCACGCCGTAGTCCTGCGGGTGGTCGGTCTCGTGAATCCCCACGCACGGAGCATCCATCCGGCAGAGTTTCTTGATATCGTCTGATTTGAGGATCATATCCCCGTTCAAGAGGAGGAACCGATCGTCGATCATCCCTGCCGTCGCCCGCAGGGCATCGGCGGTGCCGAGCTGGTGACGCTGGGTCACATAGGCGATATTCACGCCAAGGCTGCTGCCGTCCCCGAAGTGGTTCCGGATCTCACGTTCAAAGTATCCGACGACGAAGGTGAAGTCGGTGATTCCGGCATCGCGGGCCGCGACGATCAGGTGCTCCATCATCGGGCGGTTCGCGATCGGAAGCATCACCTTCGGGCGCCGGGCGGTCAGGGGACGCATCCGTTTCCCTTCGCCTGCTGCCAGTACGACACACTGCATATATTACTCCAGAGTATGTTTTGCCTTCTCAAGGGCGGCATGTCCCGCTTCAAGCATCTCTTTCGCCTTTGCGGGTGTTCTTCCCTCGGCCGTGATCCGGACTTTCGGCTCGGTGCCGCTTGCCCGGATCAGGTACCAGCCGTCTTCATCCTCGCACCGGACTCCGTGCGTCGGTTCTTCGGCCCCCATCGCTCTCATGACCTCCCGCGGGGAGGCGATGCGATACGACTCCCGGAGAAGGGTATAGCGGGGCATCCGGTCGAGTTCTTCTGCAATCGACCACTCCGAGGCTATCTCGCAGAGGAGGGCCGCAGCGTAGATCCCGTCCGGGCAGTAGGAGTGCCGGGGAAATATCCAGCTCCCCGACGCCTCGCCGCCGAAATCCCCCCAGGAGAGGAGTTCTTCGGAGACGAAACTGTCGCCGACCGGCGTGCGGCGGACCTCCGCGATCTCTTCGATCGCCATCGAGGCGTCGACGGTGGTGACGACGCGCTTGCGGTCGAGGTACTTCGCAAAGAGCATGAGGAGATGGTCTCCGTCGATGTAGCGGCCGCGCTCGTCGAACGCCATCATCCGGTCGGCGTCGCCGTCGTGGATCACCGCGCACGCGGCGTCCCGCCGCCGGACGATCTCGCCGATGTAGGGAAGGTTTGCCTCGAGCGGTTCCGATGGGCGGGCGAACCTTCCCATGACGTTGCAGTTCAGGCCGATAACGGTTGCCCCGGCCGCGGCGAGGAGGTCGGGGGTGATGACGCTTCCGGCACCGTTGCCGCAGTCGAGCACGGCCGTGACGGGGCCGGAGAGGCTGACCTTCTCGAGGATCGCCTCCCGGTGCGCGTCCACCGCGTCTATGGGGCGTACGTGCCCCTGGTCGTCCCAGTTCTTCCAGTGAGTGGCGCGGAGCGCATCTTCGATCCCCGCCTGCTGCCGGAGGGTGAACGACGACCCGTCCGGGTTGAGGAGTTTGACCCCGTTGTAGGATTCGGGGTTATGGGAAGCGGTGATCATGCAGCCCGCGTCCGTATTCCGCGTAGCGTGCGCGACCGTCGGCGTGGGCGCGATCCCGCAGGAATAAACACCTGCACCGGCCGAAAGCATCCCGGAGACGACGCAGTGCTCAAGCAGTTCGCTGGTCGTGCGGGTGTCCCGGCCGACGACGATCCCTGAAGCCCCGGCTGCGATTGCCGCTCCGATGCGAAGCGCGAGGTCGACGAGGCCGGGACTGAACTCCTGCCGGATCCCGGAAGAGCCGAAAAGCATACTCCTGTATAATCCTTTCTTTCCTAAAAAAAGGTATTCATCGTCCGTAGGGACACCAGTGCTCGAGATTGATAAGGCCGCCGACCCCGGCGGCCGAGGGTCCGAGGAATATCATCTGTTTCTTCTCGCGGTACTCGTCGATGCAGGCGACCCCCGCATCGCTCGTCATACCGTCCCCGCCGACCAGGAGGATATCGGCCGCCTCCGGCGTATCAACGATCTGCGTATCGAGTGCCCGCTCGAGTACCGGCATCGGGCCGACGAGATAGACCTTCTTTCCGGCGACCTCGCGGGAGAGCTCCGCAAGGCAGGGGGCGTAGCAGTCCGGGGTGCAGGGCTGGAGCCTCCGTGCCAGGCAGAGGAACGCCGAAACGGTGTTGACGATCGCGCCCGCCGCACCCCTTTGTTTCTGATTCGTGAGCGGCGCACCGAACATAAACGAGATCCGGGTGTTCGCCCGGACCGGCTCGCTCGTGATGAACTGTCCGATCCGCCCGCCGAAGTGCCCCTCCATGCAGACGCCTTTTGGATACTGGCAGACGTCCGCGTCGTGGTTCACGCCGAGCGTCACGACACCGTCCTCGCACCCGCTGTCCGCGAGGACTGTCTCCATTCTCTCGATTGCATCGTGCCAGAAACTCATGGTTCTTCCTCCATATCCGACAGGATCGCCCGCACGGGCGACCCGTCGCCACCTTTGAGCCGCAGCGGAAGTGCCGTCATGAGATAGTCTCCTTCCGGCACGGCGGAGAGATCGAGGAGTTCGAGGACGACCATCCCGCTCCCGAGCAGCAGGCGGTGGACGGAACCGTCGCAGTTGAACGACTCGATCGACGGCGCGTCGGTTCCAAGGCAGGTGACCCCGGCTTCGACGATCATCTCCGCCGAAGCGGGGGAGAGTGACGGGTATCCGGGATCGAACTCCCGCCGTCCCGAGAACCAGGTCTTTACGAGGATCGTCCTCGCGCCGTCGAGGCGGCCGGCGAGATGGGCGGGTTCGATGATCTCCCTTACGTCGCTGCAGTCGAGCACCCGTGCGGGCCCCATCAGCACCGCGGGTGGGATCTCGTCGATCGTCATGCCTCCCTCGATGTAGTGCGACGGGGCGTCGATGTGCGTTCCCGTATGGCTTCCAAGGGTCATCTCGGTCACACGGTACTGCCCGTTGTCGATCTCGTGGAACCGGGGCCGGACGTCGCCCGGGTAGAGGACGGCGTCCCCGGAGAGATCCCGGGTGATGTCGTAGACCGTCACGGGGACACCTCTCCCTGCCATCCGAACTGCCCGATCAGCGGCACGAAGCAGACGCCGCCGAGCGGGATCGTCTCCACCCTCCCTTCGCGTTTGACGAGTTTGACGAGATCCTGGCATTCCCGCGGCCCGACGGGAGCGACCAGCCGTCCTCCCTTGGCAAGCTGGTCGATGAGGGGTTGGGGGATCTCGGGCGATGCCGCCGTGACGACGATGGCGTCGTAGGGCGCCCCGGGAGAATAGCCCTGCGTGCCGTCGCCGACGACCACCTCAACACCGGTGACCCCTGCCCGCGCAAAGTTCTCCCGCGCCCGGTCGGCAAGGTGGGCGAGGCGTTCGACGGAGACGACCTTCCCGGCGAGTTCGGCAAGGAGCGCCGCCTGGTAGCCGCTGCCGGTTCCGATCTCGAGGACACGGTCGTGGGAGCGGATCTCCAGTTGTTCGGTCATGACAGCGACGATGTAGGGCTGTGAGATGGTCTGCCCCTCGCCGATGGGGAGCGGCCGATCTTCGTAGGCCGCACGTTCGAGGTTTCTGGGCACGAAGAGGTGGCGGGGGATCTTCTGCATCGCGGCGAGCACCCGCTCGTCACCGATTCCCCGAGCCCGGATCTGGAACTCCACCATCTCCTCGCGTTCCCGTCTATAGGGATCGATCCCCATCCTCCCGTCTCCCGAATCAGAAGCCTGATTCAGCTTTGTCGATCGCGGCGTCGATCTGCTCCTGCAGGACCGCAGGCAGACCGCTGATCTTCACATCCAAAAACCCGCGTATAATGGTTGCGGTGGCCTCCTCCTCGGAGAGTCCCCGGGCCATGAGATACTCGATCTCGTGGCGGGCAATCTTTCCTACGGCGGCCTCGTGGGAGAGTTCGGTGCCGGTCAGGGTTCCTTCGATCTCGGGGATGGCGTGGACGATGCCGTCCTTTAAGATCAGGCCCTTGCACTCGATATGGCCGCGGGTGTTGTCCTTCTCGCCGAGGATGTGGCCGCGGGAGATGATGGTGCCGCCGGTGGTGATTGCCCGGGTGATCAGTTCGGCGCTCGTGTTCTCGGCGCCGAGGATGGCGCGGGAGCCGAGGTCGAGGGTCGAACCGGGTGTCGCGACGACGATGCTCGAGAACCGGGCGACGGCGTTCTTCCCGACCAGGCGGGCCGTCGGGTACATGTCGATCCTCCTGACCGGCTGCATGCAGACGTAGTTCGAGAGGAAGGTTCCGTCCTCCTCGACGACGGTGGCGCTCCGTGGGAAGACGCTGATCCCCGGGTTCCAGTTGTGGATCATCGTGGACGTGACCTTGGCGCCTTTGCCGACGTAGATCTCGGTCACCCCGATATGCGCCCCGTGCTCCTTCTGCCAGGAACTCGCACAGCCGGAGATGATGTTGATCTCCGAGCCTTCTTGCGCGATGAAGAGGTTGTGGACATGCTGCACCGGCTCGTCGCGCAGGAAGAGGCAGGCCTGGAGCGGCATCTCGACCTTCACGCCTTCGTGGGCGATGACGACGAGGCCCTGCGGGTTCTCCTGCTTCGCGAGGTACTCTGTGTATTTGTCCTTATCCTTCGGAACGGCGTTCCAGTAGTAGTCCTTGACCCAGTCGTACTTCTCGAGAGCGGCCTTGATGGGGATCATCTCGATCCCTTCGGCCCCGCAGGTGGTCTGGATCACGTCCTGGTCGATCTGGAAGAAACTCCCGCACCGGTTCTGCATCCCGACCTCGAGACCGGTCAGGGCGAGGCGTTCCCGGTCTTTCTCCGGGAGCCGTTCGATGTCCCCTACATCTGTTTGCAACGCAGACACTCTCCGTATCCTTTTTCCTTGACCACGCGCAGGATCTCACGGGGATTTCCGTGGCACCGGATCCTGCCGTCGATCAGCACGTGTCCCTGGTCGGCCTCGAGGTAGTCGAGGATGTAGCCGGTGTGCGTGATGATGAGGCCGCTCTTGCGGCGGTTGACGATATGGATGTCCTTTTCGAGGAGGTTCGCGATCTCTTTGCCCATCAGGCCCATATTCTCGAGGTCGACGCCGCTCTCCGGCTCGTCCAGCATGATAAAATCGGGCTGCTGGACCTTCAGCTGCAGGACCTCGCTCCGTTTGATCTCGCCGCCGGAGAACCCGACGTTGGTGTCCCGGGCGAGAAAACCGTCCATGTTGACCGTCTGGGCGAGCGCCTCCAGTGCGTCGCTGCCGAGATGAGACGTGGCGGTGAGGAGTTTTCCGAGTTTCAGCCCCGATATCGCGGGCGGGTGCTGAAACATCATACCGATCCCGAGATGGGCGCGCTCGTGGATCGGCATCCTGGTGATATCCGTTCCCTTAAAAATGATGGACCCGGACGTGATCGTGTAGCCGCCGAACCCCATGATGGCTTTGAGCAGCGTGCTCTTCCCCGAACCGTTCGGTCCCATCAGGATATGGGTCTCCCCCTGCCCGATATGGAGGTTGATGTCGTGGAGTTTCTCGGTGCCATCCACTTCCACGTGCAAATCACTGATATCCAGCATACGGCACTCCGTTCCATGTATTTGTCAGGGGATACATTAACACTTGCCAACAGAACAGTTGCTGTTTCGGCCGGTGGGAGGTCGAACTACGCCGACATGGGATTCATCTGGTGAATCCATTAGTTGGGCCCCTCTCTTCGTCGTAAGGGGGGCGAAATAAGGAGGAAAAATTCCGGGGTTTCACTTTCACCCTGCACGCGGCCTACGGTTAAGTAGCGTCCTCACGCCGTTTCTTATATGGAACAATCCGCATTCACCACGTTTGCCTGCCTCGCCGAGCGGGCCGCCCGGTATCCGACCGTTGTTCGGCGCAGCCAGATGCGTAAGGCGACGTACTTCGCCTCCGGCGCCCCGGCAAACAGGACCCTCCTTGCGGTGGAGAGCCTCGCGTAAGCCCTCTCTCGGTCACCCCGTAAGATACTCGCTGGCCAGGAGGTACGACCCGGGCCGGTCGTGGGCGTGGCCGGCAAGGCGGTTGTGGAGGTTCACGGCGACCTCCGCTTCATCGAGCATGACGTTGTAGGTTTCTACCGCGTCGTTGTAGTCCCCGGCCATCCGGTTGTATCCCGGGACGAGCCGGTTGTATTCCCGGGTATTTCCCGACCGGGAGAGATCCGCCATCTTCGCGTCGAGGGCCGCGAGAGCCTCCCGGTCCGCCTCGAGCTCGCGGCTGCGCACGGTAAGTTCTTCTTCGAGTTCCCTGACCCGATCGCGGGATGCGGAGAGGGCACGCTCGATCGTCTTGATCTCCTCGCAGGCCGCATAGAATCCGTCTCCGTCCCCAACCGGTATCACGAGCGGGTCGGAGGAGAGGATCGTTCCGTCCGCGAGCGCCGCGGGCGGGATGCCGAGATAACTCCTGTTCGTGGTCTCGATGTAGGCGTAGGACGTGTTACGGTAGCGGCACCCGGCGCTCTTCACCCCGACGGCCATGTGCTTCTCCTCCCCGAAGTAGAGGAGTGCGACCCCGTATCCTTCCCGCGCGAGGAGTCCGGCGAGGAGGAGGCTTTTGTCGTCGCAGTCGCCCTCGGCGTCCATGTAGGTCTCGATCGGGAACTTCGGTTCGATCATTGAGGCATCGGTTCTGTAGGGGATTGACTGCACGAATGCGGCGATCAGTTCGAGGTAACGGTCGTCGTCGAGTTCTTCCCGGTCCCGGATCTCGCGGAGAGCCGCAAGCAGGTCGGTATAGAAGGGCTCCTGGTGAGAGTCGTTGACGAACGCCAGGTAATAGATCGGGATCCACTCCTCCTCGGCGAGGTCTTCATGGAGGTAGAGTTGCCGGTCGGCCGCTTTTGCACCGGCGTAGACCGCCGGGTCGGGTTCGATCCGGATCGTCTCCTCCCCGTCCCCGAAGGGGAAGGCGTAGACCGGCGCCTCCCCCGGGGCCGCTCCCTCGACCGGCACGATCGCCGGCGGGACGACCGCCGGATGGAGGAGGCTGCCCAGGCACCCGGCCGCGAGGACTGCGGCGGCGAGGGCGAGCACGGTGAGGATTCTTCGCCACATAGGATCAGATGTAGTCCGGGAGGTCTGCGAGCGAGTCGATGACGAGGTCGGGTGCGATGCCTGAAGCGCGGACGGTCTCTTCCCGGTACTTGCCGGTCTTTACCTGGATGCCCTTCATGCCGCAGGCCTGGGCGCCGCCGATGTCGGTGACGATATCGTCGCCGACCATCGCCGCGTCCCGGGGTTCCGCCCCGATATCCCGGAGCGCACGCAGGAAGAACGCCGGGGAGGGCTTCCCGATCACCTCCGCCTCTTTCCCGGCGGCGTATTCGAGCGCGGTAACGAAGGGGCCGGCGGAGAGCATCAGCCCGTCCGTCCCCATCCAGTACCGGTCTTTCTCGAGCGCGACGAGGTCTGCACCCTCCACGAGGAGGCGAAACGCCCTGTTCAGGCGATCATAGGAGAGGCCCTCGGCTGCGTCGGCGACCACGACCGCATCGGCCCTCTCTTCCACGGCCGTGATGCCGGCCTCCTCGAAGTCCGTCCGGGCATCGGGGGTGGTGAGGAGGAAGCACCGCGTCCGGCCCCCCTCCCGCAGGGCTGCGGCGGCAGCGACCGGGGCGGTGATGATCCAGGGCTCCGGGATGGCATAGCCGAGGGTCTGGAGGCGCCCGGCGACCGAGCGGCGGGAGCGGCGGGTGGTGTTGGAGACGAACCGGTAGGGTATCCCCCGCCGGTCGAGTTCCCGGAGCGCTTCCCCGGCTCCGGCGACAGCTCGGCCGCCGACGTAGAGGACACCGTCGATGTCGATCAGGACTGCTCCGATCTTCATACCTTCTGTTGTCTGCGGGAGTATTTATGCGGTGCCCGGGAGGGGCGGCAGATTCGTGAGAACCTTCATGGGGTTGCAGGTGTATCCCCGATCCGAAATAAGGAGGGATGAGGAGATGGATGCATTCGAGCGAATTCCTGTGGACGTGAGATGGAAACTCGCCGCCAGGGAGGTCTCCGCGCTGCCGCTTGCCTACCGGAGAGCCATCCGGGACGGCGCCGACGACCAGCTCTACAACGAGGTCGAGCGGGCGGTGTGGCAGGAGCAGGGCCGGGAAGCGGGCGTCATAGCACGCGCCTTCGGAATGCCGCTCGGGAACGCCCGGGAGGTTGCGGAAGCGTTCGCGACGGCGACGAGGGTGCTCTTCGGGCCGGAGTACCGGTATGAGGTCAGGGACTCTGCGCCGGGAGAGGCCGTCCTGGCCGTTCAGGGGTGTGCGATGATCGCCCGGGCAAAAGAACTTGAGGAGAACCCGCTTTCTGTCTGCAACGCCTGTCACGCCTACACGAACGCTGCGATACCCGGGCTGAACCGGGACTACGCCCCGAAGTACCTGAGCGCGATCTGTGCCGGCGACCATACGTGCTCGATCGCGGTGAGGCCTGTGCGGCAGTGATGCGGCGGCCTCCGGGTCGCCGTTCACTTTCGCCGCGCGGCGGGTATGTTGAAGCCCGGTAAAATCCAACCCTGGCGGAAGGATGGCATACCTGTTCGATGAGAGCTGGAGGTTTGCCCCGGGCTTCCGATCGCCCTTTATCCACAACTCCGACGACGAGGAGGTTCGAAGGCTCCGGGACGACCTCGTTGCCGGGTATCGGGGCCGGGCGCTCGAGGAGGTCTTTTGCGGCCGCGAGATGTCGTGCCCGTCCGGGACATGCTACGTCGTCGAGTCCGAAATTCCCATGAGCCTTGATGCCCGAAACCCCGACCGGGCGGCATCGGCCCTCCTCGGCGACCTCACCCTGGTCCGCGGCATCGGCGAAGCGACCCGGCGGCGGCTGGAGGAACGGGGCTGCCGGACCATCGCCGATCTTATGGGTCATCCTCGCTACCGCCGGGATGCCGCCCGGCTCCTCGATTCGATCACGGGAGGGGATACCCGCGATCTCGTGGCAGAGATCGAGCGGCGGCGGCGAAGGAGCGACCCGCTCCTCCTCGAGGCCAGCCGGTTCCACGCACCGGAAGAGTTCGTCTTCCTCGATATCGAGACGCTGGGACTCTTCTCGCGGCCGATCATCCTCATCGGCCTCGCCCGGGTGAGCGGCGGGTCGATCGCCGTCCGCCAGTACCTCTCAAGGTCGGTCGAAGAAGAGGAGGCGGCGCTCGCCTCTATTCTGCCCGACCTGGAGGCGGAGGGAACGGCCCTCGTCACCTTCAACGGCAGGGCGTTCGACGTTCCCTACATTCGGGATCGGCTCGCCCGTCACGGCATCCCGGCGAACCTCGCGGTTCCTCATTTCGATGTTCTCTACTTCGCACGCCGGCGCTGGAAGGGCACGCTTGCCTCCTGCCGGCTTGGTGCGCTCGAGACGGGTGTTCTCGGCCTCGCCCGGGCGGATGACGTCCCGAGCCGGATGGTGCCGGAGTTCTACGAGACTTACCGGCGGACAGGAAGTCCCGGCCCGCTCGTCCCGGTCGTGGAGCATAACCGGCAGGACATCGTCTCGCTTGCCCGGCTCTTTGCGCTTCTCCGGGGGGATGACGGGGGCTGTGCGGCACCATGCCGGGGCAGATCGGAATGGGACGGCGGGAAGGAAAATATTGAGAAAGATCCGCGGGATATCGAAACAATTCTTCCTTTGTACCGCGCTCTGCCCGAAAAATGAGCATTTTTCCGGATTATATGTTTACCTGACAATAAAAACTCGAATGCACGGTAGCGTGCCTAATTTTTGTTTATTCGAGAATAGGGGGGTAAAAAGGGGGAATTGTAGAGCAAAATGTTTTTTAACCGCGGTTCCGACCTTAGAAATTGCCCCCAATATCTTTTTGCGATTTATTCCCATGTTGCCGTAACCTGCCGTTCCGTCACCTGCAGGATACGCTCATGCCAGATCCTCCTCCTCGAAGATGAAGACCTCCTCGATGGTGGAGTCGAGCACTCGGGCCACCCTGTAGGCGAGTTTCAGGGAGGGGTTGTACTTTCCCTTCTCGAGGAAGACGATCGTCTCCCTCCTGACTCCGACCCGCTGCGCCAGTTCCTCCTGGGTGATCCCCGTCTTCGCCCGGAGCTCCCGGATCCGGGTCTTCACAGCACATCCCTCCTCAAAATGAGGTGGGCCGGCCTCACGCCACGTCCCCCTGCCGGAAGAGGTACCACTGGAAGAGCCGTGCGGAGAGCCCCATCAGCAGGATGGCGGAGAGCAGGACGCTCTCGACCGTGAGGGCGAAGAGGCCGAGATAGTCCACCCAGAAGAGGATTGCGAGGAAGACGATGGTGAGGAGCCAGGAGTAGGAGATGCCGTACGCCCCGATCTTCTGCGTCCGCTCGTCCCTCTCCGGCTCGTCGCGGAACCTCCAGTGCCGCACCGCGGCCACCGCGAGGATCACGAGACCTATCGTCACCATAAGCGAGGAGAGCGCCTCCGTCCCGTCTACGAGGAACGGAAGGAGGATGCCTGCAGCGCCGAGAACCGCTCCCGCCGCAATCTGTATCGCGTATCGTCTCTTCATCATCTCACCTGTTATGTATATCTAACACCGTGTTAGAAAAATATAACTTTATCGGTATCGGCCGCAGTCTCCGGGGACGGGATGCCGGATCGGCCGTAGATACCCTGCCTCCTCACCTTCGCGAAGAATCGGAAGGGTGGCGGCGAGCCGTTGCCGTGGATGCCCCGGCGGGATCGCCGCGTTCGGACATGCACACAATGTGCGGGGTCTCCGGAGACCGGCAGAGCCGGGAAGCAGGGTTGGCTCCCCGATCTCCGATATCCGTAATTTTTCGAGATTTCTCCAAAAACTTAATTTTGATTGAGATTCCTTGGGTGGCTGATCATATCCTATCGTGAACAGGGTCGAACCATGAAAAGGTTACTGATAGTCTCAAACAGGCTTCCGGTCAGCGTATCCCGCAAAAACGGCGATCTCCATCTCCAGCGGAGCGTCGGCGGCCTTGCCACCGGAGTCGGTTCGTTTTACAAATCCTACGAAAGCCTCTGGGTCGGCTGGCCCGGCATGAACATCCAGAAGCAGCAGAATGAAGAGAGAGACCGGATCACCGAGATGCTCAGAAAGGAGCAGTGCCACCCGGTCTTCCTCTCCCCGTACGACATCAGGCACTACTACGACGGGTTCTGCAACAATACTCTCTGGCCGCTCCTCCACTACTTCAACCTCTATACAGAGTACGACCCCAAGACATGGCAGGTTTACCAGCGGGTGAACGAGAAGTTCTGCGACGCCGTGATGGAGGTGGCCCGGCCCGACGACACCATCTGGATCCACGACTACCACCTGATGCTCCTCCCGCAGATGCTCCGGGAACGTCTTCCCGATGCCGAGATCGGTTACTTCCACCACATCCCCTTTCCCTCGTTCGAAATCTTCCGGCACCTGCCCTGGAGAAGAGAGATCCTCTCCGGCCTCCTTGGAGCAGACCTCATTGGGTTCCATACCTACGGCTACGTTCGCCATTTCCTCTCCAGCGTCCGGCGTCTCCTCGGCTACGAGCATACCTTCGGGGAGGTCAAAACCGGTACGCGGGTGGTGCGGACCGACCTCTTCCCGATGGGCATCGATTACCACCGGTTCGCCGACTCCGCGGGCAGCGCTCCTGTCCAGAAGGAGATAACCCGGATCCGGCTGAAGTATGGGAAGCGCAAGATCATCCTCTCCTTCGATCGCCTGGACTACACGAAGGGGATTCCGCTTCGGCTCGAGGCGTTCGACGCGCTCCTCGAAAAGAAGCCGGGTTACCAGGGGAAGGTCTCCCTCGTTCTCGTTGCTGTCCCGTCCCGGATCGGCGTCCGCAGTTACCAGACGTTGAAGAAGCGGATCGACGAGCTCGTCGGCCGGATCAACGGAAAATACGGGACGACCGACTGGATCCCCGTCCGCTACTTCTACAACTTCCTCCCGTTCGAGACACTGGTGGCGTTCTACAGCGCCGCCGATGTCGCCCTGGTGACGCCGCTCCGGGACGGCATGAACCTGATGGCGAAAGAGTACGTCGCCACGAGAACCGACGGCACGGGCGTCCTCATCCTCTCCGAGATGGCGGGGGGGGCCGAGGAACTCGGAGAAGCGATCATCGTCAACCCGAACGACCAGGACGCGGTGATCGAGGCGATCGAGACGGCGCTCGCCATGCCGGAGAAGGAGCAGATCGAGCGGAACCGGACGATGCAGAGGAGGTTGATGCGCTACGACATCGAGCACTGGGTCGGCGACTTCCTTGTACGCCTGGGCGATGCCCGGGCAGTCCGGGTCGAACGCTCCGAACAGATCGTCACTCCCACCATCCGCGACGAACTGGTCGCGGATTACAACGCAGCGAGCGACCGGCTTCTCCTCCTCGATTACGACGGCACCCTGGTTCCGTTCGCCGCCAGACCGCAGAAGGCGGTTCCCGGCGACGCGACGCGGGAGGTGCTCAAGTCGCTCTCCGGGACGCCCGGAAACGAGGTGGTGGTGATCAGCGGGAGGGATCGATCCACGCTTGATGCCTGGTTCGGGGAGCTGGATATCGGGATCATCGCCGAGCACGGTGTCTGGGTGAAAGAGCGCTCCGGGGAGTGGCGGATGCCCGAGCCCCTCTCGGACGAGTGGAAAGGGGAGATCTACCCGCTCCTCGAACTCTACACCGACCGCACCCCCGGCGCCTTCATCGAGGAGAAGGACTACTCCCTTGTCTGGCATTACCGGAGAACCGATCCGCTGCTCGGGGCGCAGCGGGCGAAGGACCTCAAAGACGACCTCCTGCACCTGACTTCCAACCTCAACGTCGGGGTCATGGACGGGAACAAGGTCATCGAGATCAAGAACAACGTCGTCAACAAGGGCAGAGCAGCGCTGAACTGGGTCTCCCGGAACACCTGGGACTTCATCCTTGCCATCGGGGACGACCGGACGGATGAAGATCTCTTCGAGGCGATGCCGCCGGAAGCCTACTCGATCAAGGTCGGGCTCGCACCGAGCAGGGCCAGGTTCAATCTGGTTGCCCAGCGGGACGTGCTGCCCCTCTTGAAAAAGTGCATCGAGTGCGATATGGAGTGCGTCTCCAGGAAAAAGGAGAGGCCGGGGAGGGAGAAGAGGGTTATTGAGTCGGCTGCTCCGGGATGACGGATCTGACCGTCAGGAAGACCGGGCCCCGGAGGTCCACCTTTTTGTTGTGGTCGGTGATGTGCCGCATCGCGTACTCCTCGATGCGCATGTTGACGTCTGAAGGGAGTTTTGACATCTTCACCTGGACGTGCGTTCCTTCGCCGCACCGCGCCGCCTCCTCGATCCGGGCGGCGGCGAGGCTCGATACCGCGTCGAGGTAGGTGATCCCGGTGGAGACGCCTTCCTCCCTGACCTTCGCCCACTTCTCGATATCCGGGACACCGAGCACCGAGCCGTCGTGAACATAGACCTCGTTAAAGCAGGCCGGCCCGCAGAGTTTCGTGTTGGACTCGGGCTCCTCGACGATCACCTCTATCTCCCTTCCGGCGATCTCTCCCTTCCAGGCGGTGAACGCACAGGGCCCGGGGGCGGCGGCGTGCTCGGCGGCCGTGGCGCGGATAGCCTCCGCTATCCGCTTCCCTACCGCGGATCTCGGCTCTTCGCGGAGGTGGACGGCGCCGGCGACCTCGCGGTCGGAGATCTCCTGCGGGAAGAACTGCGGGTGGGTGAGCTGGCGGATGTCGTTTGACTGGTAGGCGATCATCGCGAGCCGCTCCACCCCGAGGCCGAGGTTCATCACCGGCACGCCGATCCCGTACTCCGCGAGCGCCGAGGGCGAGTAGATGCCGAAGGTGGCGACCTCGACCCACCCGAGGGCCGGGTGGCGGGCGTAGACCTCCGTCTGGGTTTCGGGCATGTAGTATTTCGACCGCTTCTCGTCGGGCTGGAACCTGAACTCCGTAAAGCCGAACGCCGAGAGGAGAGCCTCGCTGATGGCTTTCCCCTCCTCGAGGGTGACGTCCTCGCCCGCGACGACGCAGGAGGCCGAGTGGTAGGCCATCAGGCGGGTGGGGCCTTCCTCCTGCTCCCGCCGGAAACACCGGTCGACCGAGAAGAGCCTTATTGGGAGGTGGCGCTTCTCCCAGAGGGAGGAGAGCGTCAGGAACCAGCCGCTCGTCATGTGGCTGCGGAGGGTGTTGCGCGACGACTCGGGCGCCAGTTCCCGGAACTCGGGGAAGACCGCATCCAGGATATGCACCACGGCGGCGTCGTCTGCCTCGAGGACGGCCGCGAGTTCGTGCGTCAGTTCGTCGCCGTCGATCGTTCCCTTCTTGTAGCCGTGAAGGGTCTCGCGGAGTTTCTCCTCGGTGCCGGGGGAGACTGCACGGCCGAGGATGGCCTCGATCTCATCAAGCTGCTTTCGTGCAATCCCGACGTTCGGGCGGGGCAGCCCGCCGAGGTAGAAGACCCGGTCGAGGACGGCCATGGCTTCGGGACCGAACTGCCGGTAGATATCCGATTCTTCGACGATAAGGGGATTGATCGCCTCGTCGAACCCCATCGCGAGGTAGGTCTCGCGGAGCCGCTGCACGATCTCGAAGATCGGGTGCGGTCTCGCCCGGGTGTACCTCAGCCGGGGGTACCGGCCGGAGACCCCGGCCGGTGTCAGAACCGACGGCCCTTCGTGCCAGGCATGCTCGAAGTCCTCTCTCGCCCTCTTTTTGAACTCTTCCACATCGAATCTCATACGTCTCGCTCCAGGCAGACGACCCGGCTCACCGGGCTCTCGTCTCTGATACTATAATCGCAGTGTTTTGCAATCTGCTCTGAAAATGCCCTTACTTCGCGGTGTTCGGGCATCTGAGTCCTCTGAAGTCGATTTCTACTGTACCCCAGATACATATAACCCTTTACTTCCACGAACCGGGCTCCGGAGTCCTGGTAGATCGCCGCGTAGCGCTCGGGAGAAAAGTCGTTGTAGCCGCGCACCACCGTGGTGCGGACGGCCGACCGGCGTTCCCGGAGTCCGGCGAGGCTCTCCTGTATGCAGTCCCAGTAGTCCTCCCTTGGCCGGCAGAGGGCGAGGTAGGTCTCGCGGTCGGGGGCGTCAAGGGAGACGTAGGTCTGGTAGGGCCGGCACCGGGCGAGGACGTCGGGTCGGGTGCCGTTCGAGACGAGGAAGGTCGTGTATCCGTCCGCGTTGAGGGCATCGACCAGTTCCGGGAGCCGCGAGTAGCAGGTCGGTTCCCCCGAGAGTGATATCGCGACCATGGTGGGGTCGAGGGCCTCCGCGAACCGTTCGGGCGCGACGTAGGGCGAGACCTTGTAGCCCGATAGGGCCTTCTTCTGGACGCGCCGGAGGTTCTCGACGATGACGTCCGGCGGACACTCCTCCTCCTCGACGACCCCATGCTCGAACGAACGCCAGCAGAAGAGGCAGTGCTGGTTGCACTTGAGGGTGGGGGTCATCTGGACACAGCGGTGGCTCTCGATGCCGTAGAACTGCGCCTTGTAGCACATCTCCCCGCCCTTGAGCGCCCGCTTGTTCCACATGCAGGGTTTTACGGCCGCCGAAGAGGTCGGGGTGATGAACTGGTAGCCCTGCTTTTTGAGGGCCTTACATGCTTCTGAGCGCATCGATCCCGAGAGTCTCAAGCGACTCCTGCAAGGTGTTCCTGACCGCGTCCACGAGCGCGAGACGACTCTTCCGGGTCTCGCCCTCGCTCTTCAGGACCGGGTCGTAGTGGTAGAAGGCGTTGAAGAGGTCGGCGAGTTCGCGGGCGTAGGCTGCGAGGAGGTGCGGACGGAGTTCCTGCACGGTCTGCTCGACGACGGCCGGGAACCGGGCGAGGTGCCGGGCGAGCGCGGTCTCGTGGTCGGTCTCAAACGTGTAGGCCCGCTCGAACTCGCCGGCCTTCTCGAGGATGCTGCAGGCCCGGGCGTGGGCATACTGGATGTAGGGGCCGCTCTGCCGCTCGAAGTCCAGCGCCTCCTTCCAGTTGAAGACCGTGCTCTTCTCCGGCGAAACCTTCACGATGTCGTAACGGACGGCGGCGATGGCGACCGACTTTGCGATGGCGCACCGTTCCTCCGGGGGGAGTTCCGGCCGGCGGGTGGTCACTTCGTCGAACGCCTTCGCGGCCACTTCCTCCATCAGCGCGTCCGCCGAGACGAACTTACCTGCCCGGGTGCTCATCGAGCCCTCGGGGAGGGAGACGAACTCGAAGAAGACGATCTCGGGCGGCTCCTCACCGAGGAGTTCCAGGGTGGCCTGGAGCTGGGCGCCGATTAGTTTGTGGTCCGCCCCGAGGACGTCGATCATCCTGTCGTAGTTGCGCGCCTTCCAGGTGTGGTAGGCGAGGTCGCGGGTGCTGTAGACCGAGGTGCCGTCGCTCCGCCGGAGGATGTACTTCTTCTCGAAGCCCCTCTCCGAGAGGTCGACCCAGAGCGTCTCGTCTTCGTGGGCCTGCGGCAGCCGCCGCACCTGCTCGACGATCCGGTCGACGTCGCCGATCCGGACGAAGTCGCTCTCCCAGACGAACCGGTCGTGGTGGGCGTTTAAGGCCGCGAGGGTCGCCTTGAGCCCTTCCGCGCAGAGGGAGACGGCTCTCCGGAACTTCGCGACGGTCTCCGCGTCGCCACGCTCCACCTTCTGCATGAGGTGGTCGATCTCCTCCGTGATCCCGGGATTCTTCTCGATCTCCCGGTTCGCCGCGACGTAGACCCGGGCGACGTAGTGATCTTCCTTCTCGCCCTCCTTCCGGGCGATATCGAGGTGGTCGAACCCCCACGAGACGATGGCGATCTGGCGGCCCATATCATTGAGATAATACTGCACCTCGAGCGGGTGCCCGGCCTTGCGGAACGCACGGGCGAGGGTGTCGCCGATGACGGTGTTTCGTATGTGCCCAACGTGGAGCGGCCCGTTCGGGTTTGCGCTCGTGTGTTCGAGCACGACCCTGCCGGAACGGCGCGGGAGGGCCCCGTAGCCGGGCTCGATCGCCTCCCTGACCGCCTCTGAAAGAAGCGTCGGGCCGAACCGGAAGTTGACGTAAGGGCCTGCCGCCTCGACCTGGACGTCGCCGAGTTCGGGGTCCGCCGAGAGTTTCTCGGCAATATCGGCGGCGATCTTCTGGGGGGCCCGTTTCTCGATCTTCGCAAGTTTGAATGCTATCGTCGAGGCGAGATCGGCGTGATCCCCGCCTTTCGTGAGGAGGACATCCTCCTCACCGGTGCATGCCCGGAGCATGCGCTCGATCTGTTGGTACTTCTCCTGATACATCATTAGTATCCTGTCCTGTAGCGCAGGATTGCAGCGATCCCGCCGAATGCGTTGTAAAGCATCGAACCTTCTTCGAAATCGTCCGAGATGATCCTGACCGTCGTGCTGCTCTGGTCGGCGAGCGTGGTCAGTTCGTCGATGATATCGCTCTCCTCGGCCACGTAGAGCGTTCCGCCGTCTTTGGGGCAGGTGCCGAGGTCGAGGTCTTTGATATGCATCCCCGGCTCGATGCTGACTGTCCGCTCCTCGGTATAGTCACCGTTCTGGCAGGCAAGTTTCAGCCGGGCCCTCCGGAGTTTGTCGGAGAGGAGGAGGGTGTCGACGGCACCGAGTTCCAGGTTCTTTCGAACACTCTCTTCCCCGTAAGCGGCCGCCCCGTCGTCTTTGACCAGTTCCTGGAGGAACCGGTTCATCACGTTCTTCTCCTTGATGATATCGAGGCCTTTCAGGGCATCCGACGCGTTCTCGACGAGTTCGGCAAGCCCGGACTCGTTCGTGTAGGAGACGTCGAAGAGCCCGATGATCCGCTTCTGCAGCTCGTGGTGGAGGAAACCGCCGGCCTCGAACTCCTCCTTGGTCGGGGTCGGGCCGCCGATCAGCACGCCTTTGAACCGCTCGAAGAAGTCCTTCTCGGCGAGGAAGATCTCGCTTGCGAGGTCGCCGATCTTCTTGTAGAACTCGTTGATGGCGATCAGCCGCAACCTCTGGAAACGAACGCTTGACTGACCACCTTTTCGCTGCTTGCCGGGAACGGTCGAGGTGACGCCCCTGACCGGTTCTATCCGGCTGCCCCGGAGAAATCCGACATAGGCCTCCCGCCGGTCGAGGACGATGAGGCCGTAGACCTCTTTCTCCCCGAGCATCTGCTCCAGCGGCTCCAGTTCGAACGAGGAACTGCACCGGTACATGTAGGTGTTGAGCGGTTCGGGCGGCTCGATGATCTCGCAGTCAAGGTCGGTGCGGTCGCCCCCGATATTGATCGTGCCGCAGAAGACTGCCATGCCGTGCTCCGGCGGGCGCTTATAGTATTTCAGACGGGAGAGGATGGAGGATATGGCACTCTGGACGTTCGTCCGGGTCTGTTTGCTCTTGATGTTCGCGCACTGCCCGAACTCGTCGCGGAGCTGGGCGGTCACGTCGTATATCTGCTTATCCGGAGGTATATACAGGGTGATCAGCTCGGTGCCGCTCCCTTCCTTCTCCGCCAGCCTCTCAAGCATCTTCTTAAATTCGTAGCGCTTTCGCGGCGTATCCATCTCTTGCGTATCTTCCATGGGGGTTTCACCAGGCCAGCTGAATGTTGTTCAATTGTCGAAGCTACTATATGTTTCTCTGAGGAAGGGCATAAATCTGCGCACATCCGTCGGCGCCGTGTGCCCCCCTCAGTCCAGGCACCGGCAGATGAGGCAGATCGTCTTTGCGTCGACGATCCTGCCGTCCGTGACCATTGCCTCGAGTTCGCGCACCGGAACACGGACGACCTCGATCATCTCGTCGTCGTCCATCCCGTAGTCGGAGCAGGGGGAGAGCCCTTCGGCCCGGTAAAGCCAGATTCGCTCGTCGGTATAACCGGGCGAAGAGTAGATGGAGCCTTTCGGGACGAAGGTTCCCGCTTTCATCCCGATCTCCTCGATCAACTCCCGGTAGGCCGTCTGCTCCGGTTCCTCGCCCTCGTCGATCGTTCCTGCCGGCGCCTCGAGGATATATTCATCGATGGCGAACCGGTACTGCCGGATGAGATAGCAATCGTCTCCCTCGATCGGGAGGATGGCGACCGCCCCGGCTGGACGGACGACCACCCGCTCCTTCTGCTTTCCGTTCGGGAGGGTGACCGTTGTCTCCTCGATGGTAAGCCTTCTGCCGCGATAGATCTCCATGGTCACCTCTCGTACTCGATCGGATCCTCGAGCCCGAGTTCCCGGAACGCCTCCCTCCGGTAATGGCAGGAGGAGCAGACCCCGCAGGCCCGGTCGTTCTCCTGGTAACACGACCAGGTCAGCTCGTAGGGGACGCCGAGCGCGAGCCCTTTTCTGACGATCTCCACCTTCGACATCCGGACGAACGGCGTCATCAGGGTGATCCGCGATTCCGCCGCCGTGCCGAGGTCGACCGCCCGCTGAAACGCCTCGATGAACTCCGGCCGGCAGTCGGGATAGCCGGGGTAGTCTCCGGTCTGGACGCCGATGAATACCGCTTCCGCCCGGCGGGCTTCCGCGAGGCTGGTCGCGATGCCGAGGAGGTTCGCGTTCCGGAAAGGAACGTAGGTGCTCGGGACACCCTCCTCCTCGCCGGCGTACTCCTCGACCGGGATCGAGGTGTCCGTCAGGCTCGATGCCCCGATCTTCTTGAAGTGCTCGAGGCTGATCTCGACGAACTCGAGAGCATCGAGCTTCTTGGCGACGGCCCGGGCGCACTCCCGCTCCTTTGCCTCCGTCCGCTGGCCGTAGGTGAAGTGGAGCGCGATGATCGCGTAACCCATATCCTTTGCGACGTAGGCGAGCGTGGTGGAGTCCATGCCGCCCGAGAGAAGGCATACCGCTTTCTTCATTTTACCCCCAGGATCTTGTGGAGTTGCAACTGAAACCTCGCCGGGAGGTTCTCCTCGACGATCTGTTCCGCGACGGCCCGGTAGTCGGACCCCTCCACCGGCGAGATGAAGACCTCGCCGCGGATCTCGCACCGGCCCATCACCGCCCGGGCGTAGAGGAGGTCGTCCTCGTCCGCCACCACGAACTTCACGCAGTCGCGCGGGGTGATGTAGGGGATGAGCGAGAGATCGCTCTTCTCTCCGGACGAGGGGCACTTGACGTCCATGCAGATGGAGGCGTACGGCTGCATCTCGCGGAAGTCGCAGGTGCCGTTCGTCTCGATCTCGACGGTATACCCATGAAGATCGAACTTCTCGAGGAGTTTCAATACCTCCTCCCGCTGCAGGAGCGGCTCTCCGCCGGTGATGCAGATATGCGTCCCCCGGAGCAGCCAGACCCGGTCGAGGACCTGCGTAACGCTCATCTCTTCCCCGCCTTCACGGGCGTAGGGGGTGTCGCACCAGGCGCACCTGAGGTTGCACCCGGCGAGCCGGATGAACGTGCAGGGCCGTCCCTGGTTCTTCCCCTCCCCCTGGAGGCTCCGGAAGATCTCACTGACGATCATAGGTGCGCTCTGCGTAGCAGGTTGTCGACTCCCAGACCCGTATCTTTGCGACGCGGGCGTCGTGTCCCTGCCGCGCGGCCTCGGCGTCGATCATCTCTGCTATCAGCCCTGCGAGGTGCTCGCTCGTCGGGTCGCCGGAGGTGGTGACGACCGGGTGGAACTCTTCGATGCATGCCGCCATGGGATCGTCTTTGTTCAGGATCACCTGGTGGTCGAACCGCCCGACGACCTCTTTAATACAGTTGTAGTCGAGAACAATCCCCGTGCGTTCGTCGGCCTTCCCATCGATCCAGACCTCCACACGCCACTGGTGGCCGTGCAGCCGGAAACACTTCCCCCGGTAATGGATCAGGCGGTGGGTCGCCTCGAAAAAAACCTCTTTGTATATCCGGGTTGTCATCAATGAAGGTTGCCCGCCAGGGTATAATATTATATCAGCTCCCGATCTAATACCTAGGGCAGAAGATCGGCGTGCAAGCGGGTTCCACAATATATAAATCCGTAACGCGCGTTGTTTTATAGCACACCAGGAGTTGCTCCTATCCACAAATTCAACTAATTCGAGGGTATTCGATGGGAAATGGAAAATTTGCAGCCCGAAAACTGAAGCGCGATGCAAATAATAACCGGTGGCATGACACTGGCTACGCGCGCCGCCAGCTCGGGCTCGATGTAAAAGCTGACCCCCTTGAGGGAGCACCGCAGGGCCGCGGGATCGTTCTCGAGAAGGTGGGTGTCGAGGCAAAGCAGCCGAACTCTGCGATCAGAAAGTGCGTCCGCGTGCAGCTGATCAAGAACGGCCGGCAGGTAACGGCGTTCGCCGTCGGCGACGGTGCCATCAACTTCATCGATGAGCACGATGAAGTCGAGATCGAGGGCATCGGCGGCAGACTGGGCAGGTCGAAGGGTGATATCCCCGGCGTCCGGTTTGTCGTGACCAAGGTGAACAACGTCAGTCTGCGTGAAATGGTCACGGGTCGCAAGGAGAAGCCGCGGAGGTAAGTAAGCAATGGTAGAAGCAGCAGAGGCAGGAGCACAGCAGCCCCAGCAGCTCCTCTTTAACCGCTGGGACATGAGCGAGGTCGAGATCCACGATCCGAGCCTTGCCCGTTACGTGAACATGCACGCGATGATCGTGCCGCACTCCTGCGGCAAGCTCGTCGGTCAGCAGTTCAACAAGAGCAATATGCTGATCGTCGAGCGGCTGATCAACAAGATAATGCAGACCGAGAACAACACCGGCAAGAAAGAACTCGCCATCCGGATCGTCCGGGATGCCTTCGAGATCGTCAATAAGAAGACCAAGAAGAACCCGGTTCAGGTGCTGGTGGACGCGGTCGCGAACACCGGCCCCCGCGAGGAGACCGTCCGGCTGAAGTACGGCGGCATCAATGTCCCGAAGTCGGTCGATACCGCTCCCCAGCGTCGTGTCGACACTGCGCTCCGGTTCATCACCGCCGGTGTTCTGCAGGCGAGCCACAAGAAGAAGAAGAGCGTGAGCGAGGCGCTTGCCGAGGAACTGATCTCTGCGGCGAACGGCGACACCCGTTCCTACGCCGTCTCGAAGAAAGAAGAGAGAGAGCGTATCGCAAAGGCAGCCCGCTAAAAATCCTATTACTTTTTTTGGTGTAATCTATGACCAGACGAAAGAAGATGGTAGAGCGGGTGACGGAGCTGATGGACAAGCCGGAGCGCATCCGGAACATCGGTATCGTTGCCCACATCGATCACGGAAAGACAACACTCTCGGATAACCTGCTTGCAGGAGCGGGCATGATCAGCGAGGAGCTCGCCGGCCGGCAGCTCTTCATGGACTCCGACGAGGAGGAACAGGCACGCGGCATCACCATCGATGCGAGCAACGTCTCGATGGTCCACACATACGGCGGGGAAGAGTACCTCATCAACATGATCGATACCCCCGGTCACGTGGACTTCGGCGGTGACGTGACCCGGGCGATGCGTGCGGTGGACGGCGCCGTCGTCGTGGTGGACGCGGTCGAGGGGACCATGCCCCAGACGGAGACGGTGCTGCGGCAGGCCCTGAAGGAAGGCGTCCGCCCGGTTCTCTTCATCAACAAGGTCGATCGGCTGGTCAACGAGCTGAAGGTGGACGAGCAGGAGATGCAGATCCGCCTTGCGAAGGTGATCGACAAGGTCAACAAGCTGATCAAGGGCATGAACGAGAAGATGTACAACGACGGCTGGAAGCTCGATGCCGCGAAGGGCACCGTCGCTTTCGGCTCCGCGCTCTACAACTGGGCCGTCTCCGTCCCCTTCATGAAGAGCAGCGGCGTCTCGTTCAAGGACGTCTTTGAGAAGTGCAATTCCGGCGACATGAAGTGGCTGGCAAAGTCGAGCCCCCTCCACGCCGTGCTCCTCGATATGGTGGTCAAGCACCTGCCTAACCCCCTCCAGGCCCAGGACCGGCGTATCCACATCATCTGGCACGGCGACTACAATACTCCCGAGGGCAAGGCCATGGTCGCGTGCGACCCGAACGGTCCTGTCTGCATGATGGTCACCGACATCTCGTTCGACCCGCATGCAGGCGAGGTCGCTACTGGCCGTCTCTTCTCGGGAACACTCCGCCGGGGTACCGAGTGCTACATCATGGGTGCGGCAAAGCGCGCGAACCGTCTCGCCCAGGTTGGTATCTTCATGGGTGCCGAGCGGATCGAGGTGGAAGCGCTCCCTGCCGGGAACATCGCTGCCGTGACGGGCTTGAAAGACGCCATCGTCGGTTCGACCGTCACGTCCCTCATCGAGATGACTCCCTTTGAGTCGCTGAAGCACTACTCCGAGCCGGTCATGACCGTCGCCGTCGAGGCGAAGAGCATGAAGGACCTCCCGAAACTCGTCGAGGTTCTCCGCCAGGTGGGGAAGGAAGACCCGACGGTGCAGGTCTCGATCAACGAGGAGACCGGTGAGCACCTGATCAGCGGCATGGGCGAACTCCATCTCGAGATCATCACCGGCCGTATCAAGCGCGACAAGGGCGTCGACATCATCACCTCTCCGCCGATCGTCGTCTACCGCGAGACGGTCACGGGCAGCGTCGGCCCGGTCGAAGGAAAGTCGCCGAACCGCCACAACCGGTTCTACATCGAGCTCGAACCGATGGATCCGGCAATCGTGAAGCTGATCCAGGACGGCGAGGTCTCGATGAACCAGCAGGCGATCGAGCGGCGTGACGCTCTCGTTGCAGCCGGCATGGACAAGGACGAGGCCAAGAACATCAAGGCGATCGAGGGCACCAACATGTTCATCGACATGACGAAGGGTATCCAGTACCTCAACGAGACGATGGAACTGGTCCTCGACGGCTGGCGCGAAGCGCTCCGTGGTGGCCCCCTCGCCGACGAACTGGTCCAGAACCTGAAGATCCGGCTGGTGGACGTGAAACTCCACGAGGACGCCATCCACCGTGGCCCGGCGCAGGTCATCCCGGCAGTCAGGAGCGCCGTCAAGGCAGGCGTGCTGATGGCCGGCGACTCGCTCCTCGAGCCTATCCAGAAGATCCAGATCACCGTCCCGAGCGATCAGATGGGCGCGGCGACCTCCCAGATCCAGGGTCGCCGCGGTCAGGTCTTCGACATGCTGAGCGAAGGCGACACGATGACGATCGTCGGCAGGGCGCCGGTCGCCGAGCTCTTCGGGTTCGCCGGAGATGTCCGTTCCGCCACCGAAGGCCGTGCGATGTGGAGCACCGAGTTCGCCGGGTTCGAACTGGTCCCCGCCGGTATTGTGAACGATGTGGTCAAGGCCATCCGCAAGCGGAAGGGCTTAAAGGAACAGATCCCGCGCCCGGACGACTACCTGGCGTAACGAATATCGATATACCCTCTTTTTTTCCCTTCGTCCGGCCGTCGATGAGCACGTTCGGAGCGGTTCTGAGATAAAAATAGTGCGGGGCCGGCCTGTGCGGATACGCTTATCGTTTCCGCGCCGCTGCAAGCAGCCCGCAGATGCCGAGCGCGGCGACTGCGATGACTCCCGGGAGCGCCGCCTGCGTCGGTTCCGGCGTGGCCGTGGCCGTCGGGGTCCCCGTGGGCGTCTCCGTGACCTCGGCAACGGTCTCCGTGACCGTCGGCGGCGAAGCGTGGACGAATACGATGCTGCTTTCGTGAATCAGGCCGTCTTCCTTACTGTACGCGAAATATCGCCCGTAATGCCCTTTGAACGTGTATACGTTGATCTTGAAGTAGCTGTCCTTCGGGACACCGACGACCCGCTGGATTGATTTTGCGGGGTTGTCGTCCTGGTACTTCCGGAGTTCCGTGATCGCGTTGAACGAACTCGCGTTGCGGAGACCGATGAGGTCGAGGATGATCGGTTCGGCTCCGACCTCGATCGTCTCACCGGGCTTCACCAGACGCGTACCGGTATCCTGTGCGGCTGCCGGGACGACGAGCGCCAGGGAAAGGACTACGAGGATTACAAGGAGGTGTCGGGGTGCCAGTTTCTCATACGCCATAGTTCCAGACTTGCTTTGTACAATATATATGCGTATTGAAATGCTGTCGGGACTCCTGGCCTCTATCTCGTGAATCTCCCTGATTTTCGGCCTTTTTCCCTTCGGGTTCATCTCGTCTCCTCTTCTTGACCGAATCATTGATGTAGGGAGAGGACATCCCATGGTGGGAATGCCATGAAGGCCGACGGTTGGAATACAGTGGATCCTGTCGGGAGCGGGCGAGTCCTGGAACCGGAGCCGAAGAGCTCCGCCACCCGCCGCCTTCCCGCAGTCGCCGCCGTGCCGCTCGGCGCGACCTCTGCGTTCATCGTCAGGGACCGGAGCGTGCTCCTGGTCGATACCGGTAACCCCGGGGATGAGGCGACCATCCTGGCCGCGATGAAGCAGGCGGGCCTCAGGCGCGATGAGGTCTCCTTGATCCTGGTCACGCACGGACACCCGGAAAATTACGGGTGTGCCGAAGCGCTCCGGGATCTGACCGGCGCACCGGTCGCCGTTCATGAGGCCGATGCCGGTGCCGTGCGCCTCGGGGTCGGCGGTCTGCGCTTCCCTGCCCGGGTCGTCCCGGGCCTGATCCGGTTTGTGCGCGAGAGGAAGATCGACTCCGGCTCGGGGGGTGTTGAGCCTGACATCATCATCGGGGGCATCGCCGACCTCGGGGCATTCGGCATCCGGGGCAGGATCGTCCCCACGCCGGGGCATACCCCCGGCTCGGTCTCGGTTCTTATCGCCGGCGGCACCGCTATCGTCGGGGATCTGCTCTCTGCCGTCGTTCCGGGGGGGAGGCCCCGGCTGCCCTTCAGGATGGACGATCCCGTGGCGGCGAGGAGGAGCCTCCTGGATCTTCTTGCTTTCGGGCCGGAACTGGTCTATGCGGCACGCGGGGGACCGTGGCGGGGTGCGGCGGTTCTGCGGTGGTTCGGGAACGGCCGGTGACGGGGGATGTAAAAAAAAGATGAGCCGTTACTCGATGGTGAATGCCATCGAGAACGTGGTCTCGTTTCCGGTCGTCTCTTCCCAGGAGCGCTTGTAAATCGCGGAGAACTCGGCGGAACCGGGCTCGGCGGCGAGGTACTGCCATACGTGCACGCCTCCGGCACCTACGAGCTCGGTCTCCGGCGCGATGTAGGTGTCGTTCACGTACTCGAGCCCGGTCGACGAGGTGACGTTCCACTCGTAGCCGGTCGTCGGGTTCTCATCGAGACTGATGGTGATCTCGCTTCCGGCCGGGACGGCGACGGTCTCGTTGGCGTTCGTCTCGTTGAAGGCATACGCTGCGGCGGGCGTCGCGGTCGGAACGGCTGTGGTCTCTGCCGCAGTGGGCGTCGCGGTCGGGGTTCCCTCCTCCGTCGGCTGCGACGTGCAGCCGGCACCGAGGAGGCACATTACCAGCAGTCCTGCAACCAGGACGCTGCAGATGCTCTTTCTCTGAACCATGCGGTAAGGTCTCCCGGATTTGTTAAATACTTTTCTTAAACCCCTGGAAATGATATTCACGATCCCGGCGTATTGGGATCCGATTGTTTCGGAACCGGTCTTTTAACGAGAGATTCATAGCACGGTTAAGAACGGATTTAAGATGATTAGAACCGCCGGCAAGGCAAAATAAGAATCTATAAATATTATTCTATCATTCTGGTCGTTCAGAGGGCATCATTATGAAAAACATCTCTCCAGCAATGATTCTGGGGCTTTCTGCGCTGCTCGTGCTCTGCCTCATGACGGCGGGCTGTACAGGTACATCGGATACGACCGACGCAACCTCCTCCGGAACCGCTCCGACCGTCACCGCCGGCGAGAGCGGCGCCTCCGGGGCCGCACAGGGAAGCGTGAACGCAGTTCCGTTTACCGCGTTGATCCCGCTCCTCCCGGATGCGCCTGCAGGGTGGACTGCAGAAGAGCCTGTAGGGGCGTCACTGACGGTCGAGGACGGCCAGTGGACCTGGGCGTCTTGTGACTACGGCAAGGAGAATGCCTGGGCAACGGTTCTGATCCAGGATTCGGCCTACTACGACGTGGGCTACTGGGAGTCCTGGGACTCGCTTGTCTCGTTCGAGACGACCGAGGGCTACTACAGGCAGGGCACGGTCGCCGGCCACCCGTCCTGGGAATTCTTCAGCAAACCCGACTCCTACGCCACCTGGATCGGCGTGAACGAACGATTCATGGTCTATGTCAGTGTCGAAGGCGGCTCCAAGCAGGATCTCGATGCGTTCGTGAACGCCGTCAACTACGGCGGCATTGCAAACCTGAAGTAAACCCTACCTCTTTCTTTTATCCGGCACGGCCGTGACGCTGTAGTGATACGGCCCTGATTCGGCCACCGTCCTGACGACCAGTCCCGCCTCCGCCATCAACGCCGCCGCATGCTCCGGGCTGAACTTCTTTGCCGTCGGCGGGCCGAGAGGGAGCGGCTCCTTCTTCCAGTCCACGTCGACGATCAGGCCTTCCGGGGCTGCCATCTCTCTCGCGTTTACGAGCACCCGAACCGGATCGACGAAGTCGTGGAGGTCGATGCCGAAGAAGACGACGTCCGCACAGCCGTTGCAGAGAACATACTCCTCGGCCATCCCGTGGTGGAGGACGACGTTGTCGAGCCCCTCGACAAAAGCCTTCTCCTGCAGGAGATCGAGAGCCTCGGCGTCGATATCGATCCCGCAGACGCGGCCGTGCGGCCCGACCATCCGCGCGGCAGGGAGCGCGAAGAACCCCTCCCCGCACCCGACGTCGATGAAGGTCGAGCCGGAAGCAAGCCCGATCCCTTCGAGGATGGACTCGGGGTGCTGCCAGCGCCGTCGGGCGGCTTCGTCCTCGGGCAGGTGTCTTTTAGGATGCGGATGCTGCACCATACGCGGCCATAGTGGCAGGCATCCCTGATGAACCTGCTGTCTCCCCGGCGTGGGTGCCGGAGTTCTCTCTGTGGCAGGATTTCAGGGACGCTCGACACACGAATCCCGAAAAAGAGTCTCGGGAGCACAGGGCCCCCTCACTTCATCGCCTTGCGGATCTTCTCCTGCACGTCCGGCTGTTCCAGGTTCATCTGGTGAGCGGTCTGGACATGCCCCTCGACCCGCTTCATCAGCTCGTTCTCGTTCACTGCTTTCTCCTCGAACTCGCACTCGAGGCCGAGGTCTTTGCACCTGAAGGTCTTCTGTTCCTGCATGCCTCTCACCGGCCGGGCTTGTATGCTGCGTCAGATATAAAAATATCTGAGCGGTATTTTCAGTCCCTCCCACTGGATTGGGCGCATCTTTCGGGCCGCTTACCTCGCGGAGTGTTTCAGCCCCGCCTGCACTCCACCATCTCCCCGATCAGCCCGTCCCGGAGGGTGACGATCCGGCAGAAGTACTCCTTGTGCCAGTCCTCGTGCGAGACCATCACGATCGTCTGGTCGAGTTCCTCGTTTAACCGTGCAAAGAGGTCGAGGATGCTCTTCGAGGTCTGGCTGTCCAGGTTCGCGCACGGTTCGTCGGCGAGCAGGATGCTCGGATTGTTCACGAGCGCCCGGGCTATCGCGACGCGCTGCTGCTCGCCGCCGGAGAGTTCGCTCTGCCGGTGATCCATCCGGTCGCCGAGGCCGACCCGCCGGAGGATATCGGCGCTCCGCTCGAGGTACTCGTCCTTCGATGCCCCCCGGACGAGCGACGTTAAGTAGACGTTCTCGAGCGCGGTGAGTTCCCCGATGAGCGCGTAGTCCTGGAAGACGTAGCCGAGCCGGTTCAGCCGGAAGAGGGTTCGTTGGCGGTCGGAGAGAGCCAGGACATCCGTCCCGTCGATCGTGACTATCCCGGAGGTGGGACGGTCGAGGAGCCCGAGGATATGGAGGAGCGTCGATTTGCCGCTGCCGCTCGCCCCCATGATCCCGACGAACTCGCCCTTTGCGACCTCGAGCGAGACGCCCGCGAGGGCACGGACCTCGACCTTCCCCATCGTATAGACCCGGGTGAGGTTCTGGACGGTGATCATCCTTTCATCCCCTGATTGCGGTGAGGATATCCTCCCGCGCGATCCGCCACGCCGGGATGTAGCCCGCCACCACCGAGACTCCAAAGAGGCTTGCGATGCTCCGGAGGATGGCCGACGCCTCCACGTCCGGGTAGACCGGGCCGCCGGGGAAGACGAGGGGGTAGGCGGTAAGGTAGGCCGATACCCCGGCGTTCAGGACGATCCCGACGAGCGCCCCGACGGTGGTGATGAAGAGCACCTGGAGGACGTAGGAGTTGATGATGATCTGCTGGTCGATACCGATCGCCTTCAGGATCCCGATCTGCCGCCGCCGGTTCACGGTGTTGATGAAGATCACGATGAAGACCACCACGATGGCGATGATCAGGCTGACGAGCGTCGAGATGGCGTTGATGATGTTGAAACTCTGGATCGCCTGGTCGACGAACCCGCCCGACTTCTCCCGGAACGTCCAGACGTCCTCCTGGACGCCGTAGGAGAGGATCTCCGTCTTGTACTCCTCCTCCCTGCCGTTGACCGCGGTCTTCACCAGGATCGCGGACGCCTGGTCGTCGAGCCCGAGCACCCCGCTCATCTCGCGGGTGGTGACGAAGGCCGCCGTATCGACGCCGAAAGACTGGGTCTCGAAGATCCCCTTCACCCGGTAGGCTCGCGTCTCGCCGTTCGGGTAGGCCACCTCCACCGAATCGCCGACCTCGACCCCCCGGAGCGAAGGGAGGCCCCCTTCCTCCACCCCTTCCGTCCCCGCGAGGGTCGTGCCGATGATGATCGCATCGGTATCGCCGTCCGAGAGGAACTCTCCCGCGGTCATGTACTCGGCTATCCGGGTCACCGATCGCTCGTCTTCGGGGGTTATGCCGTTGAGCGTGCTCGCGGCGTTGCGGCCCCGGTAAAAGAACGTCGCACCGGCGGTTATACGGGGTGACGTGCCCGCGATCCCCGGGATCTGCTCGATTCTCTTCTGGAGGCCATCCACGCCGTCGATATACTGGCTGCCTTCCCGGGGCTCGATGACCAGGTTCCCGACGTCGAAGTCGATCGACTGGGCATCGAAGGTCACGACGACCCCGGAGATGATGGAGGGGAGGAAGACCAGGTTCACGAAGATGAGGGCGATGATCATGATGGTGAGGGCGAGCGTTCCCCTGCTCCCGCGCTGGATCGACTTCCATGCCAGGAACGCGGAGACCTTGATGCCTGAAAACACCGCGGTCACTCCTCCTTGCGCCGCCGGTACCAGTAGATCGCGGCCGCGGCGGCGACGATGAGGGCGGCTGCCACGGCCACGATCATCGGAAACGGGCTTTGTTCGGTGACGACTACCTGCAGGGGCTGCCTGACCGTATGTTCGCCGTAGTCGTCGGTATACCGGACGACGAGGGTGTAGCCGAACTCTCCCGCCTCGTCGGCTACGAGGGAGAAGATGGCGGGGCCGTCGTTCCCCGGCTCGATCGTCCCGAGGAACGCCTCTTTTGAGCCCGGGAGAGCGAGATCCTCGATCGTCGCCCTGACCGATTCCGCATCCGCGGTTCCGGTGTTCTCCAGCCGGATCGTCAGGTCGACCGTCTCCCCGGCGGTGATCCGGGCGGGCTCGGTTCTGATGGAGGCGACGCCCATCTCGGCGCTGCCGACGACGGGAATCCCGATCGTCGCGACCTCTCTAGACGGTGCGAGGTCGGCGCCCCGGTAGTCGACGGTGACGAGGATCGGCGTAAGCCCGAGCGGTGCGCTGGTATCGGTCTCGAAGGTCAGGTTCAGGATGGTGTGGCCTCCCGCCTCGAGTTTCGGGATGTAGTAGTTCTCCGAGTTCCGCGGGGCGATCCCGCCGGAGCTCGCGTTGACGCCGACGGAGATGTCGCTCGCGGTGGCCTGCCCGTCGTTATGGAGGGTCAGCGTGACGTTGAAGGGGTCGCCCGGGTCGACGGATGCCGGGACGGTTCGCTCCACCCGGAGCGCGGGCCTCTTGATCAGGGCGTGTGCGGAGTTGACGTTCACCGGCACGGGATACCGCACGTTGGCGCCGTCCCGCACGCTGACCCAGACTTCCGGGAAGTAGATCCCCTCTTCTCCCGGGGCGCGGATCCGGAACGTGAGCGGGAAGGACTGGCCGGGGCCGATCTCGCCGATATCCTGGAAACTCCCGGTCATGACCTCGACGTCCGTGCTCGCCAGGAGCACGCTCTCGATGTAGGCGTTCTCCTCCGTCTCCGTCGAGGTGTTCGTCTCCCCGGTGCCGGGGTCGAGCCGGATGTTGATCGGCGATCCCGCGGCCGACGGGGCGGTGCTCATGAGCACCACGGCGATTGTCCCTTCGTCGCCGGGCATCAGGACGGCAGGAGTGACGGTGAAGTTGGAGACGATCACCGACGGGGCTGCCGCCGCTGCCGGGACGAGCAGCAGGATGAGCAGGAGTGCGCCTGTGAAACAAGCGTTCGTCAGCCTTCCCGTCTCCCTCCGGGGCGCAATCGCGGATACCTGGATCATCCCCCATCCCTCCCGGGCAGTCTTCGAAGTCCTGAACTCCCTGGTGTTTATATATAATCGTTATGCACGGGTGCTCCCACCTGCCCGGGGTGGGGCGATCCGCCGGGCACTGTGGAAACCTTTTATTGTCTGAAAAATATATTGTGGTCGGGATACGGGTGAGCCGGTACGGACCGGATGCGTGACTACAACGATACCTCCATTCGTGATGAAACGCTTCAACACCTCTCTGTACGTTCTCATACTCCCGTGCTGCTCTCCGTTCTCGCCCATCAGTCCACCCTTTTTTGCTGTTCCCGGCGCACGGGGTACCCGGTGTACAACCCGGTCATGGGATGCCTTTATGACCCGCCGGCGGTATACTCCGTCCACGTTGTGAGGGGGAAGAGATGGAGACGACCCAATGGTTGGTGACGCTGACGTTCAGGGTGACGGTAAACGGCGTTCGTTCGAAGGACGACTCGGTGGCTGCAGGTCTGGAACAACTCAAACTCGGGCTCTGCAGCGGAAAGGAGATCCCGATGGAGGCGAGCGTCCGAAGGATCACGAACCTCGTCGAGGAGGAGCCGATCTTCGGTGTACGGTGGTGATCGCGGCCGGGGCGTGCCTCTGAGCGTCACGTGATGGGGAGTTAATCTCCGGGGGAAAACGCTTTTTTACCTCCACCGCTCTCTTCGGCACCATGCATGAACTTCCCGAAACGATCGCCGTCGATGTCGTCCTCCTTCCGCCCGGCCCGATCATGGATATGGCGATCAGCGCGAACCGGACGCTACTCGCCGGCAACCCGGATGGAGGGATACGTCTCGACCGCGAGGGTTGCCTCCCGCACATATCGGCCGCGATGTTCCCGGCACGGCGCGAGGATCTCCCGGAGATCGCCGCAAAGGTCGAGCGGATTACGCAGCACTGCTCCCCCATGGCCCTGACCATCGACGCCGTTGCAAAACACCGTAAAAACGCAGGAAAGACCGTCTCCACCTTTCACATCCTCAGGGGGGAGATCCTCCAGCTCTTTCACAAGACCGTGATGAACAAGATGACGCCGTATCAGGCGCCTTCGACGGGGCCTTCGCTCTTCTCCGGGGAAGCGTCCGCGCCGTCCGTCGACTGCCTCGCGCGATTTCCGAAGACTTCCGCATACGAGCGCTACTCGCCGCACATCACGCTTGGATTCGGCGACCTCCCGGAGATCATCCCCGGTATCGACTTCCCCATCCGGTTCGAGGTGACGAAGGCTGCTCTCTGCCACCTCGGGAGCCACTGCACCTGCCGCCGGGTTCTTGCAACCTTCGATCTCGGTCTCCGGGCGCACAGCAGCCGCAGCGGGGCAGCGGGGCGCCGGTAGACCGGGATTACAGCATCAGTCCTTTCACGTACGGCTTTCTGCAGGCAACGCATCCCGAGTAGCGGTCGAGCGTCCCGGTCTCGAGAACCTCGACCGCCGGGGGCTCCCGCCGCATGCGGTCTGCAAACCCCGGATCCTGTTCCGCCATCGTCCGCAGGAAGACCGCGAGCGGCATGAACGGCCGGGCCTGCACCGGGACGATCCGGAAGTCCGTGTAGTCCGCGTCAAGCGTCGAGTTCCGGGCGAGGTCTTCGTCGAAGTAGAGGATAACCTCTACATCGCAGCGTTCCTGCAGGTTCTTCAGACGATCGAGGCCGAGCCGCATCCCGGCTTTGAGGCCGATCGCCTCGAGTTCCGCCGGTTCTCCGGGAGAGAAGGTCTCATAACCCGATTCCATCATGTTACCTCGACATAGCGTTTTGCGGGGAGTGACTTCTTTTCTCCGGCGGCTGCAGGATACCTTCTTAACCGCGACGTCCCCAGTATCTGCATGGATTTGTTCGCGGCCGGAGCAGCGTCAGGGAGGGCCTCTTCCGCCGCTCTCTGCCGGAGGCGCTGCGGATGAAACTGAGCGTCCTCGTGGATAACGCCACCCTCACCGACCGCTACTTCCTCGCGGAGCCGGGGCTCTCCATTCACATCGAGGACGGCGGAACCCGGGTTCTCTTCGATGCCGGTTACTCGGGCATCCTCGTTACCAACGCCCGAAAGATGGGAATCGATCTCCTCAACGTCGATGAGATCGTCATCTCCCACGGCCACCTCGACCACACCTGGGGTCTCGACGCCCTCCTCAGGCTCCATACCGAGGCAATCTTCGAGGGGCGCGAACGTGTCGAACCCACGTTCATCGCCCATCCGGATGCGTTCCTCACCCGGAGTTGCAACGGCGTCGGGGAGATCGGGTGCCATCTCTCGGTCGAGGAACTCTTCCGGCACGGGAAAGTCCTCCTCACCCCGGCCCCCCTCTGGCTGACCGAGAACCTGGTCTTCCTCGGTGAGATCGAGCGGCGGTTCGAGTTCGAGAGGGTGCCCCCGTGCGGCTACGTCTACACCCCCGACGGCATCCGGGACGACACCGTCCTCGACGACACCGCACTCGCCTGCAAGACCGAGGAGGGGCTGGTGGTCATAACGGGCTGCTCTCACTCGGGGATCTGCTCGATCGTCGAGCAGGCGCGCGAGGTCTGCAACGAGGATCGGGTCGCCGACGTCATCGGCGGGTTCCATCTCCTCGATGCACCGCCGGAGCAGATAGAGGGCATCCTCGGCTATTTTGCCGAGGTGCGGCCGGCCGCTCTCCACCCCTGCCACTGCACCGATCTCGCGGCAAAGATTGCGCTTGCACGGGTGGCGGATGTCCGGGAGACCGGCGTCGGGCTGCACCTCGAGTACGGGTAGATCAGGGGGCGGATTCCCGGAGGGCCGGGATCGCCCCGTGCTCCGCCTCGTAGGCGCGGACGGCTTCCGGGGCGCCGAGGAGGAAGCGGCGGGCGTTGTTGTAGACCGCGGGGTATGCACCCGGGTCGAGGGAAGAAAGGAGGTCTGCGAGCACCCCGACCGCCGGAACCTGGTGGCGGGGCTCCATCGCATCGATGAACGCGAACGCGTCGAGAGCCCGGACGGTGCTGTACTCGTTGACCGGGGCGAGCCGCCGGAGCACCTCAGTAAGGTAGGCCCGCCCCTCTTCGGTCTCGAGCGACCGCTTCCTGTTCAGCGCGAACCGCCCATAGAGCGCCCGCTGCTGGTCGGCCTGCTCGGTTGCGAAGGCGGGCGAGGACTCGATCCGTTCCAGAATGGGAACGAGGTCGTCGCAGTCGCTTCCGGCGACGGTGGCGAGGAACGATTCCCACGCGATGGGGCTTCTTGCCGACTCTGCCGCAAACGCCTCGAGGATCTCCTGCCGTTCAGGAGCGCTGCTCTCGAGGATCAGCGAGAACGCGGTGAGCCGGTCGGTTGCGGCCGTCGCTTCCCGGAACTGGTGAAGAAGGAGCTGGTGAACCTCATGAGTGTCCCGGGTCGCGAGGATCGAGAGGCAGGCGTTCTTCCTCTGCCGGTTCCGGATCGCCGCGGCCTCTTCCTCCAGGCTGCGGGGCGCGGCGGAAGACGTTTTTGCCGCCTGCCGGTAAACACGGAGGAGGGTCTCGCCGCCCCGTGCGGCGACGGCGGTAAGGATCGTTCTTCGGGCGTCATGGAGCGCGCGGTTATGGTGGGCGAACCGCTCGTCCTCGACCGAGGGGAAGATGGTCAGGAACTGCCCGCCCGCCTCCTCCATGAGGGCATCGTCGGCGAGGAGAGCGGCGCAGAGGTCGGCGAACCGGTCGGAGACGGCTGCACCCGGATTCTCGAGGAGCCGGAGCATCTCCCGGTCGGCGAGCGCGAGGAACGCGGTGAACCGGCCGACGGTGTCGGGATCTCGCTCGACCTGGAGGTAGAGTTCGTCCTCCGGCGCCTGATACGCCGTCTTCCCATAGAGAGAGTAGCCGCGGTTGAGCGAGAGGAACGCGGGGCGGTCGACGCCGTCGAGGACGATCTCTCCGGCCTCGTCGGCGATCCGGACGGTTGTCTCCCGGATATCCCCGCCCCTGGCGTCGACGAGCGCGAACCGGAACGGGAACTCCCAGTGATGGCCGCCGGGCGAGCGGTTCTGGCGGTAGGCGAGGGTGAACCGCCGGGCGGCCGGGTCGTACGCGGGGGATACCGTGAGGACGGGGTACTCCTTCTCCTTCAGCCAGACCGCAGCCATTCCCGCGAAGTCCTGCCCCGAGACCTCCTCCATGCAGCGCAGCCAATCCGCCCGCGAGGCGTTCGCGTGCCGGAACCGGTCGTGGTAGCGGCCGAGCGCCTCTGCAAACACCTCTCTTCCCATCAGCGTCTCGATCATCCGGACGAACTCGGGGGCTTTCACGTAGGTGACGCCGGTGATGAGGTCGTTCGGGTCGTTGAACCCGTCCGGCTCGATCGGCATCGATCCTGCGCCCCGGTCGAGCGTGAGCGTCCCGTCCGCGGGGTCGAGGAGTTCGAGCACGGTCTTGATGCGGGAGTAGGTCTCGCCGAAGAGGAAGGCGTGGTGCTGGTTCTCGACGTGGACGGTCACGGCCTCGTTCAGCCAGATCTCGAACGGGCTCCACCCGGTCACTTCGGAGCCGTTCTCGTTGTGGTAGTACTCGTGGACCTTCACCCGGACCAGGTACTCGAAGGCCGGGTCGGTGGTGTCGGGCCCGGGCATGAGCCGGTTCGCGGCGATCGTCGTGTTCCCGACGTTCTCCATCCCGCCGAAGTCGGAGTTCTGCATGGCGATCTCCCGGTAGACCGCCCCGGTGTAGGCGTAACCCGGCGTGATGGTCGAGATGAGGTTGTTGAGCGTCTTCCTGGTCTCTTCGAGCGTACGGACGTCGCCGGTGCGTTTCGCTTCGTCGCGCACCCGCACAAGCCGCCACACCTCCTCCCGGGTCTCGCGGTCGCGGTACTGTGCC
Organism: Methanoculleus horonobensis; assembly: GCF_001602375.1. Lineage (NCBI taxonomy): Archaea > Methanobacteriati > Methanobacteriota > Methanomicrobia > Methanomicrobiales > Methanomicrobiaceae > Methanoculleus > Methanoculleus horonobensis. Next base: position 132,123 of record NZ_BCNY01000015.1, on the reverse strand, counting down.
GGCCCGGTGAAGAGGTGGACCCAGATCACGGCGTCCGCGAGGATCTCGAGCGCACGCTCCGCTCCCTCCGCCTCAGAGCCGGGTTTCGCGAGGAGTTCGAGGGCAAACGTCCGTCCGTCGGGATACTCGAGCTCGCGCCGGTGGGTGTCGTAGCACCCCACCCCAAGGAAGAAGAGGTAGGGCGCCATCGGGGTTCTGGTGTTCTCGTACCTCTGGACGGAGCGCCCGGGTGCGCAGGGTATCCGGGCTCCTGCCGGGTCGCCGTTTGAGATGGTGGCCGTATAGCCGTTGTCCGCGACGATCGTCGTCGTGTAGGTGCACTTCGCGGTCATGTCGTCGAGGCAGGGAACCAGCCGCTGGAACCCCCACTGCTGGCACTGGGTGATCTGGGTGGGCGGCCCGCCGGGGCACCGCCCGTCATAGTAGAGGCCTTCGAGGACGTGGGTGCTCGGCCGGCAGATCGTCTCGGTCTCGAGGGTGAACTGTGTCCGGGCCGGGACGGGGGGATCGAAGGCGACGGTGAGGAGTGCGGCGTCCCGGTCGTAGGTATGGGCGACGGCGTATCCGGCGGACTCCACGCGGAGGATATCCAGGTCGCGGGCGTTCAGGGAGAGCGCCGAGAGCGGTGCATCGAGCGTCCCGGCGGTGAGGGCGGAGACGACCCGGGTGTGGCCGTCGTAGACGTCGAAGACGAGATCCATATGGACGACCCGGACGGGGAGCGCCCCGAAATCCTCCGGATAGTAGCGAAAGAGCCTCCGCTCTCCTTCTCCGGTCAAAATCCCGCCTCGCCGGTGATCTCGCGCAGCGCCCGGCGGATCGCCGTCCGGACCTCGGGCTCCTCCTCGCCCTCGAGCGCGGTGGAGAGGGTGCCTGCCGCCCGCCGGTCGCGGAGTTTCCCGAGCGCCTCGGCAGCGGCAGCCCTGACGTCTTTCTTGTTGTCGCCGAGAAGGACGAGGAGGGGCTCGACCGCACGCGGATCGCCGATCTCGCCGAGCGACCAGGCAGCACCGCGCCGCGCCCACCGGTCGCGGTCGCCGAGGAGAGCGAGGAGCGGTTCGACCGCCCGCGCGTCGCGCAGTCTCCCGAGCGCCTGCGCGGCGACCCATCTGACCTCGTTCTCGCGGTCTGCAAGAGCGGCAATCAGCGGCTCGACTGCGCGGGGGTCGGCGCACATCCCGAGCGCCTCGGCCGCCCGCAGCCGGTAGGGTGTGCTCTCGTCCGAGAGTTGCTCGATGTACTTGCCGATGTTCTCCTCGCGCCGCTTCTCCCTATCCTCCATCAGATGCTTTACCGAGCGCTCCATCTCAATCCCTCCAGATTCTCGCCGCACACCAGATGTCGGTTACGATATATAGCACCTGGTACGGCATCTCACTGCCCTGCCGGTCACGCGGGTATCTCTTCTTCCTCGCCGACGACGTCGAATGTGACGATCCTGTAGTTGTAGTACCGCCCGTCCGGGTCGGTGAAGTAGAGGAAGACCATCAGCCCGTGTTCGTCTGAGATCCAGAGTTCGGCGTCTTCGTCGATGGTGTGATACTCAAAGCCGAACCCGACAAGCGCCTCCTCGATGGCGGTGCCTGTATCCATGTCGCTGACCATCTCGAACGTCGCGGCCAGGGGGTACTGCCGTTCCTCGAGTGCGGATATCTGGAGCCGTGCCTGCTTCTCTGTAAGGAAGAGATTGTCCAGGGTTGCCATGATATCCTGCACGACGGTATCCGTTTCGTCCGGCTCCATACCAGTACCTTGGATCTGCCGGTTATATGGATGTTGGGCGCCTGCGCCGGAGGGCGCAAAGCCCCCGGCGGAGCAGGGGATCGATCATTTCACCTTTATCGGCTCGCGTGGAAATTATTTTTCGCGGCGGTGGCCGAATACGTTGTTATCATCTTCATGGCGCAACCATAGCGAAACCCTAAAACATCCTGGTACAGATAGAAGTCTAATGGCAGAAGGCAGGCTCAAGATCGTCGTTTTTGGTTCCTTCAATGCAGGCAAGTCCAGTTTCATCCAGGCGCTCGACCCCCGCAGCCGTCACATCGAGGCGTCCTCGGAAGAGGGCCCCACGACCGTTGCGTTCGATTTCGGCAGATTGACGATGAGAGATAAGTCCATCTTCCTCTTCGGCACGCCGGGGCAGGAGCGGTTCGAGTTTGTCCGGCAGATCCTCTCGCGGGGGATGGACGGCGCGATCATCGTCGTGGACGCCACGACGGGAGTGGATGCGATGACGCTGTATTTCTACAACCAGTTAAAGACTCTCGATGTGCCGCTCGCGTTCATGGCGAACAAGTGCGACTGCCCCGGTGCAGTGCCCGAGGCCGTCAGCCGGGATCTCCCCGGGGAGATGGTGCACCCGATATCCGCGCGGAACGGCGAGAACGTCCATGCGGCACTTGACGCCTTTGTCGCAACCCTAACCGCCCGGTAGCGATCATTTTTACTGCCCCAAGGTCGTTCTTCTTTACGGACAATGACCCGGAAAGAGACCCATATCAAGGAGGTTGCCCGGCTGCTCACGGGTCTTCTCGCGAGCGGCGACGCCGGGGATCTGCTTGCGTACCTTGTCGCGGAGAGCTGTCTTCCCGGACCGCGGGCAAACCTGGAACTTGCGGCGGCGTTTGCCGGAACCGTGCAGGAGTTTGCCGTTGCCGATCCCGACGACCTGCACCTGCTGTGGAACCTCTGCGTCGAGCTTGCCTCTGTTGCGCCGGAAGATGCCCCAACGGGCGACCCGCACGAGTTCCTCGGGTTCTGCGGCGTTCGCGGCATCGGGGCGATCGGGTCGGTCTCGCCGGGATGCGTCGAGGCGGCGCTCAAACATCTCGCGGAGGCCTCGGTCGACCCGCGGTGGCGAATCAGGGAAGCAGTGGCGATGGGGCTTCAGGATCTCCTCTCCCGGCAGCGCGATACGACGGTTTCGGAGCTGGAGGGCTGGGTGGAGGGGGGTTCCTGGCTTGCGATGCGGGCCGCGGTCGCGGGGATTGCCGAACCGGATCTCCTGGCCGAACCTGGTCTCGCGGAGGCGGCGCTCCGGTTCCACAGGAAGATCCTGATCCGCATCTACACCGCAAAAGAGCGGCAGTCCGAGGCTTTCCGTGCGCTCCGGAAGGCGCTCGGCTACACGCTCAGCGTGGTCATCGCCGCCCTTCCCACGCTTGGCTTTGAGTACCTGCGGCAACTTGCGACCCTCGACGATCGGGATATCCGGTGGATCGTGCGCGAGAACCTCAAGAAGAACCGGCTCGAGAAGCGGTATCCCGAGACGGTGCAGCACATCCGGGCGCAGCTGGCGTAACGGCCCTTTAGTCGGCGAAGGCTGATATACCCTTTTTTGGCGCATCGCACACGAGATGCATGTTCCTGACGCTTTCCGCCCCTCATTCTACGACTGCCGATGCCGTCTCGTCGAAGGGGTTTGTCCGCATCGCGAGCGAGAAGAGGTACGGGTAGTTCTTCTGCAGGTAGCGCATGTAGTCCAGCCATTCGCGGATCAGGAGGGCGTAGATCCGTTCGAGATCGCCCGCAAGATGCGCCGTGTCGGTCTCCGGCAGGCTGGAGACGTCCGGGCGGCGCTGCAGTTCTTCGTTGAGGTGGAAGACCGCCCGCAGGAGTTCGGTAAACGCCTCCTGCTCGAGGAGCACGGGGTTCTCCAGCATCCGCAGGAGAAGATCCTCACGCGATCCGAGGAACCGCTTGACGGCGGCGAGGTCGATCCGCTCCATCCCGACACGGCACGGGTGCCGCTTCAGCCGTGACTCCACCTCCCGAAACGTCTCGTCCGTCCAGGTCTCGTCGACCAGGAGCATCGGCCGGACCCGATCAAGGTCGGGATCGTTGTCGGAGATGTAGGTCAGGAGCTGCGTCCCGAACGCCGAGAAGAACGTTCCGATGACCATATTCAGTTTCTCCATCCTCTGCCGCCGGTCGCGGGACGCCAGCACCTGGTGAAAGACGACCGCCACCAGGAGGATCTCGAGCGGGAGGAACGCGACATCGCCGAGCGTGTAGATGCTGATGTGAAAGAAGTCCCGAAAGATCAGGAAGTGCAGGGCGTAGAGCACGAGCGAGAGGAGGATAAGGCCCGCCCCCAGGGCGATCAGCCACCGTCGTTCTTCCATTCCCGGAGCGTATGCTCACCCATCTCTCATGAAACCCGCGGCCGTGCGGCGGGACGGCCCACTGCCTGCTAGACTCCATAGCGCGTCCACGCCTCCTCGACGTGCAGCGCCTGCATCCCGAGCCTCCGGGGAGCATCGACGTCGTTCTCGGGGTTGTCCCCGATGAAGAGGACTTCGAGGGCGGAGAGCCGCATCCGCCCGAGCGCCGCCGCGTATATCCGGGTATCCGGCTTCTGGAAGCCGAGATCGGAAGAGAAGATGACGAAGCCGAGACGATCGTAGATCCCGAGCATCCGCATCTCCCGCTCCGAGAAGACCCGCTGCCCGTTCGAGACGACCCCTATCTTCTTTGCGCTGAAGAGGTCGAGGAGCCGTTTGCTCTTCTTGATGACGCCGAGGCGCCGGAGCGACGCGGCCCGGAACGCCCGGGCGGACTCGATACCGAGCCGCTTCGCGTCGATCTCCCAGACGGCATGTTCGGCGCAGATGCCGGCAAAGATCTCCTCGACCCGCACCTCCGGGTAGGGCTCACCGGTCTGTTCGAGCGCCTCACCGACCCGGCAGGTGTAGAGGTCCCGCAGGTCTTCCGGGGCGATCCTGACCCCCTGGTAGATCAGCCACCGCGAGAGGCACCGGTAGGTCTCGATATCGCGCTCGTCGGTCAGGACGTCGATGAGCGTCCCGTAGCAGTCGAAAAGAACCCCCGCTACCGGTGGATCGCGCCGAGACACGCCTCCGCCTCCGCTAAAAGCCGGTCGCGTTCCGCCGCCCGCCAGGGCAGCCGCGCTATCCTGAGGTAGCCGAGCGCCATGAAGAAGGGGAGGACGGCGGTATGGTGCCGGAATTCATCCTCATTGCCGCTATACTGCCAGAGCAGGTGGCCGATGTAGTCTTCGGCAGTCGTAGTGCTCGCGCCCGATGCCCTGATCTCCGCGGCGAGGATGCCGAGGTCGCGGACCGGGTGGGCGTGACGGGCGCCCTCGAAGTCGATTGCACAGATCTCACCGTCGAAGAGGTAGTTGCCGGGCGTGGCGTCGCCGTGAACCATGCATCCCCCCCGGTCGAGCCGCGTGCCGTGCCACCACGCCCCGAGAAGGCGGTTGAACCGCTCCCTCAGGGGTCCGGGAAGGCCGTTCTGGTCGAGCACTGCGTGGAAGTAGGCGAAGTCGCGTTCCCGCTTGAAGGAAGTCCGGGTGGCGTCGTGGAGCCGGCGGAGCAGGTGCGCGACGCCGGTCAGGGGGTCGTAGAGGGATGCCCCCGCATCGAGGAGTTCCCGCACGGTCGGGCCGTTGATGTACTCGGTCACGAGGACGGACTGAAAGTTGCTGTTCGTGGCGACGGCATGGGGGACGCGGATCCAGCCGGAGACCCGGCGGAGCCTCAAAAACTCGTTCTCCATCGCCACGTCCGCGTCGTAGCGGGTTCTCGCGCCGGTCGGCGCGCCGAAGAATTTGCCGACCACACGGAGTCCTGTCCCGAACTCGTAGCGGCAGACGATGTGCGATGCGGGCTCTATCCGGCAGACCCGGATCCCCCCGTGCCACCCGTTCAATCGGTCGGCGAGGACGCCCGTGAGCCAGTCCCCGAACGCATCGCCGCTCTCCAGGTATCCTCTGGTGATCAACTGTTGTACCACCGAACGACCCGGGGCTCTGCAGAGCAATGAAGATACCCCCGGCATCCGACCCACACCTTTTTACCGTCCGGATGTCTTAACCGGCATCGGCGTGGGTGACGAGCCATGATACCGTTTCGCGAGTTCCTTCCGGGGATACGTCCTGCAGTCAACCGCCGGATCGCGGAGACGGCGGGCAGCGAGGCCGATATCGATCCCGGCGTCCTCCCTCTCCTCCTGAAAGGAAAACGGATGCGGGCCGGGCTCCTCCTCTACATCCACGCCGGTCTCGCCCCTGCGGCGCCGCCCACCCGGCAGGCGCTCGACCTTGCCTGCGCCGTCGAGCTCGCCCACGCTGCAAGTCTCATCCTCGACGACATGCTGGACGGGGATACCGCCCGGCGGGGAGCCCCGTCCCTCCACCTCACCAGGGGGCAGGGACGGGCGGTTCTCGACGCCGTCGGCATCCTCGCCCTCCCCTACTCGCTCGCTGCCCCGTACGGTGCCGGATACGTAACGATGCTCGCGTCGGCCCAGCGGAAGATGGCCCGGGGCGTGACCTGGGAGATGCTCGGGGGGCCGGATCTCCCGCCGGCCGAACTCTACGATACGATCGTCGCCAGAAAGACCGGGTGTCTCTTCTCGCTCGCGGCCGCCTGGGGGGCGATGGCGACGGGGGAGGAGGGTGCGGTCGTCACCGCGTTCGGCGAGTTCGGTCTCGCCGCCGGGAAGGCGATGCAGGTCGCCGACGACATCGCGGATCTCAGCGCAGCCGGTGCTGGGGTCCGGGGCTCCCGGCCGGGGTCGGAGGCGCTCCTTCTCCGGTGCGTTCCGGAGAACAACGGAACCCGGCAGGCGCTGGGACGGATACTCGAGCGGGAGGTGAGCGGTGCGGCCGCCCGGATAGCCGCCGCCGGCCGGTGCCGGGTGCCGCCGGAAGCGTGGGAACCGTTCGGGCAGGCGGTCCGGGAGATCGTGGGGCTCACGATGGGGGAGGAAGTGCCGGTCGGATGACGGCCTGCGCAACGATAAATACCCTCCCGCCCAACACTCTTTTGAGAGATCATGCCGGTAATAACCATTCGTATGGCCAAAGGACGGTCGCTTGAGCAGAAACGGATACTCGCAGACGAGATCACCGCCGCGGTCACGAAGACGTTCGGGGTCGACCCACAGGTGGTCACCATCTTCTTTGAGGAGCTCGACACGGAGAACATCGCCCGGGCGGGAAAACTCCTCTCGGAGTCGTAGCTGCCGAACACTTTTTTGCCGGAACGTGCTCCCATGAATGGAGAGAACCATGGCACGCGAACTTGACGAGAAGGACTTTGCCATCCTCCGAAAACTGGCCCCCGAGTACAGCGGCGTCCTCTGCCCGGAGTCGGGCCACGAGTTCCACTCGATCCTCCCGCCGGTCTCAAACCACATCGCAGCGGACGAGGAGGATTTTGCAGAACGGGTCGCCCGGCTCTCGGACGAGGACTGGGGATACCTCGCCGACCAGATCCTCGCCGGCCGGGAAGATCTCGGGTGCATGCCCGAAGAGGATATCGAGACCATCCTCGTCCGCATCCAGGGCGCGGTATCAGAGGAGGCGGCCGAGCGCGTCCGAAGGCTCTACCACCTCTCCGGATGCGGGTTACTCTAGATATTGGCCGCATCCGGAAACGGTATATTCCCCGGCGACAACCAGACCTTCATGGAATTAAAAGAGCAACTTTCCGGCGTTCCGGGGATGCTCCGGCCGTTCAAGGCGTACCTCAAGGAGGCAGGGCTCAACGAGGGCGACCAGGTCGTCTACTACGGCTGTCCCGGAACCTGCACCCCCTTCATCGAACTCCTGGGGTTCGCCGTCCGGGATCTCCCCATCGAGCAGGTCTACGTGCCGTACGTGGACGAGGCGGCGGCGAAGGCGGTTCGCCCCGTCGAGGGTGTCGGGATGCAGATATCCGGCGACGCGGCCAGCCTCGACCCGAAGGTGATCGTCCTGATGGGCGGTCTCTCGATGCCGGGCGTCCCGGTCGAGAAAGAAGCGGTGCAGGCGGTCGTCGCGGCCCATCCCGGGGCGAAGGTCGTGGGCATCTGTTTCATGCGGATGTTTCAGAAGATGGGCTGGCTCGAAGTCTTCGACTTCGACCTGATCATCGACGCTGCGATCGATCCGGTCAAGATCTGGCAGTGACCAACGGGCAGGCCGCCGGCGGCTTCCGTCTCCAGCCCGACCGGAGGAGGGTGAACCGGAACGCCGCGCCGCATTCCGGACGCCCCGGAACCCGGTCATCGACCCATACCCGGCCGCCGTAGCGTTCGATCAGGGTGCGGGTGATGTAGAGCCCGAGCCCTTTCCCGCTCCTGCTGCTCTTCCCCCGCGCAAAACGGGTGAAGAGGATTGGTTTGACTGCATCGGGCACCCCGGGCCCGGTATCCTCGACCGAGACCTCGACCTGATCGCCGCTCTCCTCGACCCTGACGGTGATCTCGATCTCCGGGTCCCCGAACTTGATACTGTTGCCGATGAGGTTTGCAAAGACCTCGGAGAGAAGGTCGTCGGCCATGACCCCGACCGTTTCTCCCCGATACGCGATCCGGGCGCCGGGATGGTGGGCGATCTCGGCCCTGACGATCGCGTCGAGGTCGACGGGCTTCGTCGCCGTCTCATGGGAGTGCAGCCTTCTTATCGTCGTGACGTTCTGGATGATCTCGATGCTCCGGTCGACGCCGGCCCTGAGTTTCCGAACCATCTCCCGCTCCCCCGCGCCGAGCGTCGTCTCGAGCAGGTCGGCATACCCGAGAGCGACGGCGTTCGCGTTGTTGATATCGTGCGTCATGATGTCGAGGTAGAGGTTCGCCTCGTCGTGAGCCTCCCGCAGCTCCTTTTCGGCCCGGATACGGTCGGTGATGTCGGCCCCCGACCCGATTACCCCGAGCGGTCGGCCGTCGTCGCCGGTGAACACGGTGTCCTGCCACGCGAGGATCAGTTCGTCGCCGCTCCGCGTGACGACAGGGTTCTCCCGCTGCCCCGGGAGGGCGGCTTTCCGGGCAATCGCCTCGTCGAAAGCCTGCCGTCGCGCCTCCCGGAGCCCTCCGGGGACGACTGTGTCGAACCAGTCCTTCCCGAGCAGTTCCTCTTCCCGGTAACCGAGCAGCTCGCACCCGTGGCGATTGACGAGCCGGATGGTGTGGTCGGTGCCGATGACGGCGAAGAGGACGCCCGCCACGTCCAGGTAACGCTGCATGAGATCCCTCTGCCTCTTCACCTCCTGTTCCCGCCCTTTGAGCTGCTCGGAGAGGGATGCGACGACGAAGGCGATGACGATGAACATCAGTGCGCGTCCGTAGTCGTTCAGGGTCAGGAGATCGGGCCGGTAAAGGAGGCTGCTGACGACGACGAGCCCGCCGAGAAAGATAGCGACCAGTATGCTCCGCTTCTCCCACCAGAGCGCGGTCAGGATGATCGGGATGTAGAAGAAGTGCGAAAAGACGGTTCCGAGCATCAGGACCGCGTGGAAGTAGTAGGTCAGGAAGACCGATATTACGAGGAGTGCCATGACGATGGCCGCTCGCTGGTGTTCGGTAAGGGTAGTCACGGGGTGCCCACCTCGGCAGGTCAATATATGGTGGCAATAATATAATATTGTTGGCATGAAAATCCCCCGTGATTCCTTTCTGTTGGAGGATATCGGGGTCAGACGGGTGGTCTCGGGCGATATCGGGCACAGGAGATCCAGGGGATCTGACGGCAGCCTCTCCTGGAGCGATGCAGAGGAGTGTCTCCCCGATATGGGAGCATTCTGCCGGATGCGGCCGGTTTTCTGCAAACTGCCTATGTTTAATAGGTCGTAGAGCGAAACTATTCCAACTGCCCGCTTCACTGATGCACCTGCCTGCAGGGCAGCGTTGCGTGATGCGGCATCGTGTAGCGCACCGTGCACCACGAGAAGAACCCACCTGCTGGTGAATCCGTGTCAACAGACCTTGCCAAAGCACTCAAAGCCACAGGCTATGCAGATGCCGAGATTCCGGCCCTGACGGAGTCGTTTCCTTCCGCCGTCACCGAGTACCTGCGGGATTTCCGGCTGCAGGAGGTTCGCGACGTCATCGAGACGCTCCTCTACATCTACATCGCCCAGAACAGCGCGTCGTCCCGGGGAGAAGGGGCGGGCGTGGTCGAACAGAGCTGTTATGCCTACACGTCCGGGCCGCTCTTTGCGCTCAGGCAGGTCGGCCTCATCGAGTCCGCCTCCTGGCACGGCACGACGGTGTTAACGGCGACCCCTACCGGCGAAGCGATAGCCCGGCCGCTGATGGAGGCACGGCTCCGGGCGCTGGACATCGAGAGCCTCGCCCGTGAGATCCACGAGGTCGTCCCGGCCCTTCTCGCAGGGACGGTGAAGGGGTCGTTCGTCAACAAGACCTTCCCGTCCACGCTCCCCCGCACCGAGGAGATGTTCATCAGTTTCCTCCTCAACAACTGTCCGGGCCTCTTTACCGAGTGCGAACGGTTCGCCTCCCGGCTCAGGGGCGCCGGGTGCGCGGTTCTCGCCTACGCATACGATCTCGACGGCGCAAAGGCCGACGGCGTCGTCTACACCTTCCCGCCGGAGTTCGCGTACATCCTCAAGGGGGTGCTCGAGCGGATCGATCCGGCGATCAGGGAGCACTACGACATGCTCCTCGAGTCGTTCTACTCGACGTTCACCGTCCTGCGCTACCTTGCCTGCGGGGAGGACTACGACCGTATCCGCGCGTCGCCTGCTCACCGCCGCGAACTCGCGAAGGTGCTCGCGGAACTCGACGACGCGATCTACGTCCTCGAAGGGGTGCGTGAGGATGACGGGGTCGACCTTGCCCGGTTCATCGTCAAGGACCGGAACCTCTACGATATGCGCCTGCGCGATCTCGGGCGGGCGCTGATGGTCGAGGTTGCCGAGAAGATCGTCATCGACCGCTCCGCTCCGGAGGAGGAGCCTTCCTCCCCCATCCTCGAGGAGCCGTCTCCCGTTATGGAGGAGATCCCGGTCCTGACGCCCGCACCCGCGGCTGAGGAGGACGAGTGGGAGGAACCCGTCTTCCCCGATGAGGCGGAAGAAGAGGACGATGAGGCGGAAGAAGAGGACGAGGAGGTGGAGGAGCCGCTCCCGATCGTGCCGCCGCCCGCACGCCGGCGTGCCGCCCCGTCCCGCGGAACCCCCTCAAATGCCGTCGTTGCGGAACGCCGTTCCGCCGAACCTGCACCCGTCCCGGCGGGGATTCCCCGCGCCGGGGGGTTCGACATCTTCCTCGGGCATGCGCAGGACGGGCCGCGGGTCAACTGGTCGCCCGGGCAGCTCAACAACGGCCACATGATCATCCTCGGCGGTTCGGGCGCCGGCAAGACCGAGACGATCCGGTGTATCGCCTCGGAACTCGCGGCGCAGGCGATGCCGGTCGTCCTGATCGACTTCCACGGGGACATGGCCGCGAGCAATGGCGATATCCGATCCTATAAGATCCGCGAGGGCGGTGAGTACTACTTCAACCCGCTGGAACTCGACCCCGATATCGACGAGATCACCCCGCTCCGGGCGACCTCGGACTTCGTCGACGCCATCTCGATCAATTTTCCCACGCTCGGTATCCAGCAGCGCCGGAAGATCAAGAACATCATCAAGGACTGCTACCGGATGTCCGGGATCACGGGGAAGACCGAGACCTGGACGCGGGTGCTCGACTTCGACGACATCGAGGGGGAGATCATGAACTGCGAGGACGAGGCGATCCCGGCCTACCTCGAGGACATCTTCGATTACAAACTCTTCTCCGGCGAGGAGAAGATCTCGATCCCCACGATCCTCTCCGGCGGGATCACCCATATCAACTTAAACGCCCTCCCGGAGAACCTGCGCTATCTCTTTGCGGACCTCTTCCTCCGGCGCATCTACTACACCCTCCAGGCGACGGGCGAGATCCCGCGCGGAACGGAGGACGAGCGGGCGAAGTTCCGGCTCTTTGTCATCGTCGACGAGGCGAAACTCCTGGTGAGCCAGAAGAGCGGTTCGAAGTCCTCGATCAAGGCGGTCTTGAACAAGTACGCGACCGAGATGCGGAAGTTCGGGGTCTCGCTGATCCTCGCGTCGCAACTGATCGCCCACTTCAACGAGGAGATCCTCGCAAACATCGCCGTGAAGTTCTGCATGCGTTCCGAGAACAAGAAGCAGGCCCAGGAGAACGCCAAGTTCTTCGAGGTGAGCGAGAAGGATCTCCTCAACTTCCAGCCGGGGGAGGGGATCCTGATCATCGGCTCGGAGAAGATGAACATCCGGATCGTCCCGGCGTCGGAGCGGAACCGATAGACCCGGGCATTTCGCCTGCCTGACTGCCGGCGGGCTCTCTCAACGACGTAGCGAAGCATCGTGATCGGGAAAACCCTTATCCCGGGCCGTGCCGGAGTTCTGGTATGGCCGATCCCGACACGCTTGAGGAGTATCACGACAGAAGGGACTTTTCCCGGACGCCGGAGCCGCGAGGTGAGCAGGACGCGGTAGGTGCCCGTCCGCGTTTCGTCATCCAGAAGCACGATGCGACCACGCTCCACTACGACTTCCGCCTGGAGGCCGACGGGGTGCTGAAGTCCTGGGCGGTTCCGAAAGGGCCGTCAATGAGCCCGAAGGAGAAGCGCCTCGCCGTGCCGACGGAGGATCATCCGCTCGACTATGCCGGCTTCGAGGGCGTCATCCCGGAGGGGAGTTACGGGGCCGGGACGGTTCTCGTCTGGGACCGGGGAACCTACCAGAACCTGACAGAGAAGGTGGGGAAGAGGATCGAGGTCGCCGAGGCCATCCGGCGGGGCCACGTATCCTTCCGGCTGGAGGGGGAGAAACTCCGGGGCGGCTACGCCCTCACCCGTTTCAGAACCGGGAAAGGCGAGGCCTGGCTGCTTGTGAAGATGGATGATGCCGAGGCCGACCCCGGGAGAAACCCGGTCGTGACGGAACCCCGTTCGGTCGTCTCCGGGCGATCGCTCAATGAGATCGCGGAGGGGAGGATCGAATGACGGGCGAACCGCCGCGGAGGAGAAGACCCCCCGATCTGGTGGAGATGGGCGAGTTCATCTGTCCGTTCTGCGGCAGGCAATACCCCGCGCTCGAAGCCCTTCACGCCCACGTCCGGCGCACCCACCGGTGCCCACCGGAGGTCCGGTGAAGGAACCCGGCTGCGGCGGGTCATGCCCGAAGACCCCGGTTGGGTGGGTGACGGGAGGCCGGGGGTGCGCGTTGCCCGGCAGAGATACACTGATTTCAGGGGCCGGCAGAGGGGTTCCGTAGTCGCGGCCCGGCTGCTTTTTGGTCGGGATCGAGACCGGTGCGGGGGCGAATATTTCCTATCTCCGCCTTATTGGTTTCTCCCATCCGAAATGGTGTCCGGAAACCGTGTCGAAAAAAGACCTGTCTTTTAAGACCTCTTCTGCCCGAAAACCCCCGGAGCAAAGTCCGTGGAAAAAATTTGGTGTCCGGGGTTATTCATACGTAGTGTGATTTATCTATAGCATTATGACTACTAAAACGCAAATAGGCAACGCAAAGTCACCGATTCAAAAATCTGGCAAAAATGTGCCTTAGAATTGTGGATACCTCGGGATTGCTCACGCCTAACCGAGAAATAACGGTTATTTCCCATTAGTAGCATGGATAAGTTTAAAATCAGAACTATCAAAAACTACAGTGATCAATCGATCAGAGTTTGTCTCGAAGGTGAGATCATGGTAAGTAAGGCAATGACAAACAACGTTGTAGCAAGCAACGTTATGGCAGAGACGTTAAGCGACGCAGAGATCGTTGCACAGTTCAAGCAGCGCGGGTGCTGGGGACTGTATACGAGCGTGGATCTGAAGGGGTGTGACCCGGCATCGATACGAGACGGTGAGAAGATTCACCGGTTCATCATCGAACTATGCGACCTCATCGAGATGAAGAGGTTCGGCGAACCACAGATCATCCACTTCGGCCCTTGCGAGAGGGTTGCAGGGTTTTCCATGACCCAGCTCATCGAGACATCGCTCGTCTCCGGTCACTTCGCGAACGAGACCAACGCGGCCTACCTCGACATCTTCAGCTGCAAAGAGTACGAGCCCGCGAAAGCAGCGGAGTTCTGCAGGGACTTTTTTGGAGCAGAATCGGTAACATACCAGGTACTGTTCAGGGACTAAATACGAACACGCTACCCGGAAAGATAACTTCAGCGTAACGTATGACGGCAGAGAGCACCTGCCATCTCTCGCCGATTAAACAGGAACCCCCCCCGTGGGGAGATCCCCTCCCGATTTTTTTCAACGATGACGGCCCCTACCTCCGGGTAAGGGCGTCTCTGGCCGGATAGCGGCGATCGCCTCTATTGGAAACCCTGTTCTGGTCGTGGAGATCGGAATTGAGGGACGAGCGGCTATCGGGGGATTGAGCACTCGAGAGTCTGTTCCGACACGGTGGATTGTGGGGATACCCGGTGCTCACGTTCGCTGACGCTCACGCTTCTCCACCTCCGGTGCTCACGTTCGCTGACGCTCACGCTTCTCCACCTCCGGTGCTCACGTTCGCTGACGCTCACGCTTCTCCACCTCCGGTGCTCACGTTCGCTGACGCTCACGCTTCTCCACCTCCGGTGCTCACGTTCGCTGACGCTCACGCTTCTCCACCTCCGGTGCTCACGTTCGCTGACGCTCACGCTTCTCCACCTCCGGTGCTCACGTTCGCTGACGCTCACGCTTCTCCACCTCCGGTGCTCACGTTCGCTGACGCTCACGCTTCTCCACCTCCGGTGCTCACGTTCGCTGACGCTCACGCTTCTCCACCTCCGGTGCTCACGTTCGCTGACGCTCACGCTTGAATACCCGGAAACGACTCTCCGGTGATGCTTGGAACAAAGTCGAACCGACCAAAAAAAAAGTGTTTTCAGGGAGACTCGTAGGGGTTCCGGAGACCTTTGGCGGTTCCGTCCGCCTTGAGACCGAACGTCTTACGAGCGTCCACGTTCTTCTGGTTCTTCGTGATCTTCTCCGTGGCGAGTTTCGTCACGAGGTCGAGGCCGGGCTTGACCTGGTCCATCGGCTTGGTCTCGAAGAGACCGGCGGCGATCGCGCCGTCCCAGACGGCGTTACCCTTCATGCTCCGCACGAAGACCGTGCTCCAGCCGTCGGGGCTGCCCACGGAGCCGCTGGAGATATCGGCAAGGTTCGCGACGTAGTCCAGACAGACGTTGCAGCCGGGCTGCACATACTTGTGGATCAGCTTCAGGGGCATCTGGCTGACTGCACCGCGTTCGGTGTAGACCGTGAACTTGCCCTTGCCGATGTCCATCTTCTTGACGGACTCCATCTTCTGGTTGCAGTGGTCCTCGACGATTGCCTCGAGCGCCTGGTAGGAGAGGTTCTCCATGCAGTAGATGCCGAGTGCGAGGGCGATCTTGTCGTCGACGTCGCGCATGCCGATCGGATAGAGCTGAGCCTTCCGGACGGCCTGCATCTGGCAGGGCGTGCCGACGATACCGACGCGGTCGAGACCGTAGCTGCGGGTCGCCTCCTTGATCAGGTAGAGGTTCGGGCTGATGGTGTAGCGCGTTCCGGCAGCGGCCAGAAGTTCGGCCTTCGTGGTCGCGACCACGGGCTCCGGCTTCCAGGGCTCGTCGCCCGGACCTGCGACGATGGCACCGTCGATGATACCCTCTTCGAGCGCATACGCGAAGAGCGTCGTGATGATGCCGCCGTCCTGGGACTTCTTTGTGATGTCCTTGTCGGTCGAGCGCGCCGAGATTGCGGACTTGTAGTTACCGAGTACGTCCATCTTTCTCACCTCACTGCATGGCTCCCTTGATGGCATCCATGATGCCCTCATAGTTGTTCATGACGTCGAAGTTGAACCAGCTCCTGGGGCACTGCGAGTAGCAGGCACCGCACTTGATGCAGAGGTCGCGGTTCACGTTCGGCTTGCCGTACTCCATGGTGATGGCACGGACCGGGCAGGTGCCGGCGCAGGTTCCGCATCCCATGCAGAGACCCTGGTTGATGACATCATACATCAGGTCGCAGCCGCATGCCTCGTTGCCGCGCTGTGCAAGCTGCATCAGCGGCGTCAGGTAGGCGGTCGCGAGGTTCTTCTGTTCCTCGTTTCCTCTCAGGAGCAGGAAGGCCATGACGGCGACGTTCCTGACCTGCTGGGGGCACGGGGGACACGACGGGATGTAGAGATCGACATCGACGACCTCGCTGATCGGCACGAATGCCTCGTGGCCGGGCTGGTTCCACTGACCGCCACGGCAGAACCGGGTGATGTTGCCGTAGGCCGCGCAGCCGCCGTAAGCGACGAGCACCTTCGACTTCTCCCTTGCTTCCTTCAGTTCCTCTACCGAGATCTTGTCGTTCAGACAGCACGAACCCTCGACCAGGCACACGTCCATCTCGGGGACGTGGCGCACGTCGACCAGAGTCAACGCGTAGACCAGGTCCGCGTAATCATCGAGCAGCTTGAAGAGACCCTCGTAGTTATCCGCAAGCGTAACGAGGCATCCCGTACATCCGCTCAGGTGTAATTCACCTATCGTAATCTTTTCTGCCACAGGCTTTTCCTCCTTTTGTACAACTTCCACCTTTTCTTTTACAATCACATCAGAGGGCTTCACCGCGGGCTTCCCGTGCGACGTGGTAGCCGCCGGCTTTGCCTCAGGCCTTCTCCCCGGGGTTGTCCCCGGCATCTCCGGTGGTTTCTCCCGGCGACGCCCAAAGATGCGTTCCTTGATGGTTGATAGTAGCCCCATATTCTACCCCAATTTCCTCCAGTACGATACGCACTGTTTTGGGAATGGCACCCTCAACCTCCTCAGTGAGCCCTAGTTCATACTCATGGCTCGCGACACGCTTGGGCTGACACCCGATGATCGTGATATCGATGACGTCTTTCAATCGCTGTAGCGGTTCTGAGAGATCCCATGAATGGGCATCCCGGTAGGAGCCCGGCGGCAGGTCTTCGGGCCGGAGTTTCGTCACATCACCGGGGTTGGCGCCGAAGTCGGCGATATCGATGATGATCAGTTTCTTGACCGGCACCTCTGCATCTTCCATCAGGGTAAAGAGGAAGTGAGGGGCGCCAAGGCCGGCATCGATTACCTTGACGTTGTCGGGCAGTTGTAGTTTCTGGAGTTCCTCGACGACTGCAGGACCGAACCCGTCATCTGCAAAGAGGGGGTTGCCGCATCCTGCGATCACGATCTCACGGAATAGCATGCGTGTACGCTCACTGAATGAGTTTCTGGGCCACCAGTCTCTTGTCTTCGTCGATCACCAGCATGTGCGTCGCACAGGAGACACAGGGGTCGTATGCACGCATGATGACTTCCGCAAGCCGCCAGGGTGCACCGGTCAGTGCACGGCTGCAGGTGGGGAAGTTCCAGGTCGTCGGGACGAGCATCCCGAAGTACTCCACCCGGCCGTCCTTGACCTTGGCCATGTGGACGTCGGTTCCACGGGGAGCCTCGTTTGCGGCCCATCCGAAGGATCCGTCACCCTGCGGGATCTCGTCCGCGAGGACCGATCCGGAGGTGTCGAGCGCGTCGAGCGCGTCGATGATGCCGTAGGCAGTCTCGGGGAATTCCATCTGGCGAGCGATCTGCAGGCCCATGGCGCCCTTCTCGTCGTAGTTCTTGAACTGGACGAGACGTGCACGCGGTCCTACCTCGACGGGCTGGCCGTCGTAGAGCGGGACGCCGGTGCAGGCCTCCATCTGGGGCCAGGCCTTGTTCCCTACGGGGGTCGTGCCGCCGATCGGGTAGTTCGGGTCGGCTTCGTCGATCTCGACTTCGCCCATGTACCAGTCCCAGGGGCGGACTTCGGTGAACCGATCGGGGAACCACATCGGGGTCTCGTCGAGGCTCGAGCTGCCGTAGACCGGCGCGGTAGCCATGTAGCCCTGGTTGTGGTAGCCGAGGTCCTTCGTGATCGGGACTTCGACGCCGCCGACTTCAGACCAGTCGCGGTTCTGGTAGTTCCGGAAGACCGCGATCATGAACTCCATCTGTTCCTGGGCAAGGACACGAGATTCCTTGGCGAGATCGTAGAGTTTCGCCTTCGCCCGCGGGGTGATGTTCTTGTACATACCGCCGACACGGGGGTTGCTCGGGTGGATGGCCTCTCCGCCGACGATCTCGCCGATGGTCTGGCCGATCTCACGGAGCCGCTGGATCCGAAGAGCAACGCTCCTGACCGGTTCTTCCTTGGTGAACGGGTTGATCTTTACGTCGGTTCCGGGGATGTACATGTCCGGGAGGGACAGGATGTTGTGGATGGCGTGGCTGTGCATCCTGTTGGCACACTGCAGGATGTACCGCAGCAGTTTCGCGTCCTCGGGGATCTCGCACCCGATGGATGCTTCCATCGCCTCAATACCCGCCAGGGTGTGCGCGATGGGACAGATGCCGCAGACGCGCGATGCGATCTTTGGAACCTGCTCCATCGTCTTGCCGATGGCGAGTTTCTCGACACCCCTCACCGGGGTGATGCTAAGCCAGTCTCCGCGCTCGACGATGCCTTCATCGTTGACCTTCAGAACGAGCTTAGAATGGCCTTCATGTCTCGTAGTTGGGGAAATTTCTACAACTTTCGACAAATATATCGCCTCATTCCGATATTATGGTGTTCTGAACACTATACTGGTGTTACCACACAATTCTGTACTGAAAACGTACGCGAGTACGTCAACAAGGATTATGAAGAAAACAGAGTTTATATCTTTCGCTTCGGGACATACCCAAATATTACAATGTCTCAAAATAGTATTACGTAATGTCAGAATTTCCGGGCTCCGTATAAAAATGTGGAATTATGCCGGATTTACAGTGTGCCTTTGTCCATCTCCGAGACGAGTTCGGCTATCGTTGCCTTTCGCTCTGCGTATGCATTGTGCTGGTGGATGCTCTCCTCGTTCGTCTGCTTGATCGTGACTACTGAGTCTCCGGGCAGATCGTGGAACTGCGCGATCACCTTGCGGGCCATCTCGCGTACGCAGTCTTCGACGAACCGCGGATTCTTGTGAGCTTCCATCACCACGTAACTCTCGTCGCCCCGCTTGAGGAGCTCGTAGATACGTGCGCTCATGGAGTCCTTCAGGATCTTGATGATCTTCTCGAGGCTGATGTGCTGATCGTCGTCGATCTCGATGCAGAGGAAACCCCGCCCACGCTGGTTGTGCGTGGCCATCGGCACCTCGTTGAAGAACGCCTCGATCTTGTCCTCCGCCACGCCGAGGTTCTCGAGGACATGCAGGGCATGATCCTTCATGATGTTCTGGGCGCAGGGACAGGCGGTCATTCCGGTCACTTCGGCGCCGATACTCTTTCGGATGATCGGGTTCCCTTCGTTCCTCTGGGCTATTGCTTTCGCGTGGACGTTCACGACCTCATGGCAACTCGTCTCGCTGACCGGCGTCTCCCGTCGAACCATGAACTTGCTCCGCATCCGAACCTCGGTTCGTTCCGCGTATTCGTGCCGGTCGAGGAGTTTCCTCGCCACTGCGCTGCAGAGTTCTTCTATCTCGCTTACATCCCCGTCGATGGCCTGCTGCAGCACGTCGTCGATCACCTCGAAGTTCCGGGAGAGGTTCGCCCCTTTGAGGCTTCCGGGGAGATCGACGAAGACGTCGAATTTGGAGATGAAGATGACCGGCCGCTTACCTGGTCGAGCGACTTCAACGAGTTTTTGTACGTTCTTAACACCCACCCGGGTCAGGTTGATACGGACTTCCGGCAGGCTGGACTGGACATCTGGCAGTTCCATTACAAATCCTCAATAGCGTGTTGAGAGTAAGGTTTCTCTTCATCAACCTTAAAATGACCCTCAGTGCACCACCGAGATTCTTTTATATAATATTTATCTGGTTTGCTGTCTAACGGGGAGTGAGAACCTATGGTGCAGAAATACTATGAGTCCGATGCAGACCCTCGCACCCTGGAGGGCAAGACCATCGCCGTCATCGGCTATGGTTCCCAGGGCCGCGGACAGGCACTGAACCTGCGTGATTCCGGTTGTCAGGTCATCATCGGCCTGCGGCCCGGCAGGAGTTGGCAGAAGGCGTCTGAAGACGGTTTAGAAGTCTACTCCGTGGCCGAAGCGGTCAAGCGTGCCGACATCATCCAGATTCTCCTTCCCGACGAGAACCAGGGTGCTATCTACCGCACCGAGATCAGCCCCTACATCAGAGAGAACACCTGCCTGATGTTCTCCCACGGCTTCAATATTCACTACGGCCAGATTGTTCCCCCGCCCACCGTCGATGTGGTCATGGTCGCCCCGAAGGGTCCCGGTCACATGGTCCGCCGGACTTACGAGGAAGGGAAGGGTGTGCCGGCTCTCATCGCCGTCCACCAGGACGCCACGGGAGAGGCACGGGCCATCGCGCTCGCCTACGCACGGGGGATCGGCGCGACCCGCGCGGTCGTGTTCGAGACGACGTTTGCCGAGGAGACCGAAACCGACCTCTTCGGCGAGCAGGCGGTTCTCTGCGGCGGGATCACCTCGCTCATCAAGGCCGGGTTCGAGACCCTGGTGGATGCCGGGTATGCGCCCGAGATGGCCTACCTCGAGGTCCTGCACGAGACGAAGCTCATCGTCGACCTGATCTACGAGGGCGGGTTCACGAAGATGCGCGACTCGATCAGCAACACCGCCCAGTACGGCGACCTGACTCGCGGCCCCCGCGTCATCGGGCCCGAGACCTACGTGGCGATGCAGGAGATCCTCGAGGAGATCCAGAACGGCGAGTTCGCGAAGGAGTGGATGCTCGAGAACATGGTGAACCGCCCGGTCTTTAACGCACTGACGAGAGCGGACGAGGAGCACCTGATCGAAGAGGTCGGTGCGGAGATCCGCTCGTTCATGCCGCAGTTCAGGAAGTAAGGCCCTTCTCTTTTTTCCGTCCTTCGCGTGAAACTATATCGCCGTTCTTGAACCGGTAACCTCACGCGAAGACGCGAAGGGGAGTTGCCGATACCTGCGCCGGAGTTCGCGTGAGGCCTGCGAGCATTGCTCCAAGTGGCCCCACCCGATACCCGTTTATATACGTCTGCCATACCCTCCGGTATGTCCGTCTGCATCATCTATCACTCGGAGACCGGCAACACCCGGGTGGTCGCCGAGCAGGTCGCCGCTACCGCCGGCGGCGATCTCGTCGGGGTCAGAGACCTTGCGAACTACTCGAAGGTGGGGATGTACCTGAAGGGCGCTCCCCGAGCCATGAGGGGAGATTCTGCCGATATCGAACCCGCGGCTATCGACGTCTCCGGCTACGAGACGGTCGTCGTCGGAACCCCTGTATGGGCAGGGAACCCTACCCCTGCGATCAACGCCGCGGTCGACGCTCTCCGGGGCATCGAGGGGAAACCCACGGTCGTCTTCTGCACATCGGGCGGGTCACCGAGAAAGACGCTTGATACGCTGACGGCGATGCTCGCGAAGAAGGGTGCCGACGTCCGCGGTGCGGTCCCGCTCACTGCACGCGACGCGAAGAGACCGGAGGCGGTGAAGCCCCTGGTCGACCTCGTCCGGCAGTCGCGAAGAGAGATGGCCGTTCAGTAACGCACCGCACGGTCATGTGCCGGCAGCATACTGTGGAACCGGTGGGCCGCCCACCTGCATACGTGTGAGGTGACCACTTTTTGACGTCGCGCGATCAATAGTGAGGTATGAGCCCGTCATACGAAGACCTTCTGAAGAAGGCGTATACCAATATCACGGAGCCGACGGAGTTCGAGGACCGGTTCACGGTTCCTGTCGCCCGCGTCTTCATCGAGGGGAAGACCACGGTTCTCGAGAACTTCGCCGAGATCGCGAGCACCCTCCGGCGCGACCAGGATCACCTGATGAAGCACCTCCTCGGCGAGCTCGGCACCGCCGGCAAGGTGGAGGGCACACGTGCGGTCTTCTCCGGGAAGTTCGAGCAGGAGCAGATCAACATGATCATCAAGGGCTACGTCGACGACTACGTCATCTGCTCGGAGTGCGGGAAGCCCGACACCCGCCTCGTCAAGACCGAACGTATCCTGACGCTCCGGTGCGACGCCTGCGGCGGCCACCGGCCGGTCCGGAAGCGAAAAACGACGATCGATCCCTCTGCAGCCTCGAAACCGACCGAGGGCGCGATCATGGACGTCACCCCGCAGTTCCTCTCGAAGCGCGGCGACGGTGTGGTGAAGATCGATCGCTACACGATGTACGTTGCAAATGCAAAACCGGGTCAGACGGTAAAGATTAAGATCACCCGGATCGCCGGGACGATCATCTTCACCGAGCGCGCGGACTGATCGCGTCTTTTCTGATCTCCACCCACATCCCCTCTTCTTCGTCCCTGATACGGGCGTGGGCGACACCGCTCTCTGCAAGTTCGCGGCGGAGGATCTCGGGGGTCGCCTGCCCGCTTCGCCGGGCGACGTCGCTGTCCCAGTTCGGGTTTCGCCGCCGCATCTCATGAAAGATCGTTTCCCGGAGTTCGGGCGTCCCGAAACTCCCGCCGACGTACGCGACGCCGCCGGGCCGGAGTATGCGCTCGATCTCTAAAAATGCCCGCGGCCGGTTCTCCCAGAAGTAGATCGAGCCGCGGCTGACGATGAGCGAGACGGTATTGTCCCGAACCGGCATGCAGTGGACGTCGCCGGTGACCGGGATCACCCGGCCGGCACTCCCGGCGGCGGCCGTCCGGGCAATCCGGGACATCGCCGGGTCGGCATCAAGCGCGACGACAACGAGATCGCTTCTCTGTGCGAGCGCTACGGAGAGGAGGCCGGGGCCGCTCCCGATATCGAGCGCGATCCCGTCCCGTATCCCCGACCACGCGAGCGCCTGCTCCGCGATGACGGGGTAGATGGGAGCAAAGACTTCCCGGGCAACCCGGGCGAAGCCTTCGGCGCTCTTCTTCATGGGACGCCTACGCGGTCTCGAGCGCTTCCATCTGGCTGAGGAGTTCGCCGGCGTAGCCGGAGAGCCGCTTTGCCGCGTCCGTAACTGCAAGAAGAGGTGGCCGGTCGCCGACCGTGGTGACGACCAGTTCGGGATCCGTGAACCGGAATGCCTGTTTGCGCTGCGCTACGTCCACCTGCGGATCGTGGATGAGTTCGGCGGCGAGCGCGTCGATGTAGGTGTTGCCTTCGCCTTCAAAGAGGATCCGGGCCTTGTCGTCAGTCAGCTCCAGGAGTTTGAGTTTCATGGCCATACGCACCTATGTTTTGGTTCCGGGAGGGGTATATACGTATGGGTGGGGCACAGGGCCGGCTTTTTCTATCGTGCCGGCCCTCGTATCGGCCGGGCGTGGCCTCCGGCCGGTTGCGGCATGCTTCTCGATCGAAACGCCTCGACGTGTAGATGATCGTGACAGAAAAGGGATATAGATGAACGTTGAGTTTTCAATCATGGGTTTCGCAGGCGGCGCCTGCACCGGTGCGGAGGCTCATGGTCGTGCTGGCTGCACATCGTGGATAGCCGTTGCGGTTCCGTGGCCTTTGGGATGCGCGTGAAAAGGAGGACAGGAACCATGAATACGAAATTCCTCTCCGGGATCAGCGCCCTGCTTGCGGTGTTGCTGATCGTCGGCACATTCTTCGTGGCGGCGGTGAGCGCGAATGAGGATACTCCGGAGAATATCCGTCCGTTCGGAGGGGATCCGGTAGACCGGGACGTAGTGCTGGAGAGAAGTCCTCATCTCTTTGATGATGCCGGAAACAGATTGAGCGATAAGGAAGTCTCTCAAATGATCGAAGAGATGCCAGGGGTATCGTATCTTGACGGCATGAATGAGAGTGAGAGCAGAGAACTTGCAGAAAGGCTTAGAGAGTTGCATAACTATCGCTCTGTTGCTCGGCACCGCTATGACGAGAGCAACGAGGATCATCCGGAAGATTTCCCGGGTCAGGGGTCGGGAACATCTACCGCGAAACTCCAGTCATCCCAACGGGTCTTCACCGGACCGGGGGTAGAAGACCTCAAAGCCGCCCTGAACAGACAGGAGCCCGTCACCGTCACGCTCGGAGGGCTTCCCTTCTCGAAGGGTGGGAGCGGAATATCGTTCTCAGTCTTCACCGCCGCCACAGAGAGTCTGATACGGGAACGCTACCTCTACCCCAACGGGTCCCTCATCGGGTACGGCTACGACATCGACGGGTATCTCCGGGTGAACGTCTGGAACGGCCCGCCTCCGCCGGAGAACGTATTCTCGATAGACGCGGTGTATGCGATGCTCGATACGCGGGCAAGGGAGATGGGAATCGAGAGTATTCCGGTGAAGTTCACGGTATTCATCTCCCCGCCGGAGCCGGTCATGGGTCCTGAAATGGATTCGTCGGGGTGGACGCGTCTCTGCGGTGCGGCGTGAGGAAGCCCTGATCGCCGGGGCTGGAACCCAACCCCCACACGGTTTATCACCCGCCGCTCCCATACCTACAGGAGAGGCTATACCATGGAGATCGCGTTCACCAAACTGCAGGGAAACGGCAACGACTTCGTTCTGATCGACGAGCATAACGGCGAGGTCATTCCCGGGGATATGAAGGGGGCGTTTGCGGCGCTCTTCTGCGACCGCAGGTTCGGCATCGGCGCCGACGGGATCCTCTTCCTCCAGGCGTCCGAGGCGGCCGAGATCCGGATGCGGCTCTTCCAGCCCGACGAGAGCGAGGCCGCGATGTGCGGGAACGGTATCAGGTGCCTCGCGAAGTACGCCTACGACGCCGGATACGTGAAAGAGTCCTGCTCGGTCGAGACCGGGGTGGGGGTCGTCCAGGTCTCGGCAGGCTATGCCGATGACGCGTTCACCGCAACGATCACGATGCCTGAGCCCGCGTTCGAGCGGAGCGCCATCCCGGCCACCGGGAACGGCGAATACAGAGAGGAGATCCGGGGTTTCACCGTGTATGCCGCGAACACCGGCGTTCCCCACGCGGTTGCCTTCGTGAAAGAAATAGGCGCAGTCGATATCGCCGCCGTCGGTCCGGCCATCAGGAACCACCCCTCCTTCGTAGAGGGCGCGAACGTCAACTTCGTCGAAGAGGCCGGCAACGACACGATCCGGATCCGGACGTTCGAGCGCGGCGTCGAGGGCGAGACCGAGAGCTGCGGCACCGGCGCGACGGCGTCCGCCGCGGTCGCCCATCACCTCGGCAAAGTCGGGAATACGGTCAGGGTCGAGACAAAAGGCGGCCCGCTCGTGATCCGGTTCGGCGAGACCGTCACGATGGAAGGTCCCGCCGAGACGGTCTTTTCCGGCGTTATACCGTTCTGATCCCGTCTTCGGTGATGACGAAGTCGAACGAGAGCCCTTCCGGCCGGGACCGGTGCTTCCGGAGCATCGCCCGCCGGACGCTATCCTTCTTTTCAAGCCGTACGATGGCCTTCGAGAGGTGTTCGAGCGCCGTCCCCCCGAGCCCCGCCACCCGGTCGCGCTCCACATCCATATAGATCTGATTGGTGATCAGGACGGGAATGTCGTACTTCTTTGCGAGCCCGAGGAGTTTTATCATGTGGTGCGAGAGTTTCCGTATCGCCTCCCGCCCGAGATCGAGTTCCGTCCGGTAGAGGGCGGTGGCCGAGTCCATCACCAGCAGCCCCACGGGGGCGTGGCCGTTCTTGAGCAACCCTTCGGTATCGGCGATCATCGTTCCCTGCTGGGAGAAATCGAGCGGCTCGAAGAGGTAGAGCCGGTCGGCGAGCGTTCCGGCGTTCTCCCCGGCGATCTGCGTAAAGCGCTCTACCGAGAACCCTTCGGTGTCGATGTAGACGACCGAGTTCCCGGCCCGGAGGCAGGCCACCGCCGCCATCAGGCAGAGGGTGCTCTTGCCGCTCGCGGGCTCGCCGTAGATCTGGGTGATCGCCCGCCGCTCGAGCCCGCCGCCGAGGAGGTCGTCGAACGCCGTGCTTCCCGTGCTGATCCGGTCGGTCTTCATGGTTCGAGCACACCCCGTTCGACGAAGATCCGGCGTGCTGCCGCCTCGACCGTTCCGGCGACCTCCCGGAACGGGAGTCCGGTCTCCCGTGCGCACGCCGCCGCCTGTTCGTACTCCGCCTTGAACGAGACGATCTTCCCCTCACACCAGCCGCACTTCACGTCGATCGTCGCCTCCTTCCCCCGGACGGTCACCGTGACCGGTTCGATCGTCCGTTCCGCGACGGCCCGGTGCACCATCGGGATGCACCGGATCCCGAGCGTCCCGAGTTCCCGCGCCATCACTCCCATGAGATGGTCGGTCGCGTCGGGGCGGCAGATCACCCGGACGAGGTGGCCGCTCCGCCCCTTCTTCATCACCACGGGAGTAACGCTTGCGTCCCGTGCCCCTTCTTCCATCAGGCAGGCGATGGTGTAGGCGAGGGCTTCCCCGGTGACGTCGTCGACGTTCGTCTCGAGGATGTCCACCCGGTCGCCTCCCGGGGCATCTTTAGTAGAGAGGAGCATCGACCGGAGGACGTTCGGCCTTCCCGGGGGGTTCCTGCTCCCCGCCCCGTAGCCGACCGCCCGGATCCCCGCCGGGCCGAGGTCTTCGGGCCGGACGGTCGAGAACTCGGCGAGGAGCGCGGCTCCCGTCGGGGTGCAGAGTTCCCGCTCCTCATCCCCGGGAATGGTCGCGAGATCCGATCCGGCGAGGATTGCGACCGTCGCGGGGGCCGGGACAGGGAAGGTGCCGTGGGCGCCGACCGCAAACCCCCGGCCGAGTGCGACCGGGCGGACGGCGACACCGTCGGGGGCGAGGGAGGAGAGGGCGGTGCAGGCACCAACCACGTCGGCGATCGCGTCGTCCGCACCCACCTCGTGGAAGTGCGCTCCCTCTCCATGGATACTCTCCTCGGCCCGGTGTATCCGGAGGAAGACCCGCCGCGCCATCTCCCTTGCGGGTGCGGGAGCGTCGCTTCCGGCCACCCGGTCGAGCACCTCCTCAAGGGTGCGGTGATCGACCGGGGCGTGCGTTCTCACCTGGACGGCACGGATCCCGGAACGGTCTACCCGCTCGATCGTCGGTTCCCCGACGACGGAACGCATGGCTGCCCGGACAAGTCCTTCGTCGGCCCCGAGATCGAGAAGGGTTCCGATGATCATGTCGCCTGCGGCTCCGTTGAACGGGTCGAAGAGAAGTACGTTCATGCTCTCCAGTACTTATAAATCCCCGAAATATAAGAACTAGAGGTAATGCCCGAGATATACTTGAAGGTAGATAGCGCTTATCCGGAGGATCAGGGGGCAGGCAAGGCACGGCTTGACCCTGACACCATGTTGCAGCTTCGGCTCAACCCGGGAGACCTCGTCGCCATCGAAGGAAAGCGTCGCACCGTAGCGAAGGTCTGGCGCGCCATGGTGAACGACTGGCACCAGGGCAAAGTTCGGATCGATAACTTCACCCGGCTCAATACCGGTGCGAGCATAGGCGACCGGGTCAAGATACGAACGCTCGATGAGGAGGCCGAGGCGAAACGGGTCGTGCTCGCGCCGCCCGAGGACCTCCCCAAACAGCTCCCCATCAACTACGGCAGCGTCGTCAACAAGCTGATCGACTTTCCGGTCGTCAAGAACGACTCCGTTCCGATCCAGGCCGGGCTCCCGTTCATGCAGCCCCAGCTCGTCGCGTTCAAGGCCGTGGTGGTCGAGCCGGAGAACGCCGTGATCATCACCAAGAACACGAAGATAGAGTTCTCCGAGAAGCCTGCGGCTGGATTCGAGGGGGTCAAGAGGATCAGCTACGAGGATATCGGCGGCCTCAAGGGCGAGCTGCAGCGGGTCCGCGAGACGATCGAACTGCCGATGCGCCACCCGGAGATCTTTCGGAAGCTCGGCATCGAGCCGCCGAAGGGCGTCCTCCTCTACGGCCCGCCGGGAACGGGTAAGACCCTGATCGCAAAGGCGGTCGCGAGCGAGAGCGGCGCCCACTTCATCTCGATCGCGGGGCCGGAGGTGATCTCGAAGTACTACGGCGAGAGCGAGCAGCGGCTCCGTGAGGTCTTTGAGGATGCACGGCAGCACGCTCCTGCGATCATCTTCATCGACGAGCTCGACTCGATCGCACCACGGCGCGAGGAGGTGACCGGGGAGGTCGAGCGCCGGGTGGTCGCCCAGCTCCTGACGATGATGGACGGCCTCGAGGAGCGCGGTCAGGTCGTGGTGATCGGGGCCACGAACCGGCTCGACGCCATCGACCCTGCGCTGCGCCGTCCCGGGCGATTCGACCGGGAGATCGAGATCGGGGTACCGGCAGAGGATGACCGGATCCAGGTTCTCCAGATCCACACCCGGGGCATGCCGCTTGCGGACGACGTGACGATCGCCGACGTCGCCCAGCAGACCCACGGGTTCGTCGGGGCGGATCTCGCCGCACTCGCCCGTGAGGCGGCGATCAAGGCACTGCGGCGCTACCTCCCCGAGATCGATCTCGAAGCCGACGAGATTCCGCCGGAGATCCTCGAGAAGATGGAGGTGCAGGGCAGGGACTTCCGCGATGCTCTCCGCGACGTGGGCCCGAGCGCCATGCGGGAGATCCTCCTCGAAGTCCCCCACACCACCTGGGCGGATGTCGGAGGCCTCGAAGAGGCGAAGCAGGATATCCGCGAGGCGGTGGAGTATCCGCTCACCGAGCGCGAGCGGTTCGAGAACCTCGGTATCGAGCCGCCGAAGGGTGTCCTCCTCTACGGCCCGCCGGGGACGGGTAAGACCCTGATCGCGAAGGCGGTCGCGAGCGAGAGCGGGGCGAACTTCGTCCCGGTCAAAGGCCCCCAGCTCCTCTCGAAGTGGGTCGGGGAGAGCGAGCGGGCGGTCCGGGAGATCTTCAAGAAGGCCCGGCAGGTGGCGCCGTCGATCATCTTCTTCGACGAACTCGACGCCCTCGCCCCCGCCCGGGGCGGCGGCACAGAGTCGCACGTGGTCGAGAGCGTCCTAAACCAGATCCTGACCGAGATCGACGGCCTCGAGGAACTCCGGGGCGTGGTGGTGATGGGTGCGACCAACCGTCCCGACATGGTCGATCCGGCGCTTCTCCGGCCCGGACGGTTCGACCGGCTCGTCTACATCGGCGAGCCCGGGCGGGAAGACCGGCAGAAGATCCTCTCCATCCACACCCGCTATATACCGATCGAGGGCTCGAAGATGGAAGACCTCGTGGCGATGACGGAGGGGCTCACCGAGAACGATCTCGAAGACCTGGTTCTCGCCGTGGGAGCGAACCGCCAGGTGAGCGCCGAAGAGCTGAAGGAGCACCGCGCTGCGATTGCACCGACCGAAGACGAGGGGCTTGCAAACCACGTCCGGCGGAAGAAACTCGTCGATCTCTTCGCGCAGCAGAAGGTGACTTTCGACGATCCCGCACGGGCCCTCCTCCTCAAGAAGATAGCAACCGACACCGAGGGGTTCGTCGGCTCGGATCTCGAGGCGCTCGCCCGGGAGGCGGCCATGCTCGCCATGCGGGAGAGTGCTGCCGTCGTGAGCCCTTCGCACTTCGAGCGGGCACGGGAGAAGGTGCACGCGACGATGAACGAGCGGCTGCGGCAGTACTACGGGAAGGTGCAGCAGCACTTCAAGGGCGGGCTGCCGAAAGATATCCAGCCCCCGGAATACCAGTAAGCGGATCTTCCGGGGGAATGCCCCCGGAGCACTCTTTTTTTACAACTTACCGTCCCCATCCGGGAAGATCCTCGTCTCTTCGGCCTGGGGTAATCTCACGGAAAAGTTCCCGTAAAGTGCGACGGACGGAACGTCCGGAGCATGAGCACCTTTAGGTGCGAGAACGCGAAGTGCGCGAAGTTCGGGAGGTGTAACCCCCTTTCGCGGTTTTGCGGCTTCGCGTGAGGATCTCTCCTAACCCTCACCGCCGGCCGTACCAGACAGCGACAACCGCAAGTGCCGCGAGCACGGCCGCCCACCCGGGCGCTGCCTGTGTCGGCTCCGCGGAAGGCTCCGCGGTCGTCTCCTCCGCCTGAGCCCGGATCCAGTCGACCGCATACGAGAGCTGGACGTCCTCCCCGGCCATCGCCCGCGCCAGGGTATCCCGGTCGAGCGGCACCCGCACCGTCGGGGCGACCCCGCCGACCAGGGACGCGTTGCTGTCGACCTGGATCCGGCCGTTCTCGTCGAGTGAGGCACCCTGCGGGAAGGCGGTCATGACCCCGAGGGGGAGCACCGGCCCCATCGACTCCATCCCGAACGCCCCGTTCGTCCCGTACCACGAGACGATCGCGCCTGTCCCGGACTCTGCAAAGACCTTCGGGAGGCCCTCGCCCGAACTGATGGTGTAGGGGCTGACGAGGAGAGCGACCGGGCCCTCGTAGCGGTCGGGCCGGGGCCGTGTCCATGACTCCCAGAGGACCGCGGGCTCCCCGGTGCCGGGGTCGTAGGTGGTGCCGTACTCGTAGAAGACCGGCCGATCCACGAACCACCCGGCGTAGGCGGCGGCCAGGTTGTCGTCCCCGCCCCGGTTGAACCGGAGGTCGATGACGATGCCGGGCGCACCGTCGGCGATCGCGTCCTTCATCGCCGCCTTGAAAGGCTGGTAGACATCATAAAACTCTTCGTAGACCGCGATGTAGGCGATCCCTCCCGGGAGTGTCCGGGTGGTCACGGTCTCGTTCGTGATCATTGCCTTGAGTTCCGCCGACGACCCGGCCGCTCCGTCGTTCACCTCGCGGCCGAGGAAGATGCTCGTCCGGGCGAGGGTCTCGTAGCCGTCGTCCGTTGCGGTCAGGTTGACCGTGCGGGGAACGGAATCCGCCGGGCCGGCAATGCCGATCTCCACCGGGGTGCCGACCGGCGCCCGGGTCAGGAATCGCAGTTTGTGGAGGAGGATGCCTTCCGCCGTCGAGGGCTTGATCGGCGTCCAGATGATCGAGGTCGCGTCGATCGCCTCCCCGACCGGCCGGCCGTTCCAGGAGACCACCTCGTCGCCGAACCGGATGCCCGCCCGCTCGGCATCGCTTCCGTTCGCGACGTAGGTCACGATCACCTCGCCCGAATCGAGCCGTGCGACACCGAGCCCGTAGCCCCCGCCGATGTCGGCATGCTTCGCCCCGAAGTCGTCGGGGGAGAGAACCAGGACGTGCCCGTCGGGGATGGCATAGACGAACTCGCGGAGCGTCCGGTAGTATGCGGCGCTGTCCTCGTTCTCCTCGGCCTCCGCAATCTTCGGCGCATACCCCGCATGCAGCGCGTCCCAGTCGACGCCGCGCCACTCCGTGAAGGCATAGCGCTCCTCCATGTAGGCGCAGGTCTCGCGGAAGGCAGCGCTCCAGGAGATGTTGCCGAGATCAGGGGGCTCCGTCAGGTTCGCCATGATGGGTGCATATGATGCCATCAGTTCCTCGTTGTAGGCTGTCTCGTTGTTGTGCTCGAACGGGACGGAGGCGTCCGTCCATACCATCCCGCACGAGTCGGTGTAGAGGCCGGCGGATGCCGGAGAGACGAGAGTGAGGAGCAGGGTGAACAGGATCGATCCGGCCCTCGCGGTCTGTGAACGCTTTGATTGCACGACTATCTACCTTTACCATCCATCTTTTGCCGGGGATTTGGAGTTTGCGTTTTCTTCCGGCATATTCGGACCGGCGAGCCGCCGGAGATCATTCCGGTGGATACGCGATCAGCCCTTCCTTGGCGCCCCGGACGAACCCTGCCTTCTCGTAGAGCCGGAAGACGTTTTGTTCGCGACGGCCGGACAGAAGCATCACCTTGTAACAGTCCTCGTTCCACGCGCACTCGAGCACACGGTTGAGGAGGGCCGTGCCGAACCCCCGGTTCCGGAACTCGCGACGGGTCACGACATTCTCGATGAGCCCGTAGGGTCGTGCGCCCCGGGTGAGGTTTTGGAGGATATAGAGGACGCACGTCGAGACGGGCACGCCCCCGCACTCGAGGAGGAAGAGATGGGTTCGCGGGTCGGCGAGGATCTCCTGCCAGGCTCTTTCCAGCGCACGGCCGTCGGCCTTCTCGTCGGCGTCGTGCAGGTGCGTATAGAGGGAGAGGACGGCGGCGAGGTCGTTCTCGGCGGCCTCCCGGACGAGCAGCGTGTCGCGTTCCATATATCTCAGTCTGCCTCTTCGGTAATCTGCTTTTGGCTCCGGAGCGGAGATCGCCCATGGTGTGGCCTCCCGGGGCAACCTATTTACCGCTCCATGCACAAGCATATACATCAAAGCGCATACCTGCCGCCCGGAGCCAATCCATGCCGAACTGCACCACGTTTCTCGACGCCAACGCCTGTAACCCTGAAAAGACTGCGCTCATCGTTCCCTCGACCGGAGAGTCATACACCCGCGCCGAACTCCTCGATCGGGTCTGCCGGGTCGGGCGCGGCCTCCTCGATCTCGGGGTCGGGCGCGGGGACCGCGTCTGCATCTACCTCGACAGTTCGACGGAATACCTCGTCAGTTACTTCGCTCTCTGGCGTATCGGCGCCGTCGCCGTCCCGACGAACCGGGTCTACCGGGAGAGCGAGGTTCTCTACGCCGTCCGCGACGCAGGGGCTGTCGCCGTCATCACCGACGCGGAGGGTGCGGCGCTCGTCGGCCGTATCCGGGACCAGGCATCGACCCTCCGGCACGTCGTCGCCGTCGGCGGGGAGGCTGCGGGCGCAATGCCGTGGGCGGATCTCCTCCGTGCACCGCCGGACTGTCGGGCCGTCCACTGCCGGTTCGACGACCTCTGCCAGATCCAGTACACGAGCGGCACCACCGGAAAACCCAAGGGCGCCATGCTCACCCACGGGAACTGGATCGCCGCGATGGATGCCGAGCGGGACGTTCTCCGGATCACCGATGCGGACGTCTACCTCGGGATTTATCCCATGGGGCACGTCGGCCTCAGCTGGGGGATCGCGACGCTCCGGGCCGGCGGAACCTACGTCGTCATGGAGCGGTTCGAGCTCGACCGCTACCTCGACCTCGCCCGCGATTACCGGGCGACGATCGTCGCCGGGATGCCGCCGGTGATCCACTCCCTCATCCAGACCCCGCCGGGAACCGAGACGGCGCTCGCCACCGCCCGGGCGATGATCAGCGGCGGCGGCCCCCTGACGCCCGGTGTCTGGAAACCCTTCCACGAACGGTTCGGTATTCCCATCGTCAACGCCTACGGCCTCTCCGAGACGGTCGTCGTCGGGACCGGAACCGCCATCCGGCCCGAACACTACGCGACCGCCGACGAGTTCCGGAGCGTCGGCACCCCGGTCGGGTTCTCGGAGGTGAAGATCGTCGATGCGAACGATCCTGCGCAGGAACTCAGGCCGGGTGTTGACGGCGAGATCGCCCTCCGGGGGCCGGGGGTGGCGCTTGGCTACTGGCAGATGCCCGAGGAGACCGCCGCCGTCTTTCTCCCCGACGGCTGGTTCCTGACCGGGGACATCGGCCACCTGGACGAGGACGGGATGCTCTACATCACCGACCGCAAGAAGGACATGATCGTGATGTCGGGCTGGAAGGTCTACCCGACCGAGGTCGAGGATGTCCTCGTCCAGCACCCGGGCGTCCGCGACGCGGCGGTCTTCGGGTGCACCGACGAGCACCGGGGCGAGGTTCCGGTGGCCGTGGTGGTTCCGGTAGGTAACGGCATCTCGCCTGACGAGATCGTCGCCTTCGCTCGCGAACGCCTCGCAGGCTACAAGGTTCCCCGCCGGGTCATCATCGCGGAAGAGATCCCCCGGGTGAACGGGTGGAAACTTCTCAGAAAGCGGCTTCGTGAGGAGTACTGCGGCGCCGGCAGTGACGAGGGTAATTATTTAGGAAAGGGCGGCAAAGGTCCTGTTTGAGGACACTTACCCGAGGTACAGACGTGGCAGACACCACCAAACGTTCGACAGGAATCGCGGGCCTGGATCTGGCGCTCGACGGAGGATTCTCTCCGGGCACCCGTATCGTCATCTCCGGATCTCCGCTGAGCGGCCTTGAACTCCTGGCACAGCAGTTCTGGCAGGAAGGGGAAGGGGCGGGAGCCTACCTGATGCTCGATACCGTGCCGGGGGAGAATATGATCGATGCACGGGGCATGGATCCTGCGGCGACGGCGGCGGCGATGGAGGGCGAGAAGATCATCGTGGACTCTCTCTCCACGCTGATCGCCGCCTGGGGGATCGATACGGCCGCCAGGTTCGTCCTCGAAGATACCCGCCCGATCATCGAGGGCGGTGCAAACATCGTCTATCTCCTCTACACGGGAGCCCACAGCCCCACCGAAGAGGCGCGGATCATGCGGGCGACCGACGTCTTCATCACCCTCAGGCAGGAGGTCAACGGCAACGAGTTCGAGCGGACGCTCGCCGTCGAGAAGTTCAAAGGTTCGGACGTGCCGCAGCGTGTCATCCCCTACAACATCATGGCGGACGGTATCGAGCTCTCGACGACGAGCAGGGTGGTCTAGCCGGTATACTCGGCCCGGACATCGCCCGCCGCAACAACCATATTCTTCAGTTTTCCGAGCGCCGCGTCACGCGTCTGCATCCTTAGACCGCAGTCGGGGTCGAGGAGCATGGCGTCGGGGGAGAAGAGATCGATGCCGGCCTCGATCCTCTTTTTGATCGTCTCGATGCTCTCGACGCCCGGATCGGCCGAGTCCACGCACCCGTAACCGATCATCCTGCCGCGCAGGTCTTTTGCCGAGAGCACCTCGAGGTTTTTGGGGTTGTTTGCGAACTCAAAATCGAATGCTGCGACGTTTATTTTGAGGACGTCGTCGATGACGTCCCCGAGGTTTCCGCAGACGTGGAGGCAGACGGGCACCCGGAGCATGCCGGCGATCGCGTTCACCGCCTCGCGGCCGACGGCGAGGTTCGCCGCCCCCGTCGAGAAGATGGGTTCGTCTACCTGGATGAGCGTGACCCCGGCCTCCTGGAGGTAGTTCGCCTCGACCGCGAGCGCCTGCGCGATATCGAGAACCAGTTCGTCTTTGTTCCTGTAGAACGGCGTCTCGATCGAGAGGCCGTGGGCGAGCGTGCTCGGCCCGGTGAGGATGCCCTTCACCTTCGGGTGCCTGGAGAGGGCGTACTTCGTGTCCGCAAGGGTGATCGGCCGGGCGGCCGGCTGAACCTTCCCGACGACCGACGACCCCCGGATCCCGGGGAGATGGGAGGTGAAGGCCCGGATCATGTCGCCCCGGACCTGGCCGTCGGAGATGATATCGATCCCGGCGCCGATCTGGTCGGCGACCGCTACCTCCACCGCATGTTTCAGCGGATCCATGAGGGCGCGAACCCCCGATCCTTTCACCACCGGGTAGCTCCCGACCACGGTGGTCGGGAGGAGCACGCTCGTCAGGGTCATCGGAATCTCCTCTGCCCGCTACGCAAGCACAACGATCCGTAGGTCGCCGGTGTATTTAATCTCATGGCGTCAGTCTGTGCCGGTCGCGCGGGAAGAGTACCGCTTCGCGGATGTTAGCGAGGTCGAGCATCGTCATCACCAGCCGCTCGATACCGAGACCCCATCCGGCATGCGGGGGCATCCCGTAGCGGAACGGCTTTAAATAGAACTCGAAACTCTCGGGAGAGAGGCCCTTTGCGCGAATCCGCTCCACCAGAAGGTCGTGATCGTGGATACGCTGGGCGCCGGAGGAGAGTTCCATCCGGGGATGCATCATATCGAACGCCTTGCAGAACTCGGGACGGTCGGGATACGGCATCGCGTAGTAGGGCCTGATATCGGTCGGCCAGTCGACGATGAAGTAGTGCTGCCCGACGGTATCCCCGATCGCCCGCTCGGCCGCCGGAGAGAGGTCGTCGCCGAAGGCGAGTTTCTCCTCGATGGTCTTGTTCGCGATCTCGATCGCCTCGGTGTACGGGATCCGGGGGAACGGTTTTGCCGGGATCTTGAGGTCGACCCCGAGTTCCTCGAGCGCGTCGGCGCAGTTCTTCGCGACGTGGTCGTAGACGTGGACGATCAGGTCTTCGAGGAGTTCCATGACGTCGTTGTGGTCGGCAAACGAGACCTCGACGTCGAGGCTCGTCGCCTCGTTGAGGTGCCGGACGGTATTGTGCTCCTCGGCGCGGAAGATGGGGCCGAGCTCGAAGACCGCCTCGAACCCGGCAGCCATCATCATCTGTTTATAGAGCTGCGGGCTCTGGTTCATGAACGCCTCTTTCTCGAAGTAGGCGATCGGGAAGAGTTCGGTGCCGCCCTCTGTCGCCGCCGCGACAACTTTCGGGGTGGTGATGTTGATGCAGCCGCGGGAGGCGAGGAACGCGATCGCGGAGGAGGTCACCGCCGACCGGACGAAGAAGATGGCGCGGACACGCGGTTTCCTCGCGTCCAGGAACCGGGAATCGAGCCGGGTGTCCATCTCGGCGGGAACCTTCTCGGCGACGTCGAGGGGGAGCGGGCTCTCTGCGGTGCTGATGATCTCGAGTTCCTCGGGGACGATCTCGCGCCCGCCGGGCGCCTTCTCGATTGCTTTGACCGTGCCCTGGACCCTGACCACGGACTCTCTCGAGACGCTCCGGGCGACTTCAAGGATCTCTGCCGTGACTTTCTTCTTCGGGATGGTCACCTGGATGATCCCGGTCCGGTCGCGGATCAGGAAGAACGCGAGTCCTCCGAGGTCGCGAACCTCGTGCACCCAGCCGACGATCTCGGCAGATTCCGTTTCCGGGGTTACGGCCCGTATTGGTTGACGCATGTGAAAAACCTGGATACAGTGTGGACCCCGGAAGGTATTTTGTTTTGCGCTCCGGGCCGGGAGAAAACTTCTGCGGGGCGGCCGCGGGAAAAGAGGAGGGCCGCCCCGGGAGGTGCGGGTCTTAGAGGAAGACCGCTGCGGAGATGACCGTCGTCCAGCGGCCGTCCATTACCCCTTCCGCCGCCTGGCAGGTGTGGGTCGTATTTATGATTCGGCCGCTCGCTTTGTAGATCTGCTCCCGCTCCTGCCATGCCTGGTCGGGGTCGAACTCGATCCCGAGCGTCGTCGCGAGCATGGTTGCCGCAAGGTCTTCTGCGTATTCGCCCGAGATCTCCTCCGTCTCCCCGAAGGCGTGGTGCTCGGAGAGGTAGCCGTAGGCGTTGCTCTCCTTGGGCATCGCGTGGCCGATTGCGGCGGAAGCAAGCCTGCTCGGTTCGTTGGTCTCGTTCCGGGCCATGACGACGTAGACGATGCTGCCCGGCGAGAGTTCTTTCAAACCCTCTTCCTTCGAGACCAGCTGGCAGTTCGGGGGGAAGATACTCGAGACGTAGACCAGATTGTACTTCTCGATGCCCGCCTGCCTGAGAGCCAGTTCAAACGATGCCAGTTTGTCTTTGTGGATCCCCACACCTTTCGTAAAGAAACACTTGGTCGGAACGAACATTAGGGATCTTCTTATCGTTTGGATTCTTTAATATTTTCGGTTATAACAGTCACAAATTGAAAAAGGAATAAAATTTCTCCCCTTTTTGGCATTAGGTCGATGAAGTTCCGACAAACCGGAAATCAGCCGGAAAAAAGCGGGTGGTTCATATGCCCCTGAGGGACTGCGGCCACGCCGGATCGTGTCTCTCCTTCCCTTCAGCGCGATCCGAACCGGAATTGCCGTAATATTTGTCCCGGACGCCTCCTGGTGAAGGGGCAGAGCGCATCTGTCAGGCGAGGTCTCCCCGCGCCTTGATCGCCTCCAGCGCCTCGAACGCCTCCCGTCGGACATCCCGATCAGAGTCCTGGAGAAGGGGCTGGAGCGCTTCGGAAGCGCCGGGAGCACCGATCTCCCCGAGAACGATGGCGGACCTGCGCCGGGTCTCGGCGTCGCCGGCACCGGTGAGGTCGATCAGGGCCGGTGCCGCCGACTCTCCGACCCGCCAGAGCGCCTCCATTGCCCGGTGCCGGGCGGCCTCGTCGCCGTTCCCGAGAGCCTCGATGAGCGGGCCGACGGCCGGCGTGCCGATGCCTGCGAGCGCACCGCCGACGTGCCACCTCACCTCACGGTCGGGGTCGGCAAGCGCCTCGATGAGCGGCGTAATCGCTTCGCCGGCCTTGACCTCCCCGAGCACCCGGGCTGCCCACCGGCGGACGGACGGCCGTTCGTCCTGGAGAGCAGCCGAGAGGGGGCCGACCGCCGGAGCGCTGATACGGGCGAGAACCGCTGCGTTTCGCCGCCGGAAGTCCTCGTCCTCGTCGCCAAGCGCCTCGATGCAGGGCTTGACCGCAGCCTTGCCGAAGGCGGTGAGCGTCTCGGCGGCGAGAGCCCTGGCCTGTTCGTCCGGGTCGCGAAGGAGAGCGACAAGCCCCTCGATGCCGCGTTCGTCATGGGTTTGCCGCACCCCGGCGATCGCACACCGCCTCACCCGGGGGTCGTCGTCGGCGAGCGCCTCCAGGAAGGTGTCCCTGGCGGGGAATCCTTCGAGCGCCTCCAGCGCCCCGCAGCGGACGGCCGCGTCCCCGTAGTGCGCCGCGTCCTTCAGGGCATCCACCGCCGGGCTCCCGAGAGCCCGGAGCGCCCGGACGACGTCCTGCCGCATGGCGTCGTCCGCGTGCAGGAATGTCCCGATGAGGTGGGGGATTGTCGCCGGCCCCACCCGGCCGAGGGCGGCCGCCGCCTCCCTGCGGACACACCAGTCCTCGTCGTCGAGCCCTTTCATCAGCGGGAGCACTGCGGCTTCCCCGATCTCCCCGAGCGCTCGAACCGCTCTCCACCGGGTTACGATATCCTCGCTCTCAAGCGAGAGAGCGAGTCCCGCTACCCGGGCTTCCTCCTCCGCATCGACTGATGCGTTCGTTTCCTCCCCCTTCCTGCGTCCGAACCGGTTCCACAGCCCCATCGGTATTCTCCTTACGATCGGTCTTCTCCGATGATGGTAGGTGGCAGAAGATGGAGTATAACCTTTCTGATCTTCTCCCGGAGGCACGGGAACCACCCGTTGCCGCTCTCTACCGCCGCCACCCCCGGAGGAACGCTTATATGGGATGGGACAGCATCCGGTGCTCCCGGGGGTGTGCCGCGGATGGGTCACGGGGCCCGGGCTCCCACGCGCGCCCGCAATGGATGGTGCGGAGACGGAGCCGGGGAGAGAACCTGCGGCCGGTCATGGCCTGCACCGTGTGGGGCACGAGAGTTTGTGTGGTTCGAGGCGGATTATGGGGCCATGCGGCTCTCTATCCGGAAGATGAAATGAGGTGAGATGAATGTACGCGGATAGGACGGTAAATTGTGTTGGATCCTGCCAGTCTCCCCTGCTCCTGATCGAGGAGGAGATGGAGGTGCTCGAGAAAGGGCAGGTTCTGCAGGTGACGGCCGACAGGCCCGACCTGGTCGAGATGGTCAGGTCGTGGGCCGATAAGAGCGGGCATAAGGTCGAGGAGGAGCACGTCGCGAGCGGCGTTACGACCCTCATCGTGCGCAAGGGAGCGGCACCGGCGGTAGAAGCGACGTGATCGATCGGCAGGGGTGGCGTATCTTTAGACCCGCGGCGCCGATGTCCATTTGATGATCCGGGGGGTGAAGATCTCCATCTGCGAGCAGAGCGCCCGGCTCCTCGGCATGGAACCAGCGGGTTTCATCGGGGAAGGGGTGGTCGCCCTCAACGTTCTCGCGGTCATCCCGCCGGGTTACGGGGGAGAGACCCGCCCGGCCGGTCTTTGCTTCTTTAGCGGCGACTCCGGATCGCCGGGACGGTCGAAGAAACAGTTAAACGCCTGGGGGCTATTACACCGGTGTAGGTGAAAGATTTGGCGGATCAGATCGGATACAGCCAGAAGGTGATGGAGCACTTCATGAACCCGCATAACGTCGGGGTGATCGAGAACCCGGACGGTTACGGCAAGGTCGGCAACCCTGTCTGCGGGGATATCATGGAGATCTTCATCAAGGTCAAGGACGACGTCATCGAGGATATCAGGTTCCGGACGTTCGGGTGCGGGTCGGCGATCGCGACGAGCAGCATGGTGACCGACATGGCCAGGGGGAAGACGCTCGATGAGGCGCTGAAGATCACCCGCGACGACGTCGCGACCGAGCTCGAGGGGCTGCCCCCGAAGAAGATGCACTGCTCGAACCTTGCGGCGGACGCGCTCCACGCGGCGATCGAGGATTACCGGGGGAAGCAGAAGAACGAGTGAAGGGGTCTTCTCAGCACCCGTAGACCAGGGTCAGGATACTCTTTGCGAGGTCGAGGCTCTTGCCCCGGTTGACCATCAGGGTGTCCTGGCGCAGCGCCCCTTCGAGTTCGACCGGGTCGCGGGTGTCCTGGATGAAGACGTCCACGAAATCCTCGTAGAGACCGTAGGTTCCGGCGGACGAGGGCTCTTTTCCAAACGCCTGCATCAGGGCGGCCGCCGGGCCGCTGATCGGCGCATCGCCGATGAACGGGCTGACGGCGATGACGTGCTGCCGGCGGAGCGCCTCCCGCACCCCGGTGCATTCGAGGATCGGGGATATGCTCGTGACCGGGTTGCTCGGCCCGATCACGACGGCGTCGCTTTCCTCGATCGCCTTGATGACTTCGTCGGTCGCTGCGGGCGGTTCTTCGAATCTCCGGACGACGCCGTCGATCGCCACCTCTCCGCGGTGCTTCACCCAGTACTCCTGGAAGTGTATCTCGCCGCGGGGCGTCCGGACGTAGGTCGTCACGACGGAGTCGGTCATCGGGAGGACGGTTGCCCGGATATCCAGCGTGTGGCAGAGTGTGCGGGTGATCTCCGTCAGTCGCATGCCGCTCCGGAGCATCTCGCCCCGTGCTGCGTGAACCGCCCTGTCCTGGTCGCCGACGGCGATGTACTCCTCGATGCCGAGCCGGGCGAGGAGGTCGTGGGTGATGTAGGAGTCATTGCGAATCCCCCACCACCGGTTGGTGTCGAGGATGCCCGCAAAGAGGTACATGACCGTATCGATGTCGGGCGAGAGGTGGTTGCCGGAGAGCCAGGTGTCCTCGGCCGTGTTGACGACGACCGTGATATCCCGCTCGTCCAGCAGTTCCCGCATCCCGCGGAGGAGTTTCGGGGTTCCGGTCCCGCCCGAGAGGAAGGTTATCATTGGATAATTAGCGTATCAAGCGCATGCGTATATGAATTTTCCCAAACTATGCCGGGAGGTAAACACCCCGAATTCACGAAACGGCGTGGCGTATGACCGCCGTGATGTCCCAGGCGAGCGATTCGGCCTGCCGCTCGTGTAAAAGACGGGTCTCGAGGCGGAGCGATCCGGGGACGTCGTCTCTGTCGTGGATGTCCTGGACGAAGACGTCGACGATATCCCCGTACAGCCGGGCGACCGCCGGTGACGTGGGGGGCTCGCCGACGGCATACATGAGGGCGGCGTCTTTTTGGTCGGGCGCGACGCCGCCCCGAAACGGCGAGACCGCGACGACGAACTTTTCACGGAGGAGGTCCCGCATCCCGGCGCAGTCGAGGATGGGGAGGATGCTCGCCGCCGGGTTCGCGGGGCCGATCACCACGGCGTCGCTTGCCTCGATCGCCGCCCGCACCCTGTCCGTGACCGCGGGGGGTTCCGGCCGGACGAGTTCCCGGACCTCCGTCCCGGCATCGGCGGCCATCCGGTACTCGAGGAGCGGAATGCGTTCGGTGCCGGTATCGACGAAGAGGGCGGCGTCGCCGTCGGTCATCGGGAGGACGGTCGCCCCTATCCTGAGCGAGCGGCACTGCGCCCGGACGGCGTCTGTCAGGGTCAGGCCCTCATCAAGGAGCGCCGCCCGGGCGATCTGGATGGCCCGGGCACGGTCGCCGACCGGGAAGGGTTCGCCGCCCGCCACCTTCG
This sequence comes from Methanoculleus horonobensis, assembly GCF_001602375.1. Lineage (NCBI taxonomy): Archaea > Methanobacteriati > Methanobacteriota > Methanomicrobia > Methanomicrobiales > Methanomicrobiaceae > Methanoculleus > Methanoculleus horonobensis. Next base: position 90,705 of record NZ_BCNY01000015.1, on the reverse strand, counting down.
GGAGGTAGTTATGGGTGGCGTAGGTGTCGCCCTTGATCCCCCACCACCGCCCGGTATCGAGGATGCCGGCAAAGAGGAAGACGGCGGTGTCGATGTCCGGCGCACAGTGGCCGCCCGATATCCAGAGATCCTCGGCGGTATTCGCGACGACGGTGATCTCGCTGTCGTAGAGGATCTGCCGGACGCCCCGGATGAGCGAGAGGGTTCCGGCTCCGCCGGAGAGGAAGGTGATCATGGCTGAATGTTATTGTAGGTGGAGTGTCCGGGGGGTTAACAGTTTCATTTCTGCAGAGAGCCGCCTCTCGGGATATCGGAGACCGTTCTCTCCTGCCCGGCCATACGGGATCCCCGATGCAGTCATGTATATATGTCCTCTTCTCCATCACGCCGCGCCATGCGATCATCGATACAACGGTGCCTCGCCAGAGACCGCCCGCGGGGCCGGGATCGCATGCGATGGGCTCTCCCGTTGAGAGACGGGAGCCTGCAAGAAAGAAGGTGAGATCGATGAGAGATGCATTTCCCCGGGCGATGGCCGTCACCATCGTCGTCATCGCTGTAATTTGTGCCACAGGGCTTGTTTCGGCACAGATCATCAGCCCCGTGCAGCCGGATCGAACGCTGGTGATTGCACCACCCACGGATACGCCGACACCGACGCCAACGCCCATCCGACCGCCGGTGGTCGGACCCCTGGATCCGGTTATCCAGCCGCCGATCGCTCCAACGGCCACGCCCGTGCAGCCGCCGACACAATCGCCAACGACCCCGACAACCGCCCCGACAGGTACGATACCGGAACTGCCGACCGTCCCGGCGACCACGATGCCCACGCCGATGCAGACGGTCACGTGGGCGCTGCCGCCGTCCGTCACGCCCCTGCAGCCGGGGGTGCAGCCCACCCCGGCTCCGCAGAGCACCACCCCGGGAGGTTCCGGGACGCAGATCTCAAGCAGCCCGGGGGATAACCTCTTCCCGGCGATATCCGAAGACAACATCGTCTGGTACGACAACGATTCAGCCTCGATCCAGCTCTATGAGATTGCATCGGGGAACCTATCGACCATATCCACTGCAGCATCGACTCCTATCGGCCTGCCGCACGAACTGGCCATCGACGGGAAGAACGTCGTCTGGACGGGAGGAGACCCGCAGACCGGGAGAGATATCGTGTTCCTCTACGACATCGCATCAGGCAGGCTGGGACAGGTGACGAACGGCTCGGGAGTCCCCGGATACCCGGGTGTCTCGCAGGACTTCGTCGTCTGGATTGACGGGGACGAACTGGGCGATCTCTACCTCTACGAGATTGCGAGCGGGAACACCACGCAGGTGACGGACGATCCCTACGAGCAGATTCTGCCCGACGCCGGTGGAGACACATTCGTCTGGGCGGATAATGAGACCGAGGGGGGAGACCTCGACATCGCGGTGGCCTCCCGGAATGAGTCGAGGGTGATGCTGCTCGGGGATGCCGGCGACGACAGTTACCCCGATCTGTCGGGTGACGGCAACCGCATCGCCTGGATCAACGCCAACGAGAACCGGACCGCTGTCTACCTCTACGACGCCTCGACCGGGAACCTAACGCAGGTGACCGGTGAATCCGCACAACCCGATGCGGTCGCGGTCGACGGGAACTATCTGGTCTACTCGGACTGGCGGAACGGAAACCTCGACATCTTCCTCTACAACATCAGCACCGGAGTGGAGACGCCGGTCACCGAGGACCCGTATGCCCAGTCTCTCCCGGATATCTCCGATGAGGTGGCCGTCTGGATGGGCAACAACACCGGGCAGTGGGAGATCTATATGTGGGAGGTACCGGGAGCCCCACAACCGTGATCGGGCCGGCCCAACCCTCTTTTTGGGTTCCGGCCGGGCCGGCGCGCCGTGCGAGCAGAACAATCTCACAATCCGCGCGTTCTTGAATACCTTTATCTTCCATCTCCCAAGATTCTTAACTGAACCGATGAAGATCATCAAAGATCCGGTGCACGGCTACGTCGAGGCGGAACCGCTCGCGCTCCGGCTGCTCGACTCGGAGGTTGTCCAGCGGCTCCGCCACGTCACCCAGCTCGGGTTTGCAAACCTCGTCTACCCCGGGGCAAACCATACCCGGTTCGAGCACTCGCTCGGGACGATGCATCTCGCGGCCCTCCTGTCGGGCCAGCTCGGGCTCGGCGAGGATGAGACGAAACTCGTCACCACGGCCGCCCTCCTCCACGACATCGGCCACGGCCCCTTCTCCCACGTCACCGAGCCGGTGATGGAGGAGTTCACGGGGAGGAGCCACCACCAGATCGATCACCTCGTCCGCGAGGGGACGACCGCCGGGATCCTCGAAGGCGAAGGGCTCGACCCCGCCGAAGTCTGCGCCGTCGTTGCAGGGAAGCACCGCCTCGCGAGCATCATCCACGGGAGCCTGGACGTCGACCGGATGGACTACCTGATGCGGGACGCCCACTACACCGGCGTCCCCTACGGGACGGTCGACGCCCACCGGCTGATCCGGAGCACCATCTTCACCGAGTCGGGCATCGCCCTCTCCGAAGGCGGGATCAACGCCGCCGAGTCGCTCCTCATCGCCCGCACCTTGATGCGCCCGGCGGTCTACTTCCACCATGTGAGCCGGATCGCGACGAGCATGTTCGTCCACGCCCTCCGCGAGGAGGTGCGAAACGTCCCGGGCACGGACGCACGCGAACTGATGCGGATGGACGACGCCGCCTGCATGGAGCGGCTGAAGCACTCCCCCTCCCCGATCGCCCGCGACCTCGCCCGCCGGGTCTACGCCCGGGATCTCTACAAGCGGGCGCTGTATATCGGCGAAGACCGGGTGAACGCCGCAGCCCTCCGCCAGGCGCTCGGGCCCGCCCGGGAACGGGAGATCGCCCGCGAGATCGCCGAGACAGCCGGCGTCACGGAAGACTGCGTCCTCGTCGACATCCCCCGGCTCCCCCGGGCGCTCTCGATGGAGGTCCGGGTCAGGAACAGCCACGCGATGGTCGATATCGAGGAGGTCTCCCCCCTCATCAACACCTTGAACGACACCCGGCGGCAGCAGTGGCGTCTCGGCGTCTATACCGTAGAGGAGCACCGGAACGCGGTGGAAGCGGCGGCGATGGAGATCCTCCGGGTGAAGCGGGCGACAAAACAGGATAAACTCGTAGTGACATAGTATGGAGAGCGCATGAAGAAGGAATTCGTCGTCGGGGTCACCGGGGCAAGCGGGGTTGTTTACGCCCGCCGCCTCCTCGAAGTGCTCTGCGATAACGCAACGGTGCATATCGTCATCTCCGATACCGCCCGGCAGATCGCCGGGATCGAAGGCGTCGACCTCGAGGGGTTCGATGCCATATATGCCGAGAACAGCGACCTCGCGGCCGATATCGCGAGCGGATCGTTTCGCTACGACGGGATGGCGATCGTGCCCTGCAGCATGAAGACGCTTGCCGCCGTCAGCAACGGGTTCGCCGACAACCTGATCACCCGGGCGGCGGACGTCTGCCTCAAGGAGAAGCGCCCACTCCTCCTCCTGCTGCGGGAGATGCCGCTCTCCCGGATCCACTTGAAGAACATGCTTGCCGCCGACGATGCCGGTGCGACCGTGATGGTCGCAAGCCCTCCCTTCTACCAGCGCCCGGAGACCATCGACGACCTCGTCGATATGGTGGTGGCCCGGGTGCTCGACCACATGGGGGTCGAACACGACCTCGGAACCCGATGGAGCGGATACGATGCGTAACTTTATCGAACTGATGCGGGAGCAGGGCCGGGTCGAGGAGATCGAGAGCCCCTGCTCGACCGTCTACGAGGCTCCCCGTATGGCGAGCCGGACGGATAAGATCCTCTTCTTCCACGACCTCGACGGCCGCCGGGGGGTGATGAACCTCCTCTCAGACCGCCGATCGCTTGCAGCGGCGCTCGGCGTCGAGGAGCGGGACCTCGTCGGACACCTCGCGGGCATGACCTACAGCGGCCGCGTCCTCGGTGCCGGACGGCTTGAAGGCGGTATTCCTGCCGACCTCTCCCGCCTCCCGGTCATGAAGCACTTCCCCGGCGACGCCGGGCGCTACTTCACCTCTGGGATCGTCTTCTCGCGCTACGACGGCGTCGAGAACGCCTCCATCCACCGGATGATGGTCCTCGACGATCACAGGGTCGTCGCCCGCCTGGTGGAAGGAAGGCACACCCATACCCTCCTCAAAGCGGCGCTCGCCAGAGGGGAGAAACTCCCGGTCGCCGTCACCGTCGGCACCCATCCGCTGGTGACGTTCGCCGCCTGCACCCGCGTGCCTGAGGGTAAGGAACTCGCCTACGCTGCGGAACTGATGGGCGGGGAACTCTCTATCCGGGAGTGCGAGAACGGCGTCCGGGTTCCCGACGCCGAGTTCGTCCTCGAGGGCTACATCAGTGCTGAAATGGCGGCGGAAGGCCCGTTCGTCGATATTACCGGGACATACGATCCCGTGCGGCAACAGCACGTGATCGAGTTCACGAAGATGTACTGTAAGGAGGACCCCATCTACCACGGCATCCTCCCGGCCGGCGACGAGCACAAACTCCTGATGGGAGCGCCGTACGAGCCGAAGATCTACCGTGCGGTCGGGGAGGTGACGACGGTGCGTGACGTCCTCCTCACGAAGGGCGGCGCCGGCTACCTCCATGCAGTGGTGAAGATCCGGAAGAACACGCAGGGCGACGCGAAGAACGCCATCATGGCGGCGTTTGCCGCCCATACGTCCCTCAAACATGTCGTGGTGGTGGACGAGGATATCGATATCCACGACCCCAATGACGTCGAATACGCGATCGCGACGAGGGTGCGGGGCGACACCGACATCATGGTCATCCCCGGCGTCCGGGGCTCGTCGCTCGACCCGACACGGCTGGGTGACGGGACGAACGTGAAGGTCGGGGTCGACGCCACGATGGTCATGGGCAGAGAAGACGAATTCAGAAGAGCGGAGTGGGTGTAGATGTATCTTGACAACGATGACGAGCGGGTGCTCGCCGGCGAGTTCGGCGAGACCCGGCAGAAGATGATGGAGATCCTGGTCGCGCTCGGGGACGTTTACGGGGCGGAGAAACTCGTCCCGATCACGAGCGCCCAGGTGAGCGGTGCGTCCTACAAGACCATCGGAAGATGGGGGCTCTCCTGGCTGCAGAGCCTCAACGCCCGGGCGGCGGTCCCGGCGGTCTTGAACCCCATCGGGATGCCGCGGGAGGGATGGCAGGAGTTCGGGATCGACGAGGAGTTCGCCCGCCGTCAGGCGGAGGTCGTCGAGGCCTACCGGAAGCTCGGGATCCGGGTCGAGTGCACCTGCACGCCCTACTACCTCCGGATCACGGAGTACGGGGAGCACCTTGCCTGGTCGGAGTCCTCGGCGGTCGCCTACGCAAACTCGGTTCTCGGCGCCCGGACGAACCGGGAAGGCGGGCCGAGCGCCCTTGCGGCGGCGATCATCGGAAAGACCCCCTATTACGGTCTCCACATCGTCGAGAACCGCCGGCCGCAGGTCGTCGTCGAGGTCGAGAGCGGGACGGGCCCGCACGCCGCCCACTGGGGCGCCATCGGCCACGTCGCCGGAAAGAAGGTGGGGAACCGGATCCCGCTCTTCCAGGGGATCCGGCCGAACCGCGACCAGCTCAAAGCCCTCGGCGCCGCGATGGCGGCAACCGGGGCGGTCGCCCTCTTCCACGTCGAGAAGATCACCCCGGAAGCCCGGGTCTTCACGTTCGACACCGGCGATCTCGAACGGGTGACGGTGACGGCGGACGAGATCGAGGCCCTCTTTACGGAGACCGAGGTCGAGGCGGTCGCGGTCGGGTGCCCGCACTGCTCCGCCGACGAACTCCGTGAACTCGCGGAACTCCTCCGGGGGAAGACGACGACGAAACCCTTCTACATCTTCGCCGCAAAAGGGGTCGCGAAGCACAACCCCGACCTCGTGAGCGTCATCGAGCGGAGCGGTGCCCGGGTGATCACGGACACCTGCATGGTCGTCTCGCCCCGGATGGACGAGTTCGCTTCGATCATGGTCGACTCGGGCAAGGCTCTCGCCTACGTTCCCGGGATGTGCGGCGCGCTCGCCCGGATCGGGACGAGGAAAGAGTGCGTCGAGGTCGCGACGTCGTGAGGGCGTTCACGCCCCAACCGTCTTCACGTCGAGCACCTGCATCAGGCCCTCGTCGAGCATGTAGCCCCGGAGCCGGTCGCGGTTGCCCCGCAGGCTCTCGATGCTGTTGATCCCGGCCGCACCCAGGAGTTCGGCGAGTTCGAGCGTCCACGCCCGGATAAGGTTCGCCACCTGTATTGAGGCCTCGTCGGGGTCGAGGCGCGCCACGAGGTCGGGCCGCTGGGTGGCGATCCCCCAGGGGCAGAGGCCGCGGTAACAGTTCCCGCAGACCCGGCAGCCCATCGCCGCGAGCGCCGCGGTGCCGATGTAGACCGCGTCCGCTCCGAGGGCGATCGCTTTCGCGACGTCGGCGCTTCCCCGGATACCCCCGCTCGCGATGACTGATATCTCGTTTCTGATCCCCTGGTCGCGGAGTTTCTGATCCACGCTCGCGACCGCCGCCTCGATCGGGATCCCGACGTGGTCGCGAAAGACCATCGGCGCCGCCCCGGTTCCGCCGCGGAACCCGTCGACGACGACCGCATCGGCCGGCGAGCGGGCGATGCCCGCGGCGATGGCGGCGACGTTGTGGACGGCGGCGATCTTCACGAAGACCGGTTTCTTCCATTCCGTCGCCTCCTTGAGGCCGCGGACGAGCTGCGCGAGGTCCTCGATGCTGTAGATGTCGTGGTGCGGCGCGGGGCTGATCGCGTCGCTCCCTTCCGGGATCATCCGTGTCCTGGAGATATCCGCACAGACCTTCTCCCCCGGGAGGTGGCCGCCGATGCCGGGCTTCGCCCCCTGGCCGATCTTGATCTCGATCCCGGCGCCCCGCTCCAGGTAGTCGATGTTCACCCCGAACCGCCCGGACGCAACCTGAACGATCATCCGGTCCTGGTAGGGGTGGAGGGCGGCGTGCAGCCCGCCTTCCCCGGTGCCCATATAGGTTCCGGTCTCTTTTGCCGCCCGGGCCATGGCTACCTGGGCGTTGAGGCTGATCGCCCCGTAACTCATGTGCCCGATCATCACCGGCGTCTCGATCCGGAGGTTCGGGGTGAGGCGGGTCGAAAGTTCGACGTCGCCGCCCTCCCGCCGCCGAAGGTCGAGCCGCGCCGGCCTCTTCCCGAGGTGGGTCACCAGTTCGATCGGCTCGCGGAGCGGGTCGAGGCTCGGGTTCGTGACCTGGCAGGCGTCCAGCACCAGGCGGTCGAAGATGACCGGGTAGTCGAGGGCGTTGCCCATCCCCGCGAGGATGATCTTGCCCGTCCGGGCCTGGTTGTAGATCGCCTCCCGGGCCTCCCTCGTCCAGAGCGGGTGGCTGCGGTAGTCGCAGGGGTGCTCCTCGATGCCGATCGCGTCCCGGGGGCAGCAGGCGACGCAGCGGTGGCAGGCGGTGCAGTTCCGGGAGTTGACCTGGATCCTGTCGCCGTCCCGGGAGAAGACGCCGTAAGAGCAGTTCTCGATGCACCGCCCGCACTCCATGCACCGGACGGGGTCGATACTGATCCGGTAGCGGGGAGGGAGGCTCCCGATCATGAGACAACCCTCCCGATCACCGGCTCGCCCGCGGCCGGCATCCGGATCGACTCGATCCGCGGCTCCATCGCCCGGATTGCAGCCTCTTCGCTCGAGATGTAGAGCCGGTCGCCGCACTCGCCGACGACCATCGGCCGGAGCTTGCCCCGGTCGGTGAACCCGACCATCATGTCGCGGTTCGCGGCCACGATGGCGAACGGCCCGTTCATCATCGCGGAAGCGTAGGCGAGCCGGAGGGCTCCGTTCCACTCCCGCTCCGCCGCGGGCATCCTGTCGATCTCCTCCCAGAAGGGCGGGGCGAGCGCCCGGACGGCGAGGTCGACGTCGAGGCCGTGCCGCCGCACCAGGAGGTCGATCAGGTAGGCGACGACCTCGGTGTCGGTATACATCGTGCAGGTGTAGCCAAGACTCTCGATGTAGCGCCGGTTCGTCCCGTAGGAGGTGATCTCGCCGTTATGCACGATGCTCCAGTCGAGGAGGTTGAACGGGTGCGCGCCGCCCCACCACCCGGGGGTGTTCGTCGGGTAGCGGTTGTGCGCGAGCCAGGTGTAGCCTTCGTAGTCCTCGATCCGGTAGAAGTCCGCGACGTCCTCCGGCCAGCCGCTCGCTTTAAAGACGCCGAGGTCCTTGCCGGAGGAGAAGATGAGCGCGCCGCGGCGGGCGGCATTGACCTGCATCACGAGGGCGCTGACGATCTCGTCCTCCGGCGTCGCGCTCCCCGGCGGCGCGAGGGAGGGGTCGGGCTTGAAGAAGTAGCGCCAGGGGGTGTGAACCGCCCGGAGGCCCGGCCGGTCGCAGGTGGGGATCGCCTCGTCGTGCTCGATCGTCCCCCACTGCGCGAGCGTCGAGTCGAGGAGCGGCTTGTTCTCGCGGATGTTGTCGAAGAAGACGTGGAGGGCGTAGCAGTCCCGGAAGTCGGGGTAGATGCCGTAGGCCGCGTACCCCGCCCCCTCGCCGCTGCCGCGCTCGTTCATCATGGAGAGGGCCTGTCGGATGCCGGAACCGTCCATCGTCCGGCGAGATCTGTCCATTACACCAATTATGCCGCACATAATCATCACGGTCGACCCGCCCCCCTCCACCGCCGGGTGGTCGGGGAACGCTCTGATAGATCTAGATCCGTCAAGTATATATAATATCGGAAGGAAGTTTCCTTCCATATGAGTGCCGACAACATCTCAGCGATGCTCGAGCGCATTGAACAGGACAACGTCCGGTTCCTCCGGCTGCAGTTCACCGATCTCCTGGGCATGCCCAAGAACGTCTCCATCCCGGCGAAGCAGGTCGGGAAGGCGCTGACCGACGGCATCGGGTTCGACGGGTCGTCAATCGAGGGTTTCGTCCGGATCGAAGAGTCCGATATGGTGCTCAAGCCCGACCTCTCGACCTACACCCTCCTCCCATGGCGCCCCCGGGATAAGAGCGTCGCCCGGTTCATCTGCGACGTCTGTAAGCCGGACGGCACGCCGTTCGAGGGCGACCCGCGCTCCGTGCTCCGGCGGGCGATGGAGGACGCGGTGAAGGACGGCTACGTCTTCAACACCGGCCCGGAACTGGAGTTCTTCCTCTTCAAGATGCTCGACGGCCGGCCGACCACCGAGTTCCAGGACGCCGGTGGCTACTTCGACCTGGCGCCGACCGATCTCGCGGAGGACCTCCGGCGCGAGGCGATCCTCACGCTCACCGAGATGGGGTTCGATATCGAGGCCTCCCATCACGAGGTCGCCGAGAGCCAGCACGAGATCGACTTCAAGTACAGCGACGCGCTCCATACCGCGGATAACGTCATCACCTTCAAGTTCGCGGTCAAGACGATGGCGCTGATGCGCGGGCTGCACGCGTCCTTCATGGCGAAGCCGATCCACGGCATCAACGGGAGCGGGATGCACGTGAACTGTTCGCTCGCAAAGGACGGGGTGAACGCCTTCTACGACCCGGATGCGCCGCTGCAGCTCTCGAAGACCTGCATGCACTTCATCGGCGGGCTGCTCAAACACGCGCCGGCCATCACCCGGATCGCGAACCCGACGATCAACTCCTACAAACGGCTCGTCCCCGGCTACGAGGCGCCCTGCTACATCAGCTGGAGCGCGAGCAACCGCTCGGCGCTGGTGCGGGTTCCGGCGCCCCGCGGCAACAGCACCCGGGTCGAGTTCCGCAGCCCCGACCCGACCTGCAACCCCTACCTCGCCTTCACGGCGATGCTCGCCGCCGGGATGGACGGAGTCCGGAGCGAGATCGAGCCCCCGACCGATGTTCACAAGAATATCTTCCACATGACGTCCACCGAGCGCGGCCAGAACGGGATCGCGACCCTGCCCGGAGACCTCCACGAGGCCCACCGGGCGCTGCTTGCCGACGACCTCATCTGCAACGCGCTCGGCCCCCACGTCGTCGATGCGCTCACGAGCGTTGCCGAAGCCGAGTGGGACGCCTACCGGACGACGGTTCACCCCTGGGAGATCGACCGGTACCTGGCGACCTACTGAACTCTTTTTTCTTATGCGGCGGGAGCACCCGGCACCTCCGTTCGCCGAAAACCCGGGTAACGCTCTATCCTCATCCCGCCGTTACCGCTCACCCAAACCGTGCCGTCGCAGGAACGTTCATATCCCCCAAAAAGCATAGATGCGCTTATCGGCCGAACGGGGAAGCCACATGAGACAGAGAATTGATATCGACACCATGCGAAGGCACCGGGACATCGACGGCCTGGTTGCAGCACTTTTCGAGCCCGAAGAGATCGTGCGGCTGACCGCCGTCGATGCCCTCGGCTCCGTCGGCGACGAACGGGCGCTTGAGCCGCTCGAGCGATTGAAGTTCTCGGACTCCGATGCGGGCGTCCGGCGGGCCGCTTCGTTCGCGCACGCCCGGGTGGTGGGGAGGCTCGCGGACAGGAAGTCGGCGGAGCGGATGCCCCGCGAGTCGTAGCCGCACCCGGTAAGGCATATATATCCCCGCGACGTCTACGCGAAACGACCAGGAGACTGCTATGCCGACAATCGATGAGGTCGATACCATGCGGGATGCCCGGGACGTCGACGGGTTGATCCGGGCGCTCGCCGACCCGGACGAGTTCGTCCGGTCGCAGGCAGCCCTCTCGCTCGGGACTCTCGCCGACCCGAAGGCGCAGGAACCGCTCGCGAAGGTGAGGGACGAGGACCCGAGCGCCTCGGTCAGGGAGGCGGCCGCGACCGCGCACCGGTGGGTGGTCGGCCGGCTCCGGGAGATCGAGGCCGCCCGGTAGCACCGGCCTACAGGACGGCGAAGTTGAGATAGAGGATGGCGCTGCCGATCCCGACCGTGACGAAGAGCACGAGCATCCCTACCTTCAGGAACTCCAGAAACGAGATGGAGAGGTTGTTCCGTGCCGCGATCCCGAGCACGACGACGTTCGCCGAAGCCCCGATAGCCGTGCCGTTCCCGCCGAGACACGCGCCGAGCGAGAGCGCCCACCAGAGCGGGTAAGTGTCCATCGAGAGGCCCATATCCTGGATCAGGGGGATCAGGGTGGCGGTGAGCGGGATGTTGTCCACGACCGCCGAAGCGATCGCCGCGAACCAGGCGATGATCATGATGGCCTCTCCCTCCGAGTGGACGTTCTCGACGACGAACTCCGCGACGGTCGCGATCGTCCCGGTCTCGACGAGGGCGCCGACGACGACGAAGAGCCCGCCGAAGAAGAAGAGCGCCGGCCACTCGATCTTCTCGAAGATCTCCTCCGGCGGCTGCCTGCTCCAGAAGAGGAGGATCGATGCGCCGATCAGGGCGACGAGAGCGGGTTCCAGCCCGAGCAGGTCGTGGACGAAGAACATCCCGATGACGAGCGCGATGACGGCGACCGATTTTTTGAAGAGCGAGACGTCACGGATAGCCTCCCGCTCGTTCAAGTCCGCAAACGTCTTCTCGATCCCCGCTCGCTCATCGGGCGAGACGTGGAGGACTTTTCTGTAGATGAGGGCGAGCATCCCCAGGACGACGACGAGGTCGACGACCATGATCGGGCCGAGGTTGATGATGAACTCGTTGAACGTCAGGCCGGCGGCCGAGCCGATCATGATGTTCGGGGGGTCGCCGATGAGCGTCGCCGCCCCGCCGATGTTGGAGGCGAATATCTCGGCGATGAGGAAGGGCAGGGGGGTTATCCGCATCACGTTCGCGATGTAGAGGAGCATCGGAGTGAGGAGGAGGACCGTGGTGACGTTGTCGAGAAACGCGCTCGTCACGGCCGTCACGAGCGAGAAGAGAAGCAGCACCCGCATCGGGCTCCCGTTCGCGAGTTTCGCCGTCTTGATGGCGATGAACTCGAAGAGGCCGCTGCCGCGGGCGGTGTTGACGATGATCATCATCCCCATCAGGAGGAAGATGGTGCCGAGGTCGATGTACTCCGGGATCTTCTCCCACGGGACGATGTGGAGGAAGACGATGACGGAAGCGCCGAACATCGCCGCCACAGCACGGTGGATCCGCTCGTCGATGATCAGCGCGTAGGTGAAGAGGAAGACCGCGACGGCGATCAGTTCCGGGCCGATCACGCGTTCCCACCCCGGCGAGGGTTGGGGCTGCGGACGGCGGGGTATGCAACGAGAGATTGACGATATGCCATGGGACTCTCCGAAAAGAACGAACTTCAGGATTCAGGTGTGCATGCTCCTCCCATAATCGTGCCGGTCAACACTGCTGTGGGGAGAACGCCGGTGCAGTCTCCTGCACCCGGGAAACGGGGCGGCGGCGATCTGCCACGCCGGGTTCAGCCCATTGCAGGGGACGCCACCATGCCCGATGCTCGCCTCAGCATGAGAATCTTGTAGACCTCCCCGGCGAGCAGCACCGGCAGGCCGAGCAGGGCAAGGAGGCCCCAATCGGCGAGGGTCAGGGGCGCGGTTCCGAGGAAGGCGTTGAAGATCGGGACGTAGACCACCAGCGCCTGGAGAGCCAGGCTCCCGAGGATGGCGAGGAGCAAGGCGGGGTTCGAGAAGAACCCGATCCGGTGGAGGGGATACCGGAACGACCGGAAGTTCAGCACGTTGTAGAGTTCGAAGACGATGAGGCCGGTAAACGCCATCGTCCGCGCCCGGTCGAGGTCGACCGCGTAGAGGCCCATGAAGACGTAGATGGTCAGAAGGCCGAGCCAGATCCCCAGGATGAGGATGACGGCGTAGGCGTTCCGCGTGAGGATGGACTCCTGCGGGTCGCGCGGCCGTCTCTGCATGACGTCCCGCTCGGCGGGTTCGAGGCCGAGGGCGAGCGCGGTGAGACCGTCGGTGACCAGGTTGATCCAGAGGATCTGGACGGGGATGAGGATCAGCGGCAGGCCGAGGAGGAGCGCGCCGACGATCGCGACGAGTTCCCCGACGTTCGAGGAGAGGAGGTAGCGGGTGAACCGGGAGATGTTGTCATACTCCCGCCTCCCCTCCTCGACGCCGGCGACGATGCTCGCGAAGTTGTCGTCCACGAGCACCATGTCGCTCGACTCCTTGGCCGCGTCTGTCCCCTTGATGCCCATGGCAATCCCGATGCTCGCCTTTTTGAGCGCCGGAGCGTCGTTGACGCCGTCGCCGGTCATGGCGATGACCTCCCGGTCGCGGGAGAGGATGTCGATCACCCGGAGTTTGTGCTCCGCGGTGACCCGGGAGAGCACCTTCGTCGTTTTGAGACGCTCATCGAGTTCGTCGTCGGGGAGTGCTTCGAGTTCGGCCCCGGTCATCGCCCCTTCGCTCGATAGCCCGAGGGCGCGGGCGATGGCGGAGGCGGTCAGGGGGTTGTCCCCCGTGATCATGATGACGTCGATCCCGGCGCTCCGGCAGAGCCGGATCGCCTCCGCCGCCTCGGGCCGCGGGGGGTCGACGATCCCGGCAAATCCGAGGAAGACGAGATCGGTCTCCACGGTATCGGCCGTCCACTCGATGCCGGCGGGGAGCCGGCGGCAGGCCGCGCCGAGCACCCGGAGCCCCTGCGACGCGTAGCCCTCGAGTTCGGCAAGAAGCGCGTCCCGGAGTTCGTCCGTGAGCGGGACGGCCGAACCTCCCCGGAGAACCCGGGACGACCGGGCGAGGAGAACCTCCGGCGCCCCCTTCACGTGGGCGACGTCTCCCCCCTCTTCGGGGTAGATGATCGTCATCCGCTTCCGGGTGGAGTTGAACGAGAACTCCTTCACGGCCTCCGGGACGTCGTCGCGGGAGAGCCCGGCCTTCTCCGCCGCGACGACGAGCGCCCCCTCGGTCGGGGTGCCGAAGACCCGCCACCCCCCTTCCTCGAGAGCGAGGGTCGCGTGGTTGCAGAGGAGGACGGTGCGGAGGAACTGCCGGAGCCCCGGGTCGGCAAGGGGGTCGATGGGTTTTTCCTCATGGAGGAACTCGCCCATCGGGAGATACCCCGCCCCGGTGACCGCTACGTCCGCGTCAGGCGTCCGCACCCGGACGACCGCCATCTCGTTCCTCGTGAGCGTTCCGGTCTTGTCGGTGCAGATCACCGAGACCGCGCCGAGCGTCTCCGACGCCGGAAGGTGGCGGATCAGGCAGTTCCTCCGCATCATCGTCTTGATCCCGATGGCGAGCGTCAGCGTCACGACCGCCGGAAGCCCCTCCGGGATCACCGCCACCGCGAGCGAGACGCCGACGAGGAACATCTCGAGAAGTTCCCGCTGCTGCAGGAGGCCGACGGCGACCGCGAGAACGGCAATCCCGAGGGCGATCAGCCCGAGATCGCGGCCGAGCCGGTCCATCTGGCGGGCAAGGGGCGTCGTTTCGTCCGCGACCCGCTGGGAGAGGCCGGCGATCCGCCCGAACTCCGTCTGCATTCCGGTGGCGACCGCGAACCCCCGGCCGTGCCCGTTCGTCACCGTCGTGCCGGCGAACGCCATATTGCTCCGTTCGGCAAGGGGCGTCCCGGCAGGGAGCGTTCCCGGCGCCTTGTCCACGGGGGCCGACTCGCCCGTCAGCGGCGCCTCGTCCACCTCAAGCGACGTCGCCTCGACGATGTAGATGTCGGCGGGCACCCGCTCCCCCATCTCGAGGAGGACGAGATCGCCCGGCACCATCTCCGACGCTTCGATCTCCCGCCGCTCGCCGTCGCGGACGACCACGGCGTGCTGGACGAGCATCTTTTTGAGCGCCTCGATCGCCTCGCCGGCCTGCCACTCCTGCGAGTACCCGAGGATGGCATTCAGAACAACGATGATGAGGATGGCCGCGGCGTCCAGGGCTTCGCCGACGAGGAACGAGACCACAGCGGCGATGATCAGGATGACGATGAGGACGCTCTTGAACTGCCGCAGGAAGACCTTGAGACGGGTCTCCCGCGCCTCCTCGCGGAGAACGTTCTTCCCGTAGCGCTGCAGCCGCGCCTCTGCTTCGCCCGTGGAGAGACCCGACTGGTCGGCGCCGACCTCCCGCTCCACCTCCTCCGCGGAGAGGGCGTGCCAGTCAGGCAGAGGGCTCCCCCCCGGAGATCGCGCCTCCACCGGGTTCTCCTGTCGGCACGGGCATATCTTCCCGGTTCTGCGCCGGGCTATAAATAGTATAGAGGTCACCCCGGCGGCCGGATATCCCCGGGTCTGCCGGACCTCCGGCAGGATTATAACCTTCGGCCGAACCGATCCGGTGCCGGGCCGGGCGACCGGTCCGGGGAGAAACGACGATGAGCAGAATAGCAGTCCTGATCACGGATATGTTCGAGGATGTCGAGTACACGGAGCCTGCCGGGGCGTTCCGGGAGGCTGGCCACGATATCGTCCACGTCGGCCTCTCCGCGGGGGAGACCGTGCACGGGAAGGCGGATAAAACACCGGTCACGATCGACCGGAGCGTATCGGACGCGTCACCGGACGACTTCGACGCGCTCTTCATACCGGGCGGCTACTCGCCCGACAAACTCCGGGCCCACGATGTGCCCGTCGAGTTCGTGCGCCGCTTCGTCGAGAGCGGGAAACCGGTTCTCTCCATATGCCACGCGCCCCAGCTCATGATCACCGCGCAGGTGCTCCGCGGCCGGAAGATTGCCGGCTGGAAGTCCGTCGCGCAGGATATCAGGAACGCCGGTGCGGAGTACGTCGACCGGGAGGTGGTCGTCGACGGCAACATCGTCTCGAGCAGGCAGCCGGACGACATTCCCGCGTTCATCAAAGCATCGCTCGCGAAACTCAAGGAGGCCCCGGGCCAGGAGACCCGGGCTGCGGCTGCAGGGCAGCGGTGAGGCGGAAGCCGCACCGCATAAACTCTTTATGGGTGCGGCCCGCACCACCTCTTAAAGATGAGTCCTGCAGGTTCGTCGAAGAGTGCAGAGGCATGGGGCAGGCCTGCAGTCATCGTCCTCGTCACGGCACTTGCCGTTCTCCTGGATCTCGCCTTCGGCACGATCGCGTATACCCACCTCTTCTACCTGGTGCTCATCCTCGCTGCGTTCTGGTACCGGCGGCGTGCGATCATCGTCGGGGTTCTGCTCGCCATGGTTCACGTCACCGTCGGGAGCATCCTCTACGGAACCCCGGGCACCGGCATCCTGGTGAATGCGGCCGCCTTCGTCGTCGCCGCATACCTCCTCGGCTACCTCTTCGAGATGGCGGGCAGGCGTGCCGGCGGTCTCCACTTCCGTATCGATGAGACCGGCGGAACCGCGTGCGACCGGAACACGAGACGGCTGATCTCCCGGCTATCGAGCCGCGACCCCGACACCCGTTACCAGGCGGCCGGGTGCCTCGGCAACGGGGGCGACCCCGCAGCGGTCGAACCGCTCGCCGCACTCCTCGCGGATCCGGAGGTCGGCGTCCGGTGGAAGGCGGCGGAGGCACTCGGAAGACTGGGGTCTCCGGCCGTCGGGCCGCTCACGGCGAGCCTCAAGAGCGAGAACGTCGATGTCCGCTGGATGGCCGCTGTCGCTCTCGGGGAGATCGGCGATCCCGCGGCGATTCCGGCGCTGATGAGCGCGCTCGACGACGAGGACTCCTACGTCCGGAGCCGGGCGGCTCTCGCACTCGGCGCGATCGGCGAGCCCGCCCGGGAGGAGGTCGTCGCCGGCCTCTCTGACGGGAACGAGCGCGTCAGGCGGGGAGCGGCGATTGCGCTCGGGAGCATCGGCGGGGAGGGCAGTACTGCGATCCTCGTCGAAGCGCTCCGCGACCCGGACGGGGAGGTGCGGCAGCGGGCCTGCGCTGCTCTCGGGGATATCGGCGAGCCTGCCGTCCCTTCCCTCATCGAGGCGCTCGGAACAGAGAGCGAACTCCTCCGGCGGGGAGCGGTCGCCGCTCTCGGCCTCATCGGGAAGCCCGCCGTCCCCGCGCTCGCCATCGTGCTCCGGAACGGCGACAACCTGCGTGTCCGGACGGGAGCCGTACGCGCCCTCGGGGAGATCGGGGATCGCAGTTCGGCCGACATCCTGATCCGGACGCTCGAAGACGAACGGGCTGAGGTGCGCGAGGCTGCCCGGGAGGCGCTCGGCAACATCAGGAAGACATAACAACAGCAAGTGTGCACCTGAACGCTATGACTGACAGAACCCGGATCGAGGAACTGATCGCCGATCTCCGGGACGGCCCTCTCGCGGCGCGCCGGGCGGCGGCCGCCGAGCTCGGTGAGAGCGGGGAAGAGGCTGTAGAACCGCTTATCGGCACGATGAAGGCCGAAAACAACGACGTTCGGTGGTATGCCGCCCGTGCGCTGATGTGGATCGGGGAGCCGGCGATCGATCCCCTCCTCATGGCGATGCGTGCCGTAGACGACCGCGACTTCCGGCGCTACGCCACGGCGGCCCTCGCGGAGATCGGCGATCCCGCCGTCGAACCCCTTGTCGCCGTCATCGAGAACGCCGATGCCGACCTCCAGCCGTTCGCCGCGCTGGCCCTGGCGAAGATCGGTGAGGCGGCGGTCGGACCGCTCCTCCGCCTGATGGAGAGCCCTGATGCGAAGACACAGGAGCGCGCCGCGCTCCTCCTCTGGAAGATGGGGGAGACGGGTGCCGGCCCGCTCACCGAGGCGCTGGAAGCGAGAAGCCAATCCGCGAACAATAAATGATCGAGACGCCTTCAGATCTCTAGGGTCTGATGGCATCTCGTACGACGGAGGGCCCCCTCCGGTTCCTGCAGGAGGGCGACCTCCGTGAACCCGGCAAAGTCCTGGTAGCCGGCGCTTTCGGGACGGCAATCCTTGCCGCGCTTCTCGTGGAGCCGCCCGGCACCAACCTCATCCTCTGGGCCCTTCTCTTCGTCCCCGCAATCGCGGTCGGCTACCTCTACCGCGAGAAAGGGATCGTTGCCGCCACCGTGCTCGGGATCGCCTATCTCGGTGTCACGGCAGGGCGCGCCTACCCGCTCAACCCGAGCATATTCCTCCCCTTCGTCGCCATGGTCGCCCTTGCGTCGCTCGCCTCGACCGTGGGCTACTCGACCCGGGAACTGATCCACTACCGGGAGACCATGGAACGGGCTCCCGGCGGCGCGTTTCTTCTCAGCCGGGAGGACGGAACGATAGTGGACGTGAACCGGGACTTCGCGGAACTTCTCGGCTACGCGAGGAGAGATCTCCAGAATCTGCCGCTATCGAAGATCTGGCCGTATGCCGACGACCGCGAGCGGTTCTTCGCGCAGGCGCAGCCGGGGGCGGGCAACGTAGTCATCGAGACGCGGTTCCTCGGCAGGGACGGCAGAATACGCTGGCTCGTCCTCTGGGGGCGCTGCCTCGAAGACGTCGTCGTCACCTGCCGCGTCTCGGAGATCACCCGGTACAAGGAAGCGGAATCCGCCCTGAACGCCGAACGCCGCCGCCTCTTCTCGATCCTGGATACCCTGCCTGCGTACGTCACCCTGCAGGGGGAGGATCACACCATCCGGTTCGCCAACAGGGCGTTCCGGGAGACCTTCGGCGACCCGGAGGGAGGACGCTGCTACGAGGTGCAGCGCGGCTCCCGGAGACCCTGCAACCCCTGCAAGGGGGGAATGGTCTTCACCCTCCGAAGCCCGCAGCAGTGGGAGTGGGATCATACGAACGGGAAGACCTACGAGGTTCACGCCTACCCGTTCACCGATACGGACGGGGCGCCCCTGATGCTGCAGCTCGGGATCGACATCACCCAGCGGGTGCAGGCGGAAGAGGCGCTCAAAGGGTTTGCCGGGAACCTCCAGGCGAAGAACCGGGAACTGGAGATGCTCCGGAGCCAGCTCTCCGTCGTCAACCAGGAACTCGATGCGCTGGTCAGGGAGCGGACCGCCGACGTGGAGAAACTCCTCGCCCAGAAGGACGAGTTCATATCGCAGCTCGGGCACGACTTGAAGACGCCCTTAACCCCGCTGGTCGCGCTCATGCCGAGGGTCATAGAGCGGGAGCAGAACCCGGATCTCCGGCGCCTCCTCGAGATCGTCGGTCACAACGTCACCTACATGAAGGAACTCGTCCAGAAGACCCTGCAGCTCGCCCGGATGAACTCCCTCTACATCGAGCTCGATCTCGAACCCCTCGATCTGAAGACGGAACTCGACAACACGCTCCGGAACTACGCCGTTCTCTTCAAGACGAAGGCCGTCGCCCTCAACAACAACATCCCCCCCGGAACCACCGTCAGGGCCGACCGGGTTCTTCTCGGGGAGGTCTTCAACAACCTGATCGCCAACGCCGTCAAGTACCTGGAGGGTGAGAAGGGGACGATCACCATCGATGCCGCCCGCGAGCAGGAGGTCGTGGTCGTCTCGGTCAGGGATACCGGGATCGGCATGACCCGCGAGCAGCTCGAAAAGGCGTTTGCCGAGTTCTACAAGGCCGACGCCTCCCGGCACGACCTCGACTCACCGGGCCTCGGCCTCACGATCTGCCGGCGGATCGTGGAGCGGCACGGAGGGCGGATCTGGGCCGAGAGCGCCGGGGAGCGGAGGGGTTCGACGATCATATTCACCCTCGAGGCGGTAGACGCGGCGTGAGAAATCCGCAGGGTTATATACTGCTCCGGGTGAGAGTGTTTATTTAACAACCCGGCGGGTCCCGGGGAGGCAGCAGATGGCGGAGGAATCGAGCAGGCGGATAATGGTCGTCGACGACGACGTCTTCATCCTCGAGGTGATGGAGGAACTCCTCGAACCGGAGGGGATCGGGGTCGTCGCCGCGGAGAGCGGCGATGCATGTATCGCAGAACTCGCGAACGGGTTCCGGGGCGTCATCCTGATGGACATCATGATGCCCCGAAAGGATGGATGGGAGACGATCCAGGAGATGATCGACGGCGATCTCATGGAGGGGAACGTCATCGCGATGCTCACTGCAAAGGATGTCCCGGACGCAGAACTGGACTCCCTCAAGGAGCACGTCATCGATTACATCACGAAACCGTTTGAGGCGGACGAGATCGTGGCCCTCGTGAAAGGGTACCTCAATTACCTGCCGTAAGGGGGAGATTGCATGGATTATCACGTATCTCTTCCCCGGGATGGGCGGACGATCGTCGTCATCGGTTCGTCGACCGGAGGGGCGCGGACGCTGGAGGTCGTCTTCTCCCAGTTCCCGCTTGTCGATGCCGCCGTCATCCTCGTCCAGCACATGCCGCACACCATGAACAACGCGCTTTGCCGCCATATCGAAGAGATCTCTTTCATGAAGGTCAGGATTCCGGAGGACGGCGAAGAGATCGAGCACGGCAAGATCTACGTGGCTCCAAGCGACGTCCACTTAAAACTCGTCGAAAACCGGACGATCAGCCTCTTCGACGATGCGAAGGTGCAGTACGTCAGGCCCTCGATCGACGTCGCGATGATGTCGCTTGAACGGCGCGGCAGCGACCGGTTTGCCGGGGTGATCCTCTCGGGGATGGGAAGCGACGGTGCCGAGGGGATCCGCCACATCAAGTCCATCGGAGGGGCCACATTCGCGCAGGCTCTCCGGACATGCGCCATCCACTACATGCCCCGCGCCGCGTTCGCGACCGGGCGGGTGGATCAGATGCTTCCGCCGGAAGGAATCCGCGAGAATCTCATCAGGTTCGCCGGAATCCTCTGATATTCAGCCTTTTTTGCAGTCTGCCGGGACCGGGGCCGGGAGGCCCGAACGACTGCTCTAAATGCGTGAAGGGCCTATACTTCATGCATGGAGGTCTCGCCTGCTATCGCCCGGTACTTCGACGAACTCGGGGCAGGGCTCGAGGCTGCGATGCGGCTTGCCGCCGCCGCACGCACCCGGGGGCTCGATCCGAGAACGGAGATCGAGATCCCGGTGGCAAGCGACCTCGCCGACCGTGTCGAAGCGCTCCTCGGCTACAAAGGGATCGCGGCCCGGATACGGGAGCTCGAGGCGGAGATGTCCCGCGAAGAGGCGGCGCTCAAGATCGGCGACGATTTCGTGGCCCGGAAGTTCGGCGAGACCACGCCGGAGGAGATCCTCGACCACGCCATCAGGGGAGCGATGGCGCTCCTGACGGAGGGCGTGGTTGCCGCCCCGACGGAGGGGATCGGGAAGGTCAGTCTCGGGAAGAACGACGACGGGACGGAGTACCTGAAGATCTACTACGCGGGCCCCATCCGGAGCGCGGGCGGGACGGCGCAGGCACTCTCGGTGCTGGTGGGCGACTACGTGCGCCAGGCGCTCGGGATCAACCGCTACATTCCCCGCCCGGAGGAGGTGGAGCGCTACATCGAGGAGATCCGGCAGTACAACAACATCATGAGCCTCCAGTATCTCCCGAGCGAGAAGGAACTCCGGACGATCATCGAGAACTGCCCGGTCTGCATCGACGGCGAGCCGACGGAGCAGCAGGAGGTGAGCGGCTACCGGAACCTGGAGCGGGTGGAGACGAACACCGTCCGGGGCGGGATGGCGCTCGTCGTCGCGGAAGGGTTGGCGCTGAAGGCCCCGAAAGTCTTAAAAAACGTCCGCAAGATGAAGATGGAGGGCTGGGACTGGATCGAGGAGATGATCAGCGGCGGCCCGAAGAGCGACGACGACGATGCGAGCGCTGCGATCAAGCCGAAAGACAAGTACATCCGCGACCTGATCGGCGGCCGGCCGGTCTTTTCCTACCCGATGCGGAAGGGCGGGTTCCGGCTGCGCCTCGGCCGGGCGCGGAACACCGGGTTTGCGGCCGCAGGCTTCAACCCGGCGACGCTGCACATCCTCGGTGACTTCCTCGCGGTCGGGACGCAGATGAAGGTCGAGCGGCCGGGGAAGGCTGCGGGGGTCGTGCCGGTCGACTCGATCCAGGGGCCGACGGTCAAACTCCGGAGCGGGGAGGTGTGCCGGGTGGACGACGCGGCGGAGGCCCGGCGGCTCGCGGGGCAGGTGGACGAGATCCTGGACGTCGGCGAGATGCTGGTCAGTTTTGGGGAGTTCATGGAGAACAACCACCCGCTGATGCCCCCGGCCTACTGCGAGGAGTGGTGGATGCTCGAGGGCGGCCCCCGCCACCCGGAGAACGAACTCGAAGCGATCGAGTTCGCGCTCGACGGGGCTCCGCTCCATCCCGACCACACCTACATGTGGGACGACGTCGCCCCGGCCGATATAGCCCGCCTCGCGGAAGCGGTCAGCGCCGGCGGGACGATCGAGGACGGGGTGCTGATGATCCGAAACACCCCCGAGACGAAGGCGGTCCTCGAGGAGATCCTGGTGCCCCACCACCTCTCGGGTGACCGGCTGGCGATCCGCGAGCACCTGGTCTTCCTCGCCTGCCTCGGGCTGACGCTGCAACTGACGAAGCGGCCGGCGTGGCAGGACGCGCCGATGGAGAACTCGCTCGATCTGGTGATGCACCTCTCGGGCTTTACGGTGCGCTCGCGGGCGGGAACCCGGATCGGCGGCCGGATGGGGCGGCCGGGGAAGTCGAAGCCGCGGGAGATGCGCCCGCCGCCTCACTCCCTCTTTCCGATCGGCGACGACGGCGGCGCCCGCCGGTCGTTCCAGGCGGCCTGCTCCTCGAAGCCCCGGTCGAACACCGACGGGGGGGTGATCGAGGCGGAGGTCGGGGAGCGGCAGTGCCCCGCCTGCGGCGCCTTCACCTACAAGAACCTCTGTGAGTGCGGGGCGCACACGAACCCGGTCTTCCGGTGCCCGAAGTGCGGCAAGGACGTCGGCCAGGCCATCTGCCCCCGGTGCAACATGCCGACGGTCTGCCTCCAGAAGGTCACGATCAACGTGAAGGCGGAGTATCTGGCGGCGATGGAGAGCCTCGGGGTGCGCGAGTCCTCGGTCGCGCTCTTAAAGGGCGTGAAAGGGCTGATCTCGCGCGAGCGGCCGGTGGAGCCGATCGAGAAGGGGATCCTCCGGGCGTTGCAGAACCTTTATGTCTTCAAGGACGGCACCGTCCGCTACGATATGATCGACCTTCCCCTGACCCATTTCCGGCCGGACGAGGTCGGTGTCCCGATCGAGCGGCTCCGGGAGCTCGGCTACACCCACGACACCTACGGCCGGGAACTCGTCTCGGACGACCAGGTGCTGGAACTTCGCCACCAGGACATCCTGGTCTCGCAGGACTGCGGCGAGTGGCTCGTCCGGGTGGCGAAGTTCGTCGACGATCTCCTGGTGCGGCTGTACGGGCTCGAACCGTTCTATAAGGCGGAGAAGCCGCTCGACCTGGTCGGCCACCTCCTGATGGGGCTTGCCCCGCACACGAGCGCCGGGGTTCTCGTCCGGTTGATCGGGTTCTCGAAGGCCCCGGTCGGCTACGGCCACCCGTTCTTCCACGCGGCGAAACGGCGGAACTGTTTCGCAGGCGATACGGAGATCACCGTCTCCGACGGCCGGGGGTGGACGACGATGCCGATCCGGCAGTTCGTGACGGAGAGCTTCGATCTCTCGAAGCCGGGGCTTGACCACGTGGGAACGTTCTACTCCGATCCGAAGCAGCCGTTCTACGTCAGGAGCATCGATTCGCAGGGGAAGACTAGCGTCAAAAAGGTGACGTCCGTCTCCGTCCACCGCGCCCCGGCGCACCTCGTCCGGTTCGTAACAGGCCGGGGGAAGATCCTCACGGTGACGCCCGACCACGCGATGCTGGTCTGGGACACGGATTATCTCCGGAAGGTCAAGGCGCTCGAGGTCGCGGTCGGCGACCGCGTCCCGGTGGAGGAGGGCGGGCTCGTCGTGGCGGACGAGGTCGTCTCCCGCGAGACGGTGCAGGCGCTCGACGACCGGGTCTACTGCCTGACGGTTGCCGAGAACCACACCCTCGTCGCGAACGGGATCTTCTGCGGGCAGTGCGACGGCGACGAGGACTGCGTGATGCTCCTCCTCGACGGCCTGATCAACTTCTCCCGTGCCTACCTCCCCGAGACCCGGGGCGGGACGATGGACGCACCGCTCGTCCTGACGACCCGGATCGACCCGGCGGAGGTCGACAAGGAGAGCCACAACGTCGACGTCTGCGACCACTACCCGATCGAGGTCTACAACGGCTGTCTCGCCTACGCCCACCCCAAAGACCTCGATGCGTTCGTCGACCGGGTGGAGCGGCGGCTCGGGACCCCGGCGCAGTGTGAGGGGTTCTCTTTCACCCACCAGACATCGAACATCTCGGCGGGGCCGCTCGAGTCCACCTACACGAGGCTCGGGTCGATGCTCGACAAACTCGAGGCGGAGCTCGATCTCGCGAAGAGGATCCGGGCGGTTGACGAGGACGATGTTGCCGAACGGGTCTTGAACACCCACTTCATCCGCGACCTCCAGGGCAACCTGAACGCGTTCTCCAAACAGAAAGTCCGGTGCATGAAGTGCAACGCGAAGTACCGGCGGATGCCGCTCGCGGGGAAGTGCACCCGCTGCGGCGGCAACGTCATCCCGACCGTCCACGAGGGCTCGGTGAAGAAGTACCTGGAGATGTCGCGCAACATCTGTGCGACCTACGCGATATCGGACTACACGAAGCAGCGGGTGGAGGTGCTCTTCATGCAGATCGAGTCGACCTTCGGCGAGCCCCCGGAGAAGCAACTGGGGCTCGCGGATTTCATGTAGAGGGGCCGGAGGGCGCCGGAGGGCGTGCCGGGATCGCGTCTCCGCCCGCCGGGGCCGCCCGCCATCAAGCTCATTACTTTTGAGGTTCAAGAGGTACAGGCGCGAGTGTTACCGAGCGGCCAAAGGTGATCGACTCAAGATCGATTCTCGAAGGAGTTCGCAGGTTCGAATCCTGCCACTCGCATTTTTTGGTATTTCATTTAATAGCGCCAAGGATGACTGAAATAGGGGCGCTACAAGACATTGTTGCGGTAAAACAGTTAAAATTTGTTTGGCAGTAAGGATTAGTTTATGAAAGAATTTCGGTTAAGGATAATCCAAAATGTAACGATGATTACAATTAATGATATAAGAGAGCCAATACTATTCACATAGCCGCGATTGGACGTTATATATATCCCTATTACTTGAAGAAGAACTCCAAGACCGAATAAGAAAGAAAAATCTTTTAAATAAATGGCTAAGGCCATTGGGACGAGACTAATGAGTAAGAGCCCAAAATATATAATTAGTACGCCTGGGGGTCTGGTCAATTTAATGTATATTTCATCATTCTCTATCTGGACACTCCCGATGAGATCAGATCCGTATGGCATTTCAACGTTTTGCTCTTCCTTGACCAATAAAGGAGGATACACATCAATTTTTGCTACATAATTATCAAAGGGATACCAGATCTTATTCCCTTCAGGGTACACATATTTAGCGAAAACTATCTGACCATTAGCATCCAAACCAATGTTGTCTGTAATCGCACTATTTTTGGATGGATATGTAAATTTTAGTTGATTAACTCCCTTGTTTGATATGTTAACTGCCAATGTCGGTTTAAAACTAAGGGAATCTCTTAGATTTCCAATATCGACTTCGTCAATCCTAACGTGGAAGGTGATAAGCGCAGGAAACAAGGATAATTTTAATTTACCCTTCTCAGGCTCATTTATTGGTTTTTCAACGTATAGATAGTAGGAACCATTGATGTTTTTAAAAATATAGTTAAACCAATTCGAAGTTTCAGAAATTATTAGTGCTTTATCGTTACCATAAACCACAGTGGGGTCTGATATAGGTACATTAATTATATCGTCAATTCTTTTATTTCCCACATTCTTGGGCCATTGACCTAATTCAAAAATAAGTGGAGAAAAATGCGAGATATCAGGATTTGTTATTGAGTAATTCACTTCAAAATATATTCTCTGGGCAATTGGAGGATCCAGATATTCATCTATACCCGCTAAATATGTTCCAGATGAGTTGCTTGATGCAGCTTTACTTGATGCAGCTTTAATCATATCGGGGGTGGACTTCCCAACAACTTCCCATTCACCAGTTTTCTCATTGCGAGCGAGCGTAGTAGTACTTATCATGGATGGTGGGTTTTTAGAATGTGCGCGTCCAAGCAGAACAAAATCAACAGAGATGTCAGGGGTATCTAAATTAGATATTGGAAATTGGTAATCCTCCCTTTCCATTGTATATCCCCATTCAATTTTTTCGATCAAAGGAGAATTACCAAATTCTAGCGTGGGTATCGAGTTACGATTATATTTTATCGCGGGTACAGCAGAGACATTTACAATTATGAAAATGAATAGCAGGCTGCAAATTAAAGATATTTTTACATAGTCCATGTGTTCAAAATATCTAGTACTCGAATAAATACGTTGCTATAACTAGCAAAGTCAAACTTCCGAGAGTATAACTATTCTAAATAATTTATTACACATTCTGCAGTTATCACCTGCATATAGCGTTTTTCATGATTACTTCCAGTAATCGTGCTCTAAATCCATGAATCACACAAGAACGACTTCTTCGACTGCTGATACATGCAATTGCAGGAGTTCACTCCTTCAAACCCCTGAATATGAAGATATACTCCTTGCCCGACTTCCGCTTCGCCAGGTATCCCAACTCTTCGAGTCGGAAGAGATCGCTTCTTGCCGTTCCATAGGCCACACGGTATGTCTCGACGATCTCCTTGATCGTGATCGGCTTATCCGGATGTTTGATAAGGGATTTGATGATCTCTGCCTGGCGAAGGCTCAGCCCCTCGTTCTTTTGAAGAATGGTCAACGTCTGTTTGCTCTCTCCCTGCTTCTTCTCGATGTACTTCCGGATATTGTCGACCGCGGTCTTTACTGCCGCGAGATTGTAGCGGATGAAATACGTGAGGTCGTTTTCGTCGCTCTCGGTGTAGAGGTATGCGAGTTTGTACTGCCCCTCCGCGTCTTTTATCGCTCTCGATACCGCCATATATTCGAACAGCCAGTAGTCCTTCCGCAGCATATACCAGTAAAAGATACTCCGTGCAGTCCGACCATTTCCGTCATTGAACGGATGTATGTATCCTATCAGGAAGTGCAGGATGATGCCTTTGATCACCGGATGGATGAACTGCCCGTCGTCGTTGTTTGCAAAGGCGCAGAGTTCCTCGATGAGTCCTTCGATCAACGCGAAATCGGGAGGCGTGTGCAGGACATTGCCCCGCATATCAAAGACCCTGATCTCGTTGTTGTCCCTGAATCTCCCTTCGTCGTTCGGATCTTCGAGCGTATCCCGGGTGATGGTCTTGTGGATCTCTAAGATCAACTCCGGGGTCAGATCTTCGTCTTTTACCTGCGTGATCCTCTTCATCGTGATGTAGTTATTCAGGATCATCCTCTCGTCTTTCGTGGCGGGCTTCCTCTGTTCACGGAGCATCTTTTTTGCAATCGTCCTCGTGACTGCGGCTCCTTCAATCTGGCTCGATGCAATCGCCTCTTCCATCAGGGAGTTGGTGATGAACCGGTTCCGATCCTGGGGCCGCGAATCGAGGCCCGATGAGATGATCTCCGCTGCCGATCTGTCGAGAAAATGAAGGTTTTCGAGAAAATCATCAAGAAGGTTATATTTCAGCCGAAGATCGTCGAACGAGACATATTTCATATCCCTCTCTCTGAAGGCCTTCATCAGTATCCAGACGTAAAGGGGGTCTACCGGGAGATCGCGCCATTTGAGTTCCTCCCAGTGCAGGTACCGTTTGTTGTAGTTGAAGACCGCGTCGATCACATCTCTGGTATCCGCATGCTCCCAGGCCTTCTTTACATCTGCCGGAGAGTATTCGGGAGTGCGAGGGGGTTTCATGGTTTAATTTCATCTATTGCTTCGATCCTTATTATCATTATCTATCAAAATGTAACAAATTGATAGATGTTGTAGATGAGGGGATAGAGAGGTTGCTCGGGTACGCCTGTGCAGATGACAATTCCCCACAGATGCCTTTATGTATCTCAGTTGACATATACTCAACAAATGATGACAAGGGATCAACATGTGTTGAATGTAACTCAACAAATGGATAACCCCACCCGGCAACCCCCGCACAACAAGACCCCGGAGCCCACCCCGGCCGGGGACCTCCACCCCTGGGACTTCCTGGACGATTACGGCTCGCTCCTCCGGAAGTCGTCGCTGATCCTCCTCGTCGTCCTCGGAAGGGAATACACGAAACAGTTTCACGTCCGGGATCTCTCGCGGATGGTGGGGCGCGACGTCTCGCTCGTCAGCAGAAACCTCAAAGACCTGGAGGCGATGGGTCTGGTCACCCGTGATGACGTGGGAAACCTCGCCTTTTACCAGGCGAGGATGGAGAGCGTTCTCCTCCGGCAGATGAAGATCTGGTTCACACTCCTGGAACTGCAGCCCCTCGTCCGCGACCTGCAGGACGTGACGACGAGCGTCGTCCTCTACGGCAGTTGTGCACGAGGGGAGGATACGTCTTCGAGCGATATCGACCTCTATATCGAGACCGCCGAAAAAGAACCCGTCCGGGAGGTGCTGGAACGGCACCGGGCCGCTCTCTCGCGGGAACTCTCCCCGGTCGTCCATACCCCGGACGAAACCTATCGATTAAAGACTGGGGATGCCCCATTCTTCGATAGTATCCGACAGGGGATTGTTCTAAGCGGGTGAAGAATGTCATACAGGTTTCAGGACTGCGTGAACCGCCGGGGTGTGGTCAAACGCCCCGCAAGCAGGGCGATGGTCGAGAAGGAGTTAGTCGAAGCGAAACGAGATCTCGATTCGGCGAAGAACTCTTTCTGTGACTCGGACTTCAAGTGGACGATCATCAAGGCATACTATTCTATGTTCCACACCTGCAAATCGCTGCTCTTTAGCGCCGGTTACGTCGAGAAAAGCCACGAGTGCCTTATAGCCGCCATCGAAGAGCTATTCGTCGAAAAAGGTGTGCTCCCTGCTGCAGTTGTCTCCGACCTCCGGAGGGCGAAGACCGCACGGGAGGCCGCCGACTATGGTCTGACGTACGGTGAAGCCTCCGCAAACGGAACCGTGCACGATGCCGGGGAGATCTTCGAGATAGTCTCCGGTTATCTTGCAGGAGAGGGGTTCGAGACGCCTTCCCCGTGATCGCCGGGAGAAGTCCCCGCCATCCCCATCCTATCGTCGAGCCAGTCGAACTTGGCGCCGAACGATTGCGCGAACGCCCCGAGCTGGCAGTGCGACCCGGCACCGTAGTCGTCGGAGAAGACCATAAGTTCCCGCTCGCAGGTGAGGTGGTCGTAGAGCGCCTTCGCCTGCACCCCGTCCGGGTCGAAGTGGTCGGCCGCACCGGCACAGACCAGCGTGGGGCAGCGTATCTCTTCGGCAACCCCGGCGAGCGAAAATTCCATCCACTTCGCCCAGAACTCCGCCGGCGACCCGACATCAAAGACGAACATCCCGTTCTCGTTCAGCCATCGGGTGCCGGTATCGTGGGCCATGACGTCGCGGATGGCGTCGTTGAACTCGACCGGATCCGTCTGCAGCCACTCCCGGAGTTCGTCTTCCGTCAGGTTCCCTGCCCCGCCGGCCTCCAGGTTCGCGAGGAGCGTCTGTCCGACATCGTAGGTGCCCCCGTCCGCGACCAGCGCCGCGATCCGGGGCTCGTATGCGGCACCGCGGGGAGCGAGGTAGCCCCCGAGCGAGATCCCCCAGAGCGCAATCCGACCTTCGTCGACGTCGGGCCGGCTCACCGCGTAGTCCACGACGGGCCCGATCACCTTCTCCCAGTCGTGGCGGAACGGGATCTGCTGAACCCGTATCACTTCGCCCTGGCCCGGCCCCTCGAACGTCAGGACGTTGTATCCGCGCCGGATCCCCTCCATCGCGTACGGGTGGAGTTCCTCCTGGCAGCCGTCGAAGCCGGTCTGGACGATGAGCAGCGGCCGGGGTCTGCCGGAGTCGTCGACCGCATAGAAGTAGCCCGACAGCGTGGTATTCTCGTACGGGACGGCGACGATCTCGTAGGGGACGGCGTCGAGCGCGAGCGCGTTGCGGAACGTTTCCCGGCTCATCCCCCACGTCTCCACGATGCGGGGATCGGTGGCGTTGCCGTGCAGGAAGAACTCGGCCGTCCGGTAATACGTCGCGGCCCGGTAGTATGCCTCCATCGCGGTGACCCTGTGCCCGGCGGCGAGACTCTCGTCGCCCGCCGCCCTGAAGTTGTCTGCGGTCGCTTTCCACTCGCCATACCAGCTCTCGAAGTCCCCTTCCCTGATCCTGGACGCAGTGGCAAGGCACTCGCCGATATCGGCCTCTCCCGAATACGAGGCGCCGAGTGTCCGCTGGAGTTCGAACGCAAACTCCCGATCCGTAAACACGAGCGCCGGGCAGTCGGAGGCCTGTGCGGCAACCGGCGTGGCGGGAGGCGATACTGGCGACTGCTCGCCCGTCGCGCTGCAGCCCGCGAAGACGACGGAGAGGATTGCGATGAAAAGGGTGATCGTGGTTATCAGGGTTCTGCCGGGTTTCACGGTGGATCGTAAAAGGATCACGTAACAGGGGAGATAATGGTTGCGATGTTCGTGCGGACTCTCGATACGTCGCCTATTAAAAAAAGGTTGCATAACTGTCCGGCCCCGCCATGCGCCGGTGGTATGATGAGCCGGGCGGCGATGCAGGGGGGGGTTCGGGACGCCCTCCCCGTGATCGCAGAGGTGCGCCCGGCGGAGGGTGATGACAACGCTCTCGTACTCAACCGGACCCGGTTTTTAGCACAACCTGAACTACAGAACCCCGCAAAAAAAGGTTTCACTCCGCCCCGGGCTTCACGTCGACGGCAACCCCCGGCGGGGCAAACTGCCGTTTCACCATCGAGAAAAGATACGGCAGAGCGAGCGCAAACGCCGCAGATCCGAACGCCAGGAAGAGGTTGCCGTAGGTCGCGACAACCGCGATGACCGGCACCATGGCAAGCGTGGAGACGAACAGGCCGAGGTTCATGGTCACCGAGAACCCGCCGCTTGCCCTGCCGATGAACGGTTTCGGCGTGATCGCGGCGATCCAGCTCAGGATCGTCGGCATCAGGATGCCCTGGGCCAGACCGACGAGGATCACGGAGACCCCGACGGCGGGAAGCGACGTGGCAAACCCGAGGCCGCACAGACCGGTTCCGAAGAAGGCAAAGCAGAGGGTGAGCAGGGTATACCGGTGGAACCTCCAGGCAACTCTCCCGTAAACGAGTCCCACGAGCGAGGAGGCGCAGCCCATGGCTCCGAGGAATATCCCGGCGGTAAGCGCGAAGTTTTCGCCCAGGATCCGCGCTGCATCCAGATTCGCAATCAGGTACGGGAACTTCGTGGGCACCAGAAAGAAGAGCAGGTTCCCGAGGAACACGGTTGCATATGCAGGGAGGAGGAGGGAGGCCGGGAAGGTCTCTTCGGGTGCTCCCGCCGTCTTCTCGACGTTCACGCGAGCGGGTTCCCTCATCGTCAGGAGAACGCCCGCGAGAATGACGACACCGACCAGATAGATGAGAAACGCCGCACGCCAGGATATCCCTGCGAGATAACCGCCGCTGGTCTCGAGGACCACCACTCCCATGCCCATTGCGGCCGCCTGGTATCCGAGCACCCTGGTGCGGGAGATCCCATCGTAATAACAGACGATCAGGGCGGACGTCGTGCAGATGATCCCGGCGATGCCGATCCCGAGGATGAACCTCCCGGCCAGTATTGCGGGTAAGGAGGTGAGGAAATATCCGGAGCATCCCGCGATGGAGAAGATAGCAACAGAGACGGCAAGGACCGGTATTTTACCGATCCTGTCCGAGAGTTCTCCGACGAAAAAGCCGGTGAGGGCTATCGCAAGCGCGGGAAGTGTAATGATCATGGAGATCGTGGCTTCTGGTTCATCGGGAAATGCTTCGCTGATCAACGGTAGAGCCGGCGCGACTGCAGCTCCTCCCATGAGAACCATCATGGCTGCAAGCAGGAGGAAAAGCAGCGTCCATCTCGTTGGTCTGAACGGTGTAACCATGCCTTATTCAGTTGTCCGTAATGCGACATGAAGGAAGTGCACCTGAATACAGTAGCAGATTGCCGTGATCGATGATTCGTCGTTGTTCCACTCGAGACCGGATGAGCAGGGGTGAGAGCGGAGTGTATGCAATCCCGTCGGCTTGCGGTTGGCGATCCCCCGCGGAATCCGCGAAGATCCCCGTGGCGGAGGTGGGGAGAGCGCATCGTAATCCGGTTTGACAGGATTAGAGCGGTAAGAAACTGCGTATGAAAAGATTATTCCATCAACGTCCGCAATCCTGAATATGAACCCCGGAACCCACCCCATACCAACGATACGCTGCCCGGACTGCAATCTTCCGCTTCAGGTTACGGTCGAGCACCTGCAAGAGAACAGACCGATCGTCTGCGGCGGCTGCGGCAGGCTTGTGACCCTTCGCGACGCCGACGGATCGGTTGAAGACCGCCTAAAAGAGTTCAGGGCGGCGGCTGAAGACCTCGACCGCCGCACGAAGCGCTGACCGGTTCGGTCGTAGCGATAAAAATAGCCGGAGGAGGGCTCCTCCCCCGTATCCCGTTATCCCCGGACCCCGGCTGTGTCGGTTGGGACCCTGACTTCAAATCCCAGAGCGCGTTCAAGGGAATTCTTTAGATCGTTGAAGAAGGTGAAGACCGGTTCGAGCAGTTCCTGGGGTTTCGCTCTTTGTTCAACGCTGAGTATCCCTCCCTCATAGATCGTCCTTGTCCCGGAGTCCCAGATCTCAACGGTCACCACACCCTCTCTGATAAACAGGGTATCGCCGACAAGCAGGCTATCTCCTCTATATACAGGAAAGATCCGGGCATTTCTAAGGATCTCCGCTCTGCCCTGAATAGATGTCACCGTTCCTGCTTCAGTTTGTCCGTAATCCACGTAAATTATCCCGCTGCCCGACGGGGTTTCCGTCACCTCGGGAGCCGCCGCCTGTCCGGAGCTGCCGCCTGCCCGTTCGATCAGGATCGCGGTTCCCCCGGTGCCTCCGCCGAGCATCGTCGTATCGCTCCTGTCGACGAGCTGGATGTCTGCAAACGAGCCGCGCTGCAGGGTGATGATATCTTTATGGCGGAGTGTGTCGCCCACGCCGGCAGGCTGAACGCTCGTGCCGCGCGTGATGGTGATGGAATACGCACCGACATCCGAAGCCGGGGTGATCGAGACGATTCGACCGAGAACAGTCTCATCCGTGTAGACCTGCAGTGTGGTATGCGAGCCGGCCTGCGCCGCTGCCGGCGGAACGCAGAGCATGAGGAGCCCGAAGATGAGAAGGAGACGACAACAGTTCGATAGGGATTGCATAATAGTGAATGAAATATCTTGTATAAAAAATATTAGTAAAGAAAACCGCCGGGTGTGAATAATATTGGCGGATTCTGGGATTTAAGGAAAAATAATATCACAAACAGCGGTAAAGAACACGGTACCCGCAATGATCATATAGTCTCGCGAAATCTGCGTGGCGCCGCCCGCGACACCCCTTCGCGAGACGGTTCCCTGCTGCCCGAGAGTGCCGGGCAACCACTCAAAAAAAGAGGATTATCCGATCCGCTGGTTGGTCTTCGGATCCATGTAGAGCGGGTCGCGAGGTTTGGAGGCTTCTCCCAGTTCCGCGGTCGGGAACGGGAACTTCTCGAAGAGCGACGTGAAGATGTAGTCCAGGAGTTTGTCGGCCGCTTTGATCGGGTCTATGAAGACATACCAGTCGATCTCCCGGTCCGAATTGGGGACGCCGACCTTCACCTTCACATAGAGAGTCTCGGCAGCCGCCGTTCCTAACTCCTGCGTCACATAGGACGCACCGAAGCCGAAGAGCCCCTCCACGTACTTCTGGAGGATAGGGCCTACCGCCACGTCTTCCGTGAGGGTGTTCACGCCCGGAACCGCGAGTTTGCCCTCCGGCATCATGTCCTCGAGCATCCTGGCTGCCGACGAGTTCAGGAGCTTGGAGAGGCCCGATTTCGGGTCGTTGACCTTGCCCTTGAGGAAGCCCGAGAACTTGTTCGAGAAGAACTCGAGCGAGATGTCGGAGAACGACGAGATGATCGCGTTATACAGGCTGCGTTTGCCGTTCTCGTCGAGATCGAAGGAGTAGTGGCGCACCAGATTGAAGACGCAGAGCCCTGCGATCACCTGGGCGAGTTTCTTCGGGTTTGCCTTCCCGAGATCCTCGAAGCAGGACTTGGTGTAGTTCTCGATCATCTCGGAGATGTGCACACCGACCTTGATCTCGTCCCAGTTCACCCCGTTGCCCATGAAGAGGTCGGCCGACATCTCGCCGATCAGTTCGACCGTAAGCTCCTTCGTCGGGGTGAGGATCGCCTCTCCCGCGGGCCCCGTGTAGATGGTCATGAGGTACGAGAACGCCTGATCGCCGAACCACTTCACGACGGAGAGGAAGGTGATCCAGTCGTCCATGGTCTCGGCGGTCTCCATGAAGTCCGCCGACTCCTGGGTGTAGTAGACGATCGAGTCGTAGACGATCTTCTTGCTCATCAGGCGGAGCTCGGCGGCATTGAAGTTCTGCACGTTCTCCCGCAGGAACCGGGCGGTGTCCGGATTGATGCCGAACTTCTGGATCCTCTTCTTTAAGTTCGCAAGTTCGGTCTCGCGATCCTTGCGCACCCCGAGTTTGTCGCCGATGAGGCGGATCGGGAGATCGAGTTCATAGGTCTCGTCGCCGTACTCGCAGGTGATCGGGAGTTCCAGGAAGTAGGGGTTCCTCTCGTCCTCGCCGATCTGCTGGGCGGGGGTGAACTTGTAGGCCTTGTTGGTGTTGTCCGGCTTCTTCTCGATGGTGTACTTGAACCTCGAGGCAAGGACCTCCGTCCTCTGGTCGGTTCCCTTGAGCTCGCCGAACTCGGGCGCGTACTCCGTCCCGTCCAGGAGTTTCACCACTTCCTTCTCGTTCTCGGTCACCCTGACGGCGAGGTTCACGATGAATCCGGTCGCTGCAACGTCGTCTTCTTCGGTGTCGAGATCGTCGTAGGCCGCGAACTGGGCGTGTCCCTCGTCGTCGTAGACGACGTCGGTGACGCTGATGCCCTCGGGATAGAAGATCACCGTGAACGCTTCTTCGACGATCTCGTCATCCTCGCAGGTGGCGATGACTCTGGCGCCGTATCTCGTCACCGGCGCTCCCTTCTCGGGCAGCGGGCTCGTGTTGACGATCTTTGCAATGTAGTGCGTATCGTCGATCTTCTCTAGCGAGCTCGTGAACGGCGCCTCGTCGAGTTGGGTGATCGTGACCTCCTTGGGCGGTTCTATGAAGTCGACGAGTTCGACCTCGACGTCGTAGGTCAGCCCGTCGCCGTAGAGGACGTTCAGCCGCATGTCCATCGCCGCCCCCTGCTCGGGGAACTTGATCCTCGGCTCGCCGATGATCCGGAAGTGGATGTTGTTCGTGAACGACCCGCCCTTTCCGGTGTAGGCCACCCTGACGATGCCTTCCTCCGCGAGTTCGTTCTCGTCCGCAGATACGAACGCTCCCATGTAACTGCCGGCGAGCGTCTGATCCTCGACCCGGAGCCCGCCGCCGGAGGTTATCGAGAGCGTCGCGGTGAGGTCGTCACGCTCGATCGTCTGGCCTTCCGCGGTGATCTCGATCATCTGGGCGTAGATGGTCTCGGGGCTCTTTCCGCAGACGATATAATCCTCGAAGTCTTTGCGGATCCTCATCCGGTAGGTGCTGGTGCGCTCCGTCTCGCTGCCGCCGTTGCCGCCACCGCCGCCGGCCGCCGCTGCAGCGCCCGCAACCGCGGCTCCCGCGGCACCGATCCCGGTTATAACCGCGAGCGGTATGCCGTAATCGCTCTCACCGGCACCCCCGCCCGGGGTATCGATGGAGAAGCTGCCGCCGCCGTAGCCGCCGAAGACCTCTTCGTAGTTCCCGACGATGAGCGTTCCCTTTGCGTTCGCCGCATCGGCGATGATCGAGTCCATGACCTTGTTCGCATCCTCGTACGCCCTTTTCATCTCGGAGAGTGCTATAGCTACCTGGTTCTCCGAGGGATACGGATCATACGTCAATGACCGGCCGTTGTCATGTTCGAGGCCGACATGACCGCGCAACCTGATGTGGGCGAGCCCCGAGCCCGTCGGGTAGAAGTCCTCACGGATCACGTAGTAGGTGAACGTGTTCTCCAGGTGGTTGTCCATGGAGCCGCCGCCGGCCGCCCAGTTGGAGTCGTCCGTCAACTCGCGCACGCCGACGACGCGGTGTCCGTTTATGGTCGTATCCACGTACTCGATCCTTGCGCTGGAAGTCTCGACCGATTTTTCGAGTTCGGTCTTCAAGTAGCTGGCATACTCGCTCACCGTCTTGTACTTCGTGGTGAGGCCGAACTCGGTGAACATGTAGCGGCCGCAGGTGACTTCTCCCGTACTCGTCCTGATCTCGCCGCCGCCTGCGTCGCCCTGATAGGTGTAACTGTAGACGTCTGTCGGGATCTCGGTCAGGACAAGCCGTTCAGCCTCGGGGTCAATCTTTCCGAGGTTGCCGATGATCAGCAGCGTGTTCTCGGTCGCAAGGAGTTCGTCCGTCCCTTTCTTGTAGACGCCGATCGGCATCTCGACGACGAACCCCTCGTCTTCCATGCTGTGGATGTACTTGCTCGCCAGTTTGTAGTCGTAACTGTTGGTATCGGTGAGCGAGTAGCTTGCAGCCGCGGTTCCGGAGAGGAAGAAGGCTGCAAGGAGGACAAGCAGCAGTCTCGCCATCGGCCTCATGCCGGGACACCTCCTGCCTGCTTCTGAACCGTAACCATGAGGACGGCACCGGCCGCCAGAAGGAGGAACCCGGCGATGTAACAGGTGTATCCCCCGAAGACGGAGAGGACGACGCCGAGACCGAACCCTCCGGCCCATCCCGCCATCACATGCGTGACCAGCCCGGAGTCGGCCCTGCCCTCTCTCGCAAAGACTGCGGCAAAGACCTGCCGCACGCAGCCCGCCCGGTTCGCCAGCGCACGGGCGGCGATGAGGAACGCCACGACCCCCACCATGCAGTTCATGATCGACGACGTTCCCGCAAGGAAGTTGTAGACGAAGAGGGCCGCGCCGCCGCCGATGAGAAGAGGAGAGATCGATGCGGCGTCCCATTTCTGCCCGGAGAACCTTGCAGCAAGAGAGCGAACGTTTGCTACGATGCTCTCACCGGATATCCCGCCGACGATGAGCAGCGTCGCGAAGTAGGCGATCAGCCCTTTCCCGATGAGGCCGCCAATGAGCCCCGGCACGCCGCCGGAGAGCCCGCCCCGCGCGAAGGTCAGGAAGGAGAGGGACTGCACGGGAGCCGGGTTGAACCCCAGGGCCGGAAGGATGGTCAGGGCAAACCAGACCAGGGCCATGGTTCCCGCGGTGATCAGGAGTTTTTTATTCTGCAAACCGCTCTTGAAGCCGTTGATCCTCTGTAGCACGCATCCTTTCATGACCTCGCCCGCGGTATGCCTGACCGGTATGCCCGCTGCATCGTCCGCAGCACCGGAGATGGCGAGTTCGCCGGAGAGGACGCACTCGCCTGCCTCAGCCGCTGCACGGCCCTCGCCGTCCCGGGCATAGCTGCCGTCGTCTGTACGCGGAGATGCCGCAGATTCTTCGCGCATCTCCTTGATACCCGCTGAAACGCTGGCCGATGCAGAGTCGATCGCCACGGTTGCCTTATCGGCGGCAACGGATGCGACCTCTTTGCACCTGCCAAAAATTTCGTTCACTTTGTCACTGTCTGCCATTACTGTTCAACACCCCTGAAAAGCCTTCCAATTTGGAAATATTTGGCCAATCTCCTCCGGAATCTGCGATATCGCAGAATCAACGACATTTCCCAATGGAAAATATTATATCATTGGTTTCGATGTATATAACCTATCCTAAACGTTTCGCCCGTGACACGGCTGGTGCAGGGGGACAAAAAAGTATACAGAGCCCGTCACCAGATGACGGGCCTCTCCTCGACCTCCCGGTACAGGGCGTCGCCGGGCTGGATCTCCGGGAACGCCTCGTAAAACTCCGGGATGTTGAAGAGAGCGCCGTTCACCCGGAACTTCTCCGGGGAATGGGGGTCGGTCAGCACCAGGTTCCGGAGCGAATCCCCCCGGTCGTTCGCCCTCCAGAGGCGGGGGGCCGCGAGGAAGAACCGCCGGTCCGCGGCGGAGTCGGCCGAGACGTTCTCCGCCTTCTTCCAGGCGTGGTAGGCCATGGTCAGGCCGCCGAGGTCGGCGATGTTCTCCCCTAGGGTGAGGTTGCCGTTGACGTAAAGGGCGGGAAGCGCCTCGAACGCGTTGTACTCGGCGACGAGCAGGGCCGTCCGGTCGTTGAAGTTCGCGGCGTCCTCCTCCGTCCACCAGTCCTTCAGGTTTCCGTCTTTGTCGTACTGCCTTCCCTGGTCGTCGAAACCGTGCGTCATCTCGTGCCCGACAATCCAGCCGAGCGCCGCGTAGTTGAAGGCGGGATCCGCATCGGGGTCGAAGAGCGGCGGCTGGAGGACGGCCGCGGGGAAGACCATCTCGTTCCTGGTCGGGTCGTAGAAGGCGTTCACCGTCTGCGGGGGCATGAACCAGGTGCCCGGGTCGACCGGCCCGCCGACCTTCTCAAGCCCTTCGGGACCGTGGATGAAGGAATGGGCCTTTGCGGCACGGACGTTTTCCACGTATGAGTCCGAGAGGTTCAGCCCGGAGTAGTCCGTCCACTGGTCGGGATACGCGATCTTCTCCCCCATGGCGGCAAGTTTCTCGTGGGCCGCGGCCTTCGTCGGCTCGCTCATCCAGGTAAGATCGGTTATCCGTTCATCAAAGGTCTCGCGGATGGCAACGACCATCTCCGATACCATATCGCGTGTCCGGGGATCGACGTACCGGGCGACATACTCCCGGCCCACCAGGTCGCCGAGGAGCTCGCTCTCCGCCGCTACGACACGCTGCCACCGGGGCTTCATCTCGGGAACCCCGTAGAGCGTCGTCTCGTAGAAGGCGAAGTGCTCCTCCTCGAACGGCGCCCCAAGGTAAGGGGACGCCTGGTCGATCAGCCGGTAGCGCAGGTAGACCTTCCAGTCTTCGAGCGGCGCGGTCACGAGCAGGGAATCGAGTTCCTCCACGTAGCCCGGCTGGTAGACGTGCACCTCCTCGACCGGCCCGGAGCCCGGGATGGCGGCGAGGGTCTCCCACCCGACCGCGGGGTACCGTTCCTCCAGTTCGGCGAGGGTGTGGATGTTCGTGATCTTCTGCGGGTCGCGGCCCTCCTCGGAGCTGAGGTGGGCGGCGGCAAGGGCCTTCTCCATGGCGTATACGGCCTCTGCGCCGGCGGCGGCCTGCTCTGAGGACTCGCCGGCGAGCACCAGCACCCGGGCGATGTGCTCCCGGTAGGCGTCCTGGAGCTCCACGCTCTCGCTGTCGTTTCGGAGGTAGTAGTCCCGTTGCGGCAGCCCGAGCCCGCCCTGGTAGAGGTACGGAATCATCTCGCTGCTGTTCTCGGGGTTGGTTCCGGCCCCGTAGAAGTAGACCGGGAGGAAGCCCTGCTCCAGGAGGACGACCGTGGTCGCGGTCAGGTCGGCACGGGAGTCGATCGCATCGATCGCCGCGAGGAGATCGGAGATCCCGGAGAGTCCCTCCCGGTCGATCGCATCGGTATCCATGCCCGACCGGTAGAATGTTCCAAGGAGGGTGGTATTCCGATCAACACTCCCCGGCGGAGCCGCTGCAGCCTCCTCGAAGAGGGTATGAAGATCGTCGTCCACATCATCGTGCATCGCGGTGAGTGTCGTGTAATACTGCTTGTCGGCCGGGATAGGGTGCTCCGCTATCCACGGATCGTTCACGTAAGCGTAGAAGTCGTCGCCCGGATGGACGGATTCGTTGAGGACGAACTCGCTTTCGGGCGGCTGCGATACGGGATCGAGGGTCGCCGTCCCGGACGGGGCGGAGCACCCCGCGCAGGCGAGAACGGCGATCAGGAGAAGGGTCAGAAGAACGTGCTTCACAAGGAGTGTGATTTTTTCGCGGGAATAAGAGTTGTGCTTCGCGCCAATCGGCGTCGTACAGGGTTCCGGGGTGTCGGGCCGGAACCTCGCCGCCCCGATACGCCATCAAGGATGATCGCGGTCTCGACCGGGCGCTCTGTCCGTCGAATTGACCGTAGACGACGGTAAAAAAGTGGCTATCCCGGGCGGCTCACTTGATCTTCTTCTGGAGTTTCTTGAGTTTCTTCTTGGCGGCCTCGCTGCCCTCGGCCGCCTGCTGCGCGAGTCCTTCTGCCTTGGCCTTCTTTGCCCGGTTCAGTTTCTCCATCTGTTTCTTGCTCGTCGGCATACGATTACTCTGCTCCTTCTTTGACTGGTTCTATTCATCGTTTTCCTTCATATACATACCCCCCTGTAATGAGGGCGGCGTTCCTATTTCCATCCGGTATCAAGCGGTTGTTTCAGAAATAAGGCCCTGGAGATGATGATTTCCTGCAGGTATACGACCGAGCGGAAAATCAGGCGGACTCTCGAATCCGGGAGAGGGTGGCGATACCGGAACGGGCGCGTAGACGGGCGGATATCCTTCGTCCAAACAGCCGGGGCCGGTTATGCGTGGGGCGGCATCGCGGACGTTGATGAGGATCGTCCGGCCTTGAATTTACCGGGAATTGTCGGGAACCCTGCAGGCACCCGGCTACGCGGCTGCCTCGTCGGCCCGGGCTCTTCCGCGCCCGCCGCCCACCGTTCCGGCAACACGCATGAGGACACCGACGTCCGGCGTCACCATAGCGACCGGGAAGTAGCCGAAGAGCGATGCGTAGTCGATCTTGAGCGCCCGGCACCGGGTCA
The DNA here is from genome assembly GCF_001602375.1 of Methanoculleus horonobensis. Classification (NCBI taxonomy): domain Archaea; kingdom Methanobacteriati; phylum Methanobacteriota; class Methanomicrobia; order Methanomicrobiales; family Methanomicrobiaceae; genus Methanoculleus; species Methanoculleus horonobensis. The sequence goes on along the minus strand of NZ_BCNY01000015.1, from coordinate 50,011 downwards.
GGTCGAGGGTTATCCTCTCGAGGTCTTGCGCCGTCTGCGGGGTCACGGTGTCGTTCCGCGATGCCCGGGCGAGGTCTTCGACGGCCGGGAGCACCTTCCCGCGGATCATCTCGATCCGGGATGAGAGGAGGGAGTGGACGAGCGTGCGGCTGTAACCGCCCTGCAGGTGCCGCACGACGATCATCTGCGTCAGAAAGATGAGAGCGAAGATGCCGGCCCCGAGCTCGATATCGGCTTCGACGGCGGTGAAACTGTTGTAGGTCACCCCCGGGAGGACGATCGCCGCGATGGAGATGATGCCGGCGACGGTCGTCACGACGGTGGCGGTGAGGGCATACTTCAGCCCCTGGATCCAGGCCTCGTTATACCGTTCTTTGATGCGGGACTGCATCCCGAGTATCCCCGCAAAGAAGCCCCGCGAGTACGGCTGCACATACACGATCGCGACATAGAAGACGACGATTGCGGCGGACTGGATGACGACGATCACGGCGGAGTGCGGTTCGAACGCGCCGTTCAAGAGCCAGCCTGCAAGTGCGAAGACCGAGGAGAGGGTGAAGAGCACCAGGAAGCCCGGGGCGAGCGGCTGGCAGTTGATGAAGAAGAGGTTCCAGCCGAGTTCGTAGAGGGAATTCCTCTGTTGCGTGAGCCGTCTGACCGCCTCTATCGCCTCGGCCGGGACGGCGGCGCTCTTTTCGAGACTCTCCCACGAGATGATCTCCTCGAGGCTCTTTCGCTCGCGATTCTTGAGATCGTAGAAATACCTGATGTAGGACTTCAGATCCCCCGTATCGGTCGGAAGCAGGAGGAGAAAGGGGTTTATCATCAGGAATATGAAGGACGCCATGATCCAGTAGAGGTAGTACTCCCCGGTGTATGCGAGTAAAAGCCCCAGATTGATCAGGATCGCCGCTCCGAGGATGGGCGAGGTGTACTCAAGACTCCACTTCACCCCGGTAAGGGTGGCCAGATCGTTCTCTGCCGCATTGAGGATCTTCTCCGCCTCGGCCCGGGTGTATTCGAGCCTCTGCGAGAACTCGTCCGGCGAGATCGCCGTGACTCCTGCCTCGTTATCCTTCCCGGACCGGTTCCCGTACGGCATTCTCATCGATCATAATTTCTCCGGGGTTATTCATAAAAATGCAGGTGCGGCGGGAGTATTCCGGATTGAAGGCGAGGATGTCCCCGGTCGTCCGGCCCGCATCAAAATGGGAAGGAATGTATCCCCGCACGGCCCGGCGGCACGCGCGGGAAGGCCCTCTCTGGAAGCGGAGGGGTCGTTCACGCTGTGGTATCCCGGTGCAGGGTCAGAGCGCCCACCACCGTTGCCGTATCACCGCCCGGGTTCGTCCAGGCGATGTAGAGGGTGTCCTGATCGGCCAGGGTTCCCGTCGCCCATCCTCCCGGCTGGTCGATGAACGATATGGTCTCTTTGTTGGGATCGAATATGCCTACAAACGTCTGGTTCTCCACCGTTCCATCCGGCAGGGAGAAGACCTTGAACCCGCTGATGACCCGGTCGTCCTGCGCGGTGACCACCCATCTGTTCTCTCCGGCAAGCACCTCGTCGATCGTGTCATTCAGGAAGTACACAACGCCGTCGTCCGCTCTCCAGACGCCGACCATCCCGGGGTAATCGGCCCGGACCGTCGGGTTTGCTGCCTCGGGCAGATCGACGGACCCTGTGTAGATCCCGGAGCCGAGCCACCAATCCTCGTCCACCTGCACCCCGTACGCCAGTTTCGACTCGAGCGTCCGGTCACGCGTGGGGTTGATGTAGGCAATCCGGCCGAAACCGTCCCCGTTCCTGACAGCATCGTTCATCTCCCGGAGGAACGCCCCCACATTCCCCTCGGTCTCATTCAGGCGGTTGACGCCGACCTTCTCGGGGTTCACCGGGTGGGCGAGGGTGGTGCCGTTGAAGTCATACGCGTAGATATAGAGTTCACCCTGGACGAACCTTCCGTTCGGGTCGTTGAACTCGGCAAGGGCGGCCTCCTTGCCGTTTTCTTGCACATAGGCACCCGCGCTCTCGACGAAGGCGACGAGCGTCTCGTTCGAGGTGTACTCTGCCTCTGGTACGGTGGTAATCTCTGGTGTCAGGACAGCGGCACTGGAATCACTCTGCATGCAACCGGCCGAGAGCAGAGACAGGCCGAGAACAAGCAGGACTGTGAGTGAAATCGCGAGAGATCTCATCCTCACAGATTCGTTTCGCCTGTTGATATAATTTGTCGGCAGGCATAGTTCCTGATTGCCGCATGGGGCGCATCCCGGCCGTGGTTTTACCTTCCCCCCGCTCCGCTCGCCGCCCGCTCCGTCAGCCACGCGTAGAACTTCCGGTGCCAGAACGGCACGTCGATCGGCCGGGAGAGCGACTGCCAGGCCGCCCACATGAGCCGGTCGGAGAGGCTCTGCCACTCGCCCGCCCGCCTGACCAGATCGTCCGCCGGCTGCCCGACCGCGTGGAGAACCTCGTGCCAGATGCGGAGGATGAGCGCTTCGTCGTCCGTGTCCTCGCGTGCGACCCGGATGCTCGCCCGGTTCTGCATCCCGCCCCCGAGCGCTCGGGCGGGAATATCGTCGTCGAAGACGTAGACGGTTCCGTCAGGGACCGGAAACGGGAAGCCCTTCCACATAGGATCCTTCTGGTCGAAGTAGCGGACCTCCGGGGTGCCCGTCCGGACGGTGAACTGGAAGTACGGCGGGATGAGCCGGAGGTGCGGCTCAAGCCTCCGCCGCAGATCCTCGGTCTTGAAGAAGAGGTCGAAGTGAGGCATCGGGTGCGCATGGGTGCGCGTGCTGATAAATCATGGGGTCTCTCCGGGGGCAGCCCCGGCGAAGCCGCCGGGCGGTTACCCCCGATCGCCGCCCTGCGACGGTTTTCGGGCGAGCGCTTCCTGCTGCTCGTCTATCCAGGCTTGCGTCCAGCCCTGGAGATCGTTGATGCTCGCGGACCCCCGCCGGTCTCGCATCGCCCGCAGGTGATCCTCAAGTTCATCGGCCATGGTAAATATCAGCTCCTCGGATGCCTCTTCCGGCAACGGCCCTTCCGCTCGCAGGCGGGCCGCCCCGAGGTCAAGAAAATGCTGCAACTCGCCTGTTGCCTGAAGGATTGTGGTGAGATCCAGTTTGACAGTAGGCCCCATGAAGAGGGGATTGACGCACCCGGTAATAACTTCATCCATTTCATTCAGGCTTCGTATGTGGCTTATTTTTTGGTACATGGGATTTTCCTGTGCCCATTTTGGCAGGGGTCGCCCCTCCCGTGAGGTCGGGCTGCCCCCCGGGCACGGTGTGCAAATCATTTTAAGGACTCCCGGCACTCAGTGCACGCCCCCGCTGTGGGATGTTTCCCCTGGATATGGGGGCGATGGAGTTGAAGAAGATGCAGGAGAGATCGGAGGTAATTCTCGAACGCAGGACGCGAACGGCCGGCGAGGAGTGGTTCATGTCGGCCGACGACATCCTGGACAAGAACGTGATCAACCAGGAGGGAGATGACCTCGGGGAGATCTCGGATATGCGGATTGGGTTCCCCGAGGGCAAGGTGGATTACCTGGTGCTCAGGTACGGCGGCGTGCTCGGGATGGCGGCAAAGAGGTTTGCTGTCCCGCCGGAAGCCGTGATCTACCGCCCCGGCGACGACAACTTCGTCGTGAACATCGACAAGCAGCGGCTGGACGACCTGCCGGGCTTCGATGAAGACCACTGGCCCCGGGAAGCGGACTACAGCCTCATCCAGTCGGCCGGAAGCATAACCCCGCCGACCCGCGAGGAGGCGGAAGCCATGAAGCGGACGGAGACCCCGCCGCCCGATGTCGTGACGACCGAGCGGGTCGAGACGCGGCCCCGGCGGAGGTAACCCCGGACGGCAGTCCGGGGAACGGCTGCTTTTTTTCGGTGGGCGGGTGGAGCCGGCCGCACAACTACCCCAAACGGTGATGCCGTGCCTGCTATGCCCGTCACTGGAGACGGTTCGGGAGCGCTGCCCGACGAACGGGGACGAACCCCGGCCCTCTGGCAGATCGTCCTCATCGCCGTAGTCGCGATCGTCTTTACGGCCGCCTACCTGGGTCTCTACGGGCTGCTCGAGAACGCCGTCTGGTCCGAGGACGGCTTCATGCATGACACCCCCTGGGCGGTTCCGGCCGGGGTGCTGCTGTTTTCGCTGCTCGTCGGCCTCTGCCGCAGGTACCTGCACGCACCCGATGTGATCCACGGCGGGTTCACCGAATCGCTCCGAGGCGGAGGCGAGAGACCCGACTACCGGACGTTTCCCGGCGCCCTCCTCTCGTCGCTTTTCTCGCTCCTCTCCGGGGCAAGCGTCGGGCCGGAAGGAACCATCACCGTTCTTGTCGGCTACGTCTCCTCGTACGTCCGCGACCGGCTCGGGATCGAGTCGCCCGGGGCCGCGCTCGGGTTCGACGTCGCCGCCCTGGCATCGGCGTTCAACGGGATCGTCGGCAGCGTGCTCTTTACCGGGGTCTTCGCCACCGAGTTCCAGGTCGGCGGGAACAGGAACGCCTTCCGGTTCCTCACCTGGAACCTGCTCGCCGGCACCGTCGGCTACCTCTTCTACCTGCTCCTCGGGTTCCCCTCCTTCGCGCGGAGCATCCCGTTCGAGCCGATCGGCGGGCTGCATCCCGGCTACATCCTCTGTGCGATCGCCCTCGGTATCTTCGGATCGCTCCTCGCGGTTTTTGCAGGAGTCGCCATGCAGGCCGCCGGGACGGTGATGGATCGGGTCTTCGGGGAGGCGGTCATCACCCGCGTCCTCGCCGCCGGGGCGGTCATCGCGTGTGCCGGCTACTTCGTCCCGGAGGTGCTCTTCTCCGGGGAGGCCCAGTTGCACGGGATCATCGCCGACCCGGCCCGGCTCGGGGTCGGGATGCTGCTTGGGGTAGCAATCTTAAAGGTCCTCCTGCTCGCGCTCTCGTTCAAGAGCGGGTACATCGGCGGCCCCCTCTTTCCGATCATCTTCTCGTCGACGCTGATCGGGCTCGCTTTGAACCTCGTCTTCCCCGGCATCCCGGTCGGCATCTTCGTCCTCTGCATCGAGGTTGCGGCCCTCACTCTCGCCCTCGGGGCGCCCCTGACCTCCATCCTCCTGGTCGCGGTCGTGGGGACGGCCGACCAGTACACGGTCGTCCTCCTTGTCATCTCCGCCGTCACCGCCATGGTCATCGCTGCCGCCGTTAAGAGGCGGTCTGCGTAATGGATGGCTCCGCCCTGCACCAGGTATTTATACCTGGAGCCCGTTGACGCCGGTTTACTCCACCCGGCGTGCCGGGCGGGAGACGGAATGGGTGGTTTGGCATGCAGTTCATGAATATCTTCACCTGGGAGCCCGGGAGAACCGGCGAGGTCATGGAGATGCGGGCCGCGGAGAAAGCTCCGGACGGGATGGTCGTGATCAACGAGTGGCTCGATCTCGGCAGCAACACGGTCTTCCGGCTGGTCGAGGTGGAAGATTCCGCAGCCCTCCTGAAAGCAGGTTATCCCTGGGGCGATCTCGGCTATACCGAGATGCACCCGGTCATGGAGGCGAAGGAGGCGCTGAAGCATCTGGGGAGGTAGGGGTTCTACACCCCTCCCCTGAGGCCGCCCGGCCTGACCGGAACCATATAGGGCGCCGCAAGATCCCGTTTCACCACCGCTTCGATGCCGTAGACCGCCCTGAGCATCTCCTCGGTGAGGACCTCTTCCGGAGCCCCGTAGCCGTAGACCGCCCCGGCCTTCATCACCATGAGGCGGTGGCAGTAGGTGGCGGCGAGATTCAGGTCGTGGAGCGCGATGACGATCGAGAGGCCCTTCTCCCCGGCCAGCCCGCGGAGAACCTCCATGACCCCCATCTGGTGGCAGACGTCCAGGTTGCTCGTCGGTTCGTCGAGGAGGATCGCCCCGGTCTCCTGGACGAGCGCCCGGGCGATCATCACCCGCTGGCGCTCCCCGCCGGAGAGTTCGCCGACGTTACGGAGCGCGAGATCCCCGAGGTCGAGGGCGTCGAGCGCGGCAACCACCTTCTCCTCGTCGGTTCTGTTCACCGTCCAGTTCAGGTAGGGCCGCCTCCCCATCAGGACGGTCTCGAAGACCGTCGCCCCTGTCCGGTTCCCGGCCGACTGCGGCACGTAGGCCATCGCCTGCGCGACCTCCCGCCGATGCATCGTGCGAAGCTCCCGCCCATCGAGCGTCACCGTTCCCCCGCCGGGGGAGAGCATCCCGTCGATGCACCTGATCAGCGTCGTCTTCCCGCACCCGTTCGGCCCCACGAGCCCGAGAACCTCGCCCGCGCCGACCGAGAAGGTGACCCCGTGAAGCACCCGGCGGTCGCGGTAGGCAAACGAGAGGCCGTTTACCGAGATCCGGGGCATCAGGCGTCCCTCCGGTGCATGAAGAGGTAGATGAAGAACGGCACGCCGAGGAACGCGGTCACGATCCCGACGGGGAGAACCTGCGGCGCAAGGACGCTCCGGGCGATGCTGTCCGCACCAAGGAGGAGGAGCGCCCCCACCAGGCCGGAGGCGGGGAGGAGCGTGCGGAAATCCCCTCCTATCGCCATCCGGGTGATGTGCGGGGCGACGAGCCCGATGAACCCGATCGTCCCGGTGAAGCAGATGATCACCGCGGTGATGAGAGAGGCGATCGCCATGAAGACGATCATCGAGCGCTCCACGGGCACCCCGAGACCGGCCGCCACCTCGTCTCCTTCCGCGAGGGCGTTCAGATCCCAGGCGCGGTAGAGGAGGTAGGGTATGGTGCAGGCGAGGACGAGGCTGACGACGGCGAGTTTGGGCCAGGTGGACTTGTCGACCGACCCGAACGTCCAGAAGACCACCGCACGGAGCTGTTCGGCGCTGCCGACGTACTGCAAGAGCGACGTCACCGCGGAGAAGAGGTACATGATGGCGATACCGGCGAGCACCATCGTCTCTGACCCGATCCCCCGGTAGCGTGCCATCCCGTAGATGGCGAGCGCCGCGAGCAAAGCGAAGAGGAAGGCGTTGCCGATGACGAGGTACTCCCCGCCGACGACCCCGGCGCCGAGGACGATCGCGATCGAGGCCCCGGTGGTGGCCGCCGAGGCGATCCCGAGGGTGAAGGGGCTCGCGAGCGGGTTTCTGAGGATCCCCTGCATGACACAGCCCGCCACCGCGAGCCCGAACCCGGCCGAGACTGCGAAGAGCACCCGGTGGAGCCGGTAGTCCCAGACGATGATCCCGGCCATCTCCGGGGCGGTGAACGTGCCGGGGAAGAGCCCGGCAAGGATCGCGAGGTAGGACTCGGCCACGGTGAAGTCGGCCGACCCGAGCGTGACCGCGACGCCGACGAGGATGGCGAGGGCGGCGAGGAGTCCCCCGACGAAGAGGGCACGGGTCTTCTTCAGCCGGGCATACCCTTCCTGGATGACGACGCTCTGTTCCATGGCGGCACCGGTCACGGGTAGACGAACGTCCCTTCGGACGCGAGGTCGAAGTCAATCCCCTGGAACCCGGTGAGGTAGCGCTGGTGGACGGCGTGCGGATCGAGGCCGGCGAACCGGTCGGGGTAGAACCACTTCGCGAGGTAGGCCGTCCCGATGAAGTGCTGGGCGCCGCCGAGGATGTCGGAGTGGATGACGTGGACGCGGCCGTCCTTCACCGCGGAGATCCTCGACCATCCGGGCCGGTCGAGCAGCGCCGACCGTATCGCGTCGAGCGCTTCAGGGTCGTGGCCTGCGTATCCGCCGACGGCCAGGCCCTGCCCGGCCAGTTTCACGATGACCTCTGGGTCCGCGACGAGGATCGCCTCGGGGTCGACGACGGGGTACTCCGCGGTTCCGACGGCGAAGGGATTCTTCCCGCCGGCGAGTTCGGTCTTCTCGTTGTAGCCCGCACTGGCGGCGACGGTCGTGTAGTCGAACCAGTACTCGAAGTAAACCCGGGTCTTCTCGTCCTCCGGGATCCCCGCCGCGCCGTCCCGGATCTGGTTCATCGTCGATTCGTAAAATGATGCAAACTCCTCTCCCCGCTCGGTCTCGTCGACGATCGAGGCGAGCGTGCGGATCTCGTCCGCATAAGTTGCAGGTTTGAAGCAGTCGAACCGGAAGACCCGGATACCGGGGCTGCTCGCCCCGAGCCTCTTCTGGATGTCGTCGCAGGCCGCGGTGCTGATCGTCGCGTAGAGGATGACTGCGTCCGGCCGGACAGAGAGAACCTTCTCCATGTCGGGCGACCAGATCGACCCGACGTTCGCCTTCATTTGGCACTCGGGAAAGAAGGTCTTCTTCTCGTGGCTGTACTTGTCGACGGCGACGACCCTGTCCATATCAAACCCGACCGACCGGAGGGTCTCGAGGGACTCGCCGCTGAAGGTCACGACCCGGCGAAGGGGGCGGTAGAGCGTCACGGTCTGCCCCGACGAATCGACGACCTCCCGGGGCTTCCCGTCCCAGCGGGCGTAGACCCAGGCGGCGTCCTGGATCTCGTCCCGGTCGAGGTCTCCCGCCCCGCCCATATAGGTGGTATCGAGGTAGGCGAGGGCCGCCGAGGCGTATTCACCGGAGGCAAGCACCCCGTCGCCGTCGCCGTCCCCGGGGATCCCGTCTGCCGCCGATGCCGGGACGGCGAGGAGCAGGAGGAGAACGAGAAGGAGCCGCTTCATCGCCGGCCACCCCGCACGGCGATGAGGAGGGCGGCAACCGCCGCAATGACAGCGAACGGCGATGCGGCTTCCTGTGCGGCGGGCTTCTCGCCGCCGCTCTCCGGTGCCGTCTCGATCCCGTCCACCGCGACGTGCGAGGCGGCTACCTCCCCGTCCGACTCACCGAGGAAGTCCTCCCACGTCCCGGTGATATCCCCGCTCCCGGAGGCGGGGGCGGTGACGGAGTAGGTTATGCGGGTCTCGTTCATCACCACAAACCCGATCTTCTGCCCCCGGACGAGGACGCGGTCGTCCGGGTGATCGGTTCCCGCGAAGGCGTAGCCTGCCGGCAGCGTCTCGACCACTCCGCCGAGGTCGATGCCGTCGATCGCGAGCGAGACGGTAACGACCTCCCCCGCCCCGGGCTCCGCGGTCGAGAGCGTCCGGGTGACCGGTGCGCCGCAGACCACGGCCGGGATGAGCAGCGACAGGAGAAGGAGGCAGAAAAGGCGGTTTGCCGGGAGACCTATCATGGGTTCTCGTTTGTCGATCAGGTAATATGAATGTTTCTCATTGTGCTAACAAGTCTGAAGATCGGGTGTTCAGAAGTATATCGTGATGACGGCCCTGGTGGAGAGGTGCATCGCAGGACACACCGGTGTGAGGCGGGAGGGTGCGTGAATCCTCACAGTCTTTATGAAGAGTACCCCCAATTATCTATTGCGTGAAGATATACGTCGATGAATCTGGAGATCTCGGATTTGGACAAAGGGCGTCTCGTTATTTTGTCCTTGCGGCCCTTGTAGTCCGTGATGAGCAGACGATTCGGCGCTGTTTTAAAAAGATCCGCCAGAGAAAACTCAAGAAATCACTCAGAGATCTCCCTGAGTTCAAGTATAACAACACAAAAGGGTTGATTAAGGACCGTATTTTACAGTGCATAGCCGATTGTGATCTTGACATTGCCTACGCGGTGCTCCGGAAGGATCAGGTGTACGGCAGGTTGAGGGATAAGCAGCAGATCGTCTATAATTATCTCACCGGATCCCTCATATCCAGTATTGCCAACCAGTACACGATCGAAGGATGTATTTACGTCTGTATGGACAAATCGATGTACAGCCTTCAACGTGACCATTTTGACGACTATCTCGCGTACCGTATGTTCGACAACGGCGTTCCCTGTGCGACACCACTTGACCAGCTCGTCATCGAACACGTTGATTCTCGAACAGAACCCTGCATACAGGCTGCAGACTTTGCAGCAGGTGCAGTCCACCAGCGGTATCGGGATGATGATGAAACCTACTACAGCATTATCGAACCTAAAACGACAATTGCGCTCGATTTTTTTAAGGGTCGCCAGAAGTAGAATGGTGAACCCTTCCCTACTTTGTCCCACCTACCTCAAGGTAGCCTCATCCGTTTCGGGAAGGACTTACTCACTATATACATACAATGCAGAAGGGGATATAAATGTTACGTAACCGCAACGCCGACAACCGGGTGTCTGTAATCCGGCCCATTTGAGAAGGCATCGCGCTCCTCGGGAGATAACCGGCCGTTCGCCTCCCCCGATTCACGAACCTGCCGCTTCACCGGCAAGAAGGCGCCGCACCTCCTCTTCGGTATAGCCGGACGCTTTCCCGGTCAGCGTCTCGACGTCGATGCGGATCACGGTCACCGCACGGAGTGCCGCCTCGGGGTATGACCCGCTCCCGGATCGGGCGTACTTCTCCATGAAGAGGTCGAAGACCCGGCTCTTCCCGGCAGAGTCCGTGACGAACGACGCAGTGCCGGTGCCGATGACGGAGACGTACCGGGCGCCGAAGTCGCACGCCCTCTCCGAGCGCACGAGTTCCACGCCGGTCTCGGTCTCGAAACAGACCCGGCTGTTCCGTCTCAGGATCTCTATCTTTCGTCCCTCGCTCGCGGAATGGAGGTAGAGGCATCCGCCGGAGTGGACGAAGTTCACCGGCACCACGTAGGGCAGGTTCCCGTCGGCAAGCCCGAGCCTGCAGACGAACGCTTCGCGAAGAACCGCGGCGAGCAGCGCAGGGTCGGCTATCTCCTTATCCTTTCGTCTCATCGCCTACAGCATCCCCTGCTGCCCCAGCGCGACGAGCAGCATCGCCGACGCCGCCGAGAGCAGGAAGATCGTCACCGCCCAGACGACCACGAACGCGACGATCTCGAGCGGACTCGTCTCCCGGTAGGGGACGAGCCCCTCGTTCATCCGCTGGGCCGTGGCCCAGGCGTCGTAGACGCCCCAGGCCCAGATCGCCACCCCCGGAACGATCATGACAAAGAGGCCGAGGAGGCTTCCGAGCAGCACCAGGACGCCCCGTGCGAACTGTCCGTTGTAGGCCTGGCCGAGGCCGTTGAAGAGGAGCGAAAGCCCTGCCGCAATCGCCGGGTATTTCTTCTTCTCCCGGCGGGAGACCTCCGCCGCCGCTATAGCGTCCGCAAGCGAGACCGGTTCCGCCGCATCGCCGTGCATGATTGTCAGGTACGTCCGGCAGGACTATCATTCTTTCCCGCCGCCCGGAGCGGTGCTACCGTCCGAAGACCTTCTCGATCCGCACCCGCCGCCCGAGTTTCGTCTCGTACCACTCCTGCTGCTTCAGAGCCTGCTTCAGGCTCCTGATGCGGTGGCGGATCCGCGTCCCCGTCGCCGTATCGATCAGCACCAGCCTCGGCATCTCGTTCTCCCCATCGATGCATGGAGCTCGACTTCAGGGGTTACGAAGATTTCCTTTCGGGATCGCCTCCCTCCGGGTCGCACAGAGCGGCCGGAAGAACTCCCGGATCTCCCGGGCCATGAGATCCGGGAACTCCATCGCCACGAAGTGGCCGCCGTGTTCAAGCACCGTCCAGCGCCGGATATCCTTCAGGTTGCGCTCCGCATACTCCCGCGGCGGAATCGGGTCGATATCCTTCGGGGGGAGCGCGAGCCCGCCAGTCGAACCGGTTCAGCCAGTAGTCGACCAGTTCTTCCATGTAACCGAGGTTCGTGCCGTAGTCCCAGCCCGAACCCTCGACCTCGTCGGGGAGACGGGTCTCGCGGAGCCGAACCCGGAGGTCGTCCAGGACCTGCCCGGGAGTGTCGATGCGAAAAGCGTCTATCGGCATGCAACGACTGCTGGAGACGGAAGGGATAACTCTTGCGCTCACCAGGGCAGTCTCCAGCGGCCCGCAACCCAGGGTATATATACACGACGAAACCCCTTCACCTCATCCGCGGCTCTTGTCCGGTCATCAGGAGAGGAACGATATGCAGGGGCTCCGGTCTTCGGGGGAGAAGGGGAGAAAGGCGGCCGCACGGGATCTCGTCTACCGCATCCTCTCCGACGGCCTGATGATCTTCCTCGGCCTGGTGATGGCCCCGATCGTCATCCTGCCCCTCCTCTTTGCCCTCCCGGAACCGGTCATCGAGTTCTTCAACCTCGCCGACACCCTGATCATCGCCATCTTCGTCATCGAGTACTTTCTCAAACTGGGCCTTGCGGAGAACCGGGTGAGCCACTTCCTGGACCGCTGGCACCTCCTCGACCTCGTCATCATCACGCTCCCGGCTCTCGAGGTGCTTCCGGTGGCCGGTTCGACCCTTGCCCGGTCGTCCCCCGCGCTCCGGCTCCTCCGGGTGGTTCGGGTGGCGGCGGCCGGCGGGCGGTCAGTGGAGCGGCGGATCGAGCCGGAGGTCACTGCCCTGGAGCCTGCACCGCCACCGTTCTCGACGATGCGGATCCGCGGAATGGCGGGGGGGACCGGAGACGTGCTCGACCTCACCTCCGAGGAGGCGAAGCGGTACCTCGAGAGCGCCCCGGCCGGGGTCTGGCTCGACTTCTCCGGGGTTTCCCGGCCGGACTTTCCCATCCTCGCCGAACTCCTCGGGGTTCCCGCCGTCTACTTCGAGAGCCGGCTGATGCGACCGTCCCACCCGGGGATAACCTCCGCCGGGGCAACCCGGCTCATCTTCGTGCAGGAGCCGGAACAGATCAGCCGCGTTCGCAAAGGTGCCCCGGTTCCGGGCGTGACGAAGATCGGGCTCATCGTCGTGAACCGGGGTGAAACGATCGCCACCGTCGCGAAGGCACGCGACCACTTCTTCGAGCAGGTCCAGGCAGGTCTCGGTGCGAACGCCCTTCCCGGGGTTCCCCTGCATTCCCGGGTCCTTTACGGAGCCCTCGACCGGATCAACGAGAACTACGCCGCGATCCTCGTGGAACTGGAAGCCGAGCTGCTGCGCCTCGAGGGCACCCCGAGCAACGAGATGCCGAAGAACTTCCTCGATTCCGTCTTCCACCTCAAGCGGATAAGCAGCGCTCTTGCTTCGAGCCTCTTTCACGAGCGGGAGGTGACAACGGTCCTCGCGCGGAGCATCTCCGTTTCGGGGTCATGGGCGGGGCAGAAGAGTATCTTCGACGCCCTCGCGAGCGAGACGGACTACCTGCACGAGACCGCCGGGAACATCCAGGAAGGGCTCCTCACCCTGATCGACGTCCACATCAACACCGTCTCCTACGAGATGAACCGGGCGATGCGGGTGATCGCCGTCCTCTCCGCCCTCGTATTGATCCCGACGCTGGTCGGCCAGATGCTCGGGATGAACACCCTTGATGTCCCCTTCAGCCTCTACCTCTGGCAGGTGACCGTCTGGACGGTGATCGCCATGCTCGGGGTCGGCTGGATCTTTTACAAGATTGGGTGGCTCAGGTGAGCCCGTAGGCCCCCGTATCGAGGAGACGGGCGGACGGGTCGCGATCCTACCCGGGGACGGGTGAAGCCTTCTGGAGCGTGAAGACGAACGCCGCCCCCCCATCTGGCCGGCCGGGCACCCGGTCATCGACCCAGACCTTCCCCCCGTAGCGGTCGATCAGGATCTGCACCAGGTAGAGCCCCAGCCCTTCCCCGACACCCCGCTTCTGCTGCTCGTATCGATGAAAGATCGCCTCCTTCTGGTCGTCCGGCACGCCCGGGCCGGTATCCTCGACCGAGACGCGGACAACCCCCCCCGCATCTTCCGTCCGGATCGTGATCTCGACATCGGGACCACCGTGTTTGACGGCATTGCCGATCAGGTTTGCGAAGACTTCCCGGAGGAGGTCGTCGGCAAGAATCAGTCCAGGGGCATTTTCGTAGCGGATGCTGCTCCCGGGGTAGTGGCTGATCTCTTCGTTGATGACCGCATCCAGATCCATCGCCTTGATCTCCGGCGACCCGGAATGGATCCGGCGGATGGTGGAGACGGTTCCGAGGATCTCGATGCTCTTATCGATGCTGCGCTTGAGTTTCTTGATATATATGGCAGCATCCCCCGAGAGCGTGCCGAGGAGCAGGTCGGCATAGAGGTTCGCGACGTTCTCGGTGTTCCCGATATCGTGGGTCAGGATATCGAGGTACAGGTTCGCCTCGTTCCGTGCCTCTTTAAGGTCGCGGCTCTGCCGAACTCGAACGTGCCAACATCCGGCTCCAGAGCGAGATCAAGGAGCGCAAGCGGGCACAGGAGGAACTCCAGTCCATTGCCCGGTTCCCTGCCGAAAATCCTAATCCAACCCTGCGGCTTGACAACGGGCGCACCATCATCTATGCCAACAGCGCAGCCCGGGCGGCATTTGCAGAGGCGTTCGCCGGCCCCGGCACGGATGTCCCCGAAAATATTGCCGCGATAGCAGAAACAGCCCTGGCGTCCGGTGTCCGGCAGGAGGTGGAGCACCGCGTAGGTGCAGAGACCTACCTCCTCACATTTGTTCCGTTAAGGGATCTGCACTACGTGAACGTATACGGAAAAGATATCACCCAGCGCAAAAAGGTCGAGGACGCGTTACGGCAGAGTGAAGAACGATTCAGGCTCCTCACCGAGAACGCCTCCGATATCGTCATCGTTCTCGATGCAGGCGGAACCATCTCGTATGCAAGCCCATCGGTGCGGCAGGTCGGGGGATATGCGCCCGAAGAACTCATCGGGCGAAATGCCATCGAACTGACGCATCCCGACGATCTGTCGCTGGTGACGAATGCCCTCTCCACTGTTGCCGCCCATCCGGAGGACCGGGTCACCCTCGAAGTTCGGCTTCGGCACAAATCAGGAGAGTGGTTGAACTTCGACGTAATCGGTATCAATCTTGTAAAAGAGCCGGCTGTCCGGGGTTTCGTGGTGAATGCACGTAACATCACCGACCGCAAGCGAGCAGAAGAAGCCCTCCGCGAGAACGAGGATCAGTACCGGAACCTCGTCGAGAACAGCATCGACGCAGTCCTTCTCACCGCTCCCGACGGCTCAATCTATGCCGCAAATCGTGAAGCCTGCCGGATCTTCGGCATGACCGAAGAGGAACTCATCCGTGCAGGGAGGGACGGCGTCATGGATCCATCGGACCCGCGCCTCCGATCCTGCCTTGAGGAGAGAGCCAGGAAAGGGCAGTTCAGGGGGGAACTCCGATTCCGGCGCAAAGACGGGACCGTCTTCCCCGTTGAGATATCGTCTGCACTCTACACGGACAGAGACGGAAACGCCAGAACGACGATGATCGTCCGGGATATCACCGGCCGCAAGCGAGCGGAAGAAGCACTCCGGCGCCGCGCCGAAGACCTTGCCCGGAAGAGCGCGGAGGTGGAAGCAGCACGCGACGAGGCGCATATGTACCTCGACATCCTGACCCACGATGTGCGGAACGCGAACAACGTCTCGGGCATGTATGCCGACCTCCTGACCGAGCTCGCCGACGGCGACCTGAAGACCTATGCGGAGAAGCTGCAGGGCAGCATCGAGCGAAGCAATGATATCCTCAGGAGCGTCGCCACCGTCCGGCGGATACACGAAGAAGAGACCGGCCTTGTGCCGGTGAACCTCGACGCGGTTATCCGAAACGAGATCGGCAGGTTCCCCGAGGCATCGATCGACTACCCTGACCCGCAGATCGAGGTGCTGGCGGACGGCCTCCTCCCGACCGTCTTTATCAACCTGATCGGCAACGCCGTGAAGTTCGGCGGTCCCGATGTTAGGATCACCATCCGGGTAGAGGTGCAGGACAGGGAGGTGCTGGTTTCGGTCGAGGACACCGGTCCGGGTATACCGGACGAGATAAAGCAAAGGCTCTTTGCCAGGTTCGAGCGGGGCATGGGACGGGGAAGCGGAGAGGGGCTCGGACTCTTCATCTGCCGGATGCTTGTCGAACGGTATGGGGGGTGGATCCGGGTTGAAGACCGGGTGCCCGGCGCCCCGGATGCGGGGGCGGCGTTCCGGTTCACGCTGAAGCGGGCCGCGTAAAGGTGTGCCCTTAGCATCGCCTTGCCGGCGCCGGTAAAAGGAGGGGGCACTCCCATGCACGAGGCCATCCGCCGGACGTCTCCGGTTCATCGAACGGACAATTCTGGATCGACCGATGGCGATCTTTCGGAACCTGGGGGAAAGTTTATCCTCTGACATACCTTTTCTATCTTCAGGTGAGTTCGGATGCCAAAATTAGCCTATTGTGGATACTGCGGACGGGAGTTCTCGCTGAAGGAGCGAGCCGCAGGCGAAAGCGTACCCTACTGCAGCGCGGAATGCCTGGAGGCGGCGGCAAAGCAGGACGCCGGGGTGGACGGGCACCGGCCGGAGAAACTCCTGGTCTCGGGGCAATCGCCCTGGAGCAAGTAACCCTGCCCGAGAGAACCCGTCTCGTCATGAGGTTCTGTGCGTAGCGGTGCAAAACGGCGTTCATCGTCGTAGAGCGGAGACTTCGGTGCGGAGGCGTATCCCGACCCGGTCGACATAGCCTTCGCGTGGGGTAACGAGGATTCGGAAAGACGCCGACTGAATCGTATCAGACATCACGGGAATTCTTTTTTGCAGAACCAAAACGATCGGGACAATGTGTTGTATAGGTCTTCGGGCGCTCAGGGGAGAGATCGCGGGAATGAAAATACGGGGTGCAATAAGGCGTGATTCTGCTGAAAAGACCGGAGATGGAAACGCCGCCAACAGGACTCGAACCTGTGACATGCTGGTTAACAGCCAGCCACTCTACCAACTGAGTTATGGCGGCACACAAGTGCTCTATAATGTCTCGACTGAATCGTATTAAACGTTACGGGAATTCTCCTTCCGGATAACCCGAAGAAGATCGATCAGCTCGTCGACCTCGGTGTCCAGGGTGGAAAGAAGGTCGCCTGCAAGGGGTGTCGCCACCGCGCCGGCCGGCGAGGCGCGGATGTATCCCTCCTGCTCCAGGATGCGTAGCGAGTAGCGGACCCGGTGGTAGGGGAGGTCCAGGATCTCGGCGAGTTTCATGATGCCGATGGGCTGGTGCTCCACGACCGCCCGGATCACCTCCAGGTGCCTTGAGACGAGTTCAATTTCGGATTTGATCTTTGCCAGCATGGGTTTTTCCGCGCACGTGTCACGCGCATTATTATGGTTGTTCGTGCAGCCAGACCTTCGCCCGGGCATACTGCGTCCGGAACGATATGGAGGCGATCGCCCCTACCGCGAGGAGGAGAAGACCGATCGCAAGGCCGGTGGTCCCTTCAGGCGCGAACCGGAAGAGGACGAAGACACCCATGGCGAAGCAGAGGACGATGACGTTGAGCATCACCGTCAGCATGATGAACTTAGCCTTGAAGACCTGTTTGGTTGCCTCATCCATTATTCATACTTGAACGCGCGGGTAAAAGTACTTGTGGTTTCAACGGAAGAGTTGGTAGAATGAATGGACTGGATTCGGTTATCCGGGACACGGATGCAGCGGCATACGCGGCCTACGGCTCGTCTATAGATGCCAACGTGCGCTACCTGACCCGGTTCCGCACCACCGACCCCGTGGTCTACGTCCAGAAACCGGGCGAGCGCGGGATGATCGTCGTCCCGCAGATGGAGCACGAACGTGCCGTCCGCGAATCGACGGCGGCGGTCGCCACCCGTGCCGATGCCGGGTACCTCGAGTACATCAAGGCCGGAGAGCCGCGCTGGCGTGCGACCGCCCACATGATCGCCGACCTCGCCGGTGGCCCGGTTCTCGTCCCCGCGAACTTCCCGCTTGCGCTCGCGAGAGAACTCGAATCGTTCCAGCCGGTCGTCCTCGACGAGCGGGGGGCGGTCGAGGCGATGCGGGCGGTCAAGACGCCGGAGGAGATCGAGTGGATTCGCTCGGTTCAGCGGGCTACCGAGGCCGCGATTGAGCACGGGCTGGCGCTCATCCGCTCGTCCGTCCCGAAAGGGGGCGTCCTTCACCGGAACGGCGCGCCCCTCACCTCTGAGACCGTCCGCGCCGAGATGCACGCTTGCCTTCTCGCCAACGGCTACCGCGGGGTCGACACCATCGTCTCCTGCGGTCCCGACACCGCTCTCCCGCACAGCCCCGGTGCAGGGCCGCTCCGGGAGAACGAACCGATCGTCATCGACATCTACCCGCAGGACGAATTTACCGGCTACCACGCCGACATGACCCGGACGGTCGTGAAAGGCGAGCCCTCTCCTGCAATCCGGGAGATGTACGAGGCTGTGCGGGACGCAAAAGCCAACGCAGCATCGATGGTCCGTGCCGGTGCCGTCGGCGCCGATCTCTACCGCGCGACGGTCGAGTTCTTCCGCGACCGCGGCTACGAGAGCAACACGCAGGGATTCACCCACAGCCTCGGCCACGGCGTCGGGCTCGAGGTGCACGAAGAGCCGTCGCTCGGGCCGCAGGGCGGGGAACTCGTCCCTGGAAACGTCGTCACGATCGAACCGGGGCTCTACTATCCCGGAACCGGCGGCGTCCGACTGGAGGATATGGGCGCGGTGACTGAGATCGGGTTTGACCGGTTCACCCAATACAGAGAGGAGCTCACGCTATGATCATGGATAACGAAGTTTACGATGCCTACCGGGAAGCAGGGGCGCTGGCAAGGAAGGTGCTCCGGCGTGGTGCGGGGCTCGTGAAGGAGGGGACGCTCCTCCTCGATATGGTCGAAGAGACGGAGAATATGGTGGCCGAGGAGGGAGCGCTGCTCGCCTTCCCCTTGAACGTCTCCTTCAACGAGGCCGCGGCGCATGACACCGCCATGCCCGGAGACGAGCGGGTGTTTGCCCGGGGCGACCTCATCAAGGTCGATCTCGGGATACACGTCGACGGCTACATCGCCGACACCGCCATGACCGTCGACCTCGGCGACCACGGGGCGCTCGTCGAGGCGTCCCGGGCGGCCCTCGAGGCGGCGATCGGAGTTGTCCGGCCGGGCATCGTCACCGGGGAGCTCGGGACGATCATCCAGGCGTCGATCGAGGAGCACGGCTACAAGCCGGTCGGAAACCTCACCGGGCACGGCCTCGACCGCTACGACCTCCACGGAAAGCCCACGATCCCGAACGTCGCGATGAGCGGCGGCACCGTCATCGAAGAGGGGATGGTCTTTGCGATCGAGCCCTTCGCCACAACGGGGTCGGGGAAGGTCACCGAGGCGGCGCGCGTGGAGATCTACAAGCAGATCGCAGCCCGGCCCGCACGCCTCCCGTCGGCAAGACGGATTCTCGAGACCGCCCGGCCGCGCAGGGGGTTACCGTTCTCCCGCCGCTGGGTTCAGGGGGACAAGATCGAGATCGGGTTATCCACCCTTGTGCGGAACGGGATCCTTCATCCCTTCCCGATGCTGCACGACGTCCCGGGCTCGTTCGTCTCGCAGGCGGAGCACACCATGATCGTCACCGAAGAGGGGTGCGAGGTCACCACCCGGTGAGTTACGCTTATTGATGCCGCGCACAAATATGTCTGCTCATAGAATGACCGGCGACACTGGTACACGTGACGTCCTCGCCATCATGGAACTCCTGCTCACCGCGGAGATATTCAACCGGAACGAGGAACTCGACATCAATGACCTCAGCCCGCGCTGCCGGGAGTTCTTCGGTGCCGGGAGCAGCGGAAATCCCGAGGTGAAACGTCCCCTGATCGTGAGCGAGGGAGCGATCAGGAAGGTTTTCAGCACCCCTGACGCCGTCTGCCAGGCTGTTCGCGCAAACCCGTTCGTCGGATACGACGAGTTCGGGCAGCGGCTGAACCTGCCTTCGCTCGACACGGCGGCGGGATGGTTCCTGAAGAAAGGCGGGGAGGAGAGGGTCGGGGAGAATCCCGTTCTCGCGTACTTCTTCGACGGGAAAGACGGCGTCGGGGTCAGGTACCGCGACGTCCGGGCGAAAAACCGCCGGTTCGAGGATACGAAGGAGTACGTGGAGGCGAGGCTCTCCCGGATCATCGGAGAGAGCGAGGAGATGCGGGAAGCGCGCGACCTCATCATCATCAGCGCACCGAACGAGGTCGAGTTCACCGTCGAGAAACTGGTCTGCACGCCCCGGCAGGAGGAGACCATCAAGAAGATCGGCGTTGCCCTCGGGCACCGCGACTTCTTAAAACAGCACGGCATCTACGAGTTCGGCCGGCTCCTCTTCGTCGGCCCGCCCGGAACCGGGAAGACCTCGCTTGCGCTCGCGATGTCGCGGGCGCTCCACATGCCGGTGCTCGAGGTCCGTCTCGCGATGGTCACCTCCCAGTACCTGGGCGAGACCTCGAAGAACATCGACCGGATCTTCGATCTCGCGAAGAAACTCTCCCCCTGCATCCTCTTCATCGACGAGTTCGACTTCGTCGCGAAGACCCGGGTCAGCGACGACCACGGCGCGATGAAGCGCGCGGTGAACATGCTCTTAAAAAACATCGACCAGATCAGTTTCATCAAGAACGGCGTCCTCCTCATCGGGGCGACGAACCACCCCAGGATCCTCGACGAGGCTGCCTGGCGGCGGTTCGATGAGGTCGTGGAGTTCCCGCTCCCCGACCGGGAGATGCGGCAGGCGATCCTCGAAAAGGTCGCCGCCACGATCGAGTGCGAATGCGACTTCGCGGACCTTGCCGCCCGGACGGAAGGGTTCTCAGGCTCCGATTTGAGGATGATGATGAAAGAGGCCGTGATGTCGGCGCTGATGGAGGACCGGCACCGGATCGGCCCGGTGGACATCGAGCAGGGTCTCCTCCGGGCGGAGGAGAGGAACGTCATCCGGACAGGGCGCTGAGATGCGGATCACGCTGCTCGGGACCGGGGACGCCATCGGGACGCCGAAGGTGGGGTGCGACTGCGTGAACTGCCGGGCGATGGTCGCGGCGGGGCGGTCGAGGCTCCGGACGTCCCTCCTCGTCGAGACGGATGGAAAGCACATCCTCATCGAGTCGTCCCCGGACCTCCGCCAGCAACTCCTCCGGGCCTGTTCGCCCCACATCGACGCCGTCCTCTGGTCGCACGGCCATTACGACCACTTCATCGGGTTCGGCGAGTTCTACCGGGTGCAGAAGGTGCCGCCGGCCTACGCGGCGCCGCCGGTGATGGACTACTGCTCGGGCTACCTCCACTTCCTGCCGTTCGAGAAGCACCCGGTCCCCGTTTACGAGCCGTTCGACCTCTTCGGCGTGACCTTCACGTTCTTTGAGGTGAACCACCCGCCGGTCTACACCTGCGGGCTCCTGATCGAGCACGACGATGTTGCGGTCGCCTACACCGCCGACACGCGGGAGGATATCCCGGAAGCGAGCATGGATCTCCTCAAAAATACCGATATCGATCTCCTCTTCGTCGACGCCATCGCTCCCGAAGGCTACTCCATCACCAAGCACATGAACTACGCCGAGGCCGTCCGGTTCGCCCGCGGCGTCGGGGCGAGGGACTACCGGTGCGTCCACATGAGCCACATGGTTCCGCCGGATATGCCGCACGCCGGATACGATATGGAGACGTTCTGCTGGGAGTGAGCCGGCGGAGGGCGCTCTATCTACCCGTGCGCCTCTCGGGGTATAACGAAGTCTTTCAGCAGATCCGGTGGAGGGCGCTCTCGCCGTGCATTGCGCGCAGGCCGTCCCGGCACGTCAGCATTGCACCTGTTTTTCGGATATGGCAACTCCGGCGGGCACGATACGGTCGTGATGGTCCTCAGGTACGTTCGTCTCCTGGAGACGAAGCGGGCAGAGACGAGATAAAATTGATTTTTGTGCTATAAAACTCATAAAATACGGAAAGCCATATTGAGGTATCAGTTAAGAGAAAATTCATGGCCCCGGGAGATTCTATGTATACGGCGAACAGGTGTCGTTCCGGAGATCGTACGTCCTCAACCTCTACCGGCGCCGGAGCGGGCAGACTTCTCCGGTTACTCACCCTCTCGATCCTATTTTCGGTTCTGCTGATATCGGTTGCCGATGCCACCGAATACACGGTTCGGCCCTCGAGAAATGTCGGGCAAGAGCCCGGCGCCTCTGTATCGGGCGAGACGGTGCGGGAGATCGACCCGATCCCGCTCTGGCTCGTCCTGCTGCTGTGCGTGTTTCCCCAGTTGACGGCGGCCCCGATCGAGGTCCTTCTCCCCCTGAAGGCCTTCGGCTACCTCGGGTACAAACGAATCTCCAGAAAGAATGTTCTGGACAGCCCACGGAGGCTTGAGATCCTGAATTTCATCAAGGCAAACCCGGGGTTGCATTTCAGGAAATTGTTGCAGGAGATGTCCCTGACGAGAGGAACACTTGGCTACCATCTGGAGAGACTGGAGTCCGCAGGTCTGTTGAAGGCGATCAGGAGCAGGGGGAGAATCCACTATTTTGCCCCCGGTTCGCCGTATTCGGCTGAAAATGAGACTCTTATCATTACTATGAACAATGACGCCCGGCGGGGGATTATAACACAGATCTTCCTGAATGGGGGTGCACACACCGAAGAGCTCGCCGAAGAGTCGGGTCTGTCCAAAGCCACAGTCTATACGCACGTAAAATATCTGGAACACCAGGGAATTGTAATGTCCGAGAGGGAGGGGCGGTATGTGCGGTATACTCTCACCGACAACTACGCTCGAATGCTGATGACGGAGTATGTGCATGACCGCAGTCCCGAACCCGCACAGGTTCCTGCGGAACATACCGGGTGAGTCTGTCTTGCGGATGAAGGCTCTTGCCACCTTCAGTCCGGCACATCTCCGGCCCCCGCCGGCGTCGCGCAGACGTGCCCGATCGGCCTGCAGCCGGTATTCGGGGATTGTGCCGGAGTAGCAGGCTCCTGCATCTGCAGAACTGATCATATTCCCGATCCGGGGCCTTCGAGTGCCCGGTCGATTTGATGATTGGCACAGAAAAGGTATAACGACGGACAACAACGTCTCGATTGGCGATACCGCATGCGGTATCCTGCGGGAGTCTGCGGATCTCGATTGGCGTCGTTTCCCGGCTCCCACAGCGTGCCTGGAGGCTGATGGTGCTGGCGGCTGTGAACAGGAATAGCCCTTGCGGTTCCGCGGCCTCCCGGGGCATGCGTGAAATGAGGATAGAACCATGAAACCTATCAACAAAATCGGTTACACACTCGCAGCAGTCCTCTTCCTTGCCTGTTTGGCAGCGTCGGCGGGGTGTGTCGGGACGGATGCGAGTGAAAACGGGCCGGCTGCACCGACGTCGCCGGAGGCGACGGTGTCGCCCGGGGTGACAACGGCTCAACCGTCGCCGGGCGGCCTGATCGGCGAGGAGGAAGCACGTTCTCTCGCCGCGGCCGCACTGGGACGGGAGATCCCCGGGGTCCGGATCGAACGGATGGTCGCCGAACCGTATGACGTGCAGACCTATGGCGACGTCTGGCGGTTCCGGGTGAAAGCGGTAGACGACCCCGACCCTGAAGGTGATATCATGGTATGGATCGATGCTGTCGACGGGGAGATGGTGCATTTCCAGGATGGCCGCGACTATTTCCGGTCTGATGATCCTGCAATCACGATCGATGCGGCGGAAGAGATTGCCGATGCATATCTCCGGGAGCGAACCGAGCGTTCGGACGTCGTGAAGACCGACGCCGCACTCTCTATGGTAGATACACCGCTGGGTTCGCGAAACGGCCCGTACCATTTCGTATATCGGCGCTCGATCGACGGCGTCCTCTGCCTGTATGACGGGTTCATCCTTGCGATCGATTCAGTCAACGGCCGTGTCGTCTCTTTTTCTAAGTTCTGGAAAGTATCGAACAACGACACCATGGCCGATCCTGACCCCTCGATCCCGGAAGACGCGGTACAGGAACGGGTTCTGGCGTACCTCAACGATACCTACGGCAAGGATCCCGGCGAGTTCGCCATCCGGTCGACAGAGCTGCGGTGGTACGACCTGAACGCACGGCAACGCCCATCAAAGGAACCGGTCGCGGTGCCTCTTGCCTGGCACATCACGTTCGACGACGAGCGGCACCGCTCGCAGGATCCGCCGAGGGCGGCTGAAATATGGATGAACGCCCATTCGGGAGAGGTTCTTTCTGCAAATTACAACCCGGGATGGTAACGGATTCGTGGAAGGCGGGAGAATGGCAGACCGGGTATCCGATCCGAGCCGCACGCTCCTCGTGGCAGGGAAAGAGTTTGCCGACCACCTCGCGAGCCGGCGGTTCACCCTTGTCCTCCTCCTCTTCCTGATCCTCTGCTCCGTCTCCCTCTACGAGGGCGTCGAGAACTACAGTGAGAAACTCGCGGCATACTCCGACGGTACCGCGCCGGTGCCGAAATTCCTGGGTTACCCCGGCTGGATGCCGGAGAAACCCTCCCTCCTCGTAGTCTTCCTCAACCTCTCCTCGCAGGTCCTGAGCTACGGCCCGCTGCTTGCGATCGCGACCGGGTTCGATCTGATCACGCGGGAACGCTGGTCGGGTTCGCTCAAAACCCTCCTCTCCCGTCCGGTTTTCCGCGACGAGGTGATCACCGGCAAGGCACTCGGCGGGTTCGCCGCCCTGACGCTGGCGATGAGCATCGCGGTTCTCATCGCGCTCGCGCTCCTTCTGCTCTCTGCAATCGTCCCCTCACCAGCCGAGCTCGGAGCGATCCTGGCCTTCTGGCTCGTTTCGCTGGTGTATCTCTTCACGTTCTTCTCGGTCGCTCTCCTCGCCTCGGCGGTCGTTGCCGAGAGCGGGAGCGCTCTTGTCTGGTCGCTGGTCGCTATCTTCGTCTTCTCCTCCGTCGTACCGATGGCCGGTAGCATCCTTACCGATGCGACTGCCGGAACGCCCCCGGATGTGGTGGATCTTATGGGCGACCCGCATCCCACCGAGGAGGAGTGGCTGCAGTACCGGGAGGAGGAGCGAGCCTACCTCGAACACCAGGAGCGTATCGGAGCGACCGTCCGCCTCATCTCGCCACAAAGGAATTACCAGGAACTCTCGGTAGCGATCACCAATCCACGGTTCTCGATGTGGATCAATCCGGACCCCTTCGCCCTGAGAACACCCCACCCCGGGGAAGATCCGCTTCCCGATCTACCCGGCCTGATCGCTCTCATCTGGCAGCCGATCGTCGCGATGCTTGCGTTACCGGCGATCTTCTTCGGAGCGGCATACACCCGTTTCATGAGGATGGATATCCGGTGACGGCGGAGATGGGTTTCACTCGGTGTGTACACGTGCGGCGGGCAGGTGCGCGCGCACTTAATTCCTGTCGTGCGGTCATCTCGGGAGCGGGCCAACAGTGTCGCAAGATCTTAGAATGGGAGGGAAGATGTACGAATTGCGGTTCGAAGCACGCCCCCACACCCGGGGCAGCTTGGGTCGATTTCCACTGGATGTCGGCCACATTACTCATGAACCGAAATGATGTCGAAGTAGGGAACCGGCCCACCCTGTCATGGCGTGCTCCCGGTGGGTACGATTGAGGCAAGCCCGGCACCCTCCTGCAGAGGCTCTCCGTTCAGAACCTGCGGTACACCCTGCTCCGGTGTCCGACTGCGATGACATGGATCACCAGGAGGTCGTCTATGATCGAGAGAACCAGCCGGTAGTCCCCGCTTCGGAGCGAGTAGAGCGGGGGATTGCTCGCTCCCTTCAATTGTTTGAGATGCTTCTTCGGGTCGGTCTCGCCGGCGAGTGATGCAATCTCCTCGCCTATCCGGATTGCTAGGGGTCGTGGAATGCCCTTAAAAGGATGATGGGCTGCCTCGGTGAGACCACACGGCCGGTTATTACTCCTCATATTCCTCATGCCCTCCTCTGGGTGCGGACCCTTCTGGCTCTGAGATTCTTCAAGTGACCACTCTTACGTCTCCGGGACAATCTTGGGGATATACGATGGATATGTCTCATAGACGGAGTATACCTTGCAGGAATCGTTGATCTGAACAACAATCATCGAGGCGGTCATGTGGTCGTCGGGGTCAGGATCTTGGAGACGAAAGACGATCTGGGTATAATTCATATCCTGTTCGCTATAGGTGCCTCGTGAGAACGCGATTGCGCCAATACTTTTGTTGCCCAGCAATCCGATGACCTTCGGGTCATTAAGCGCCACGGTCAGTATATTGAGGGACGTGACCTCTGCCGGGCACGTCCCTTCAGCCCCTGCTGTGGGGGCTTCATTCCTTGCTGTAAGGAGATAGCCGGCCCCGGTTCCGGCTATGAAGGCCAGTATTACGATACCGGCAGTCAACGCGTTTATGCTGGCCATGATGTTACCTGCTGCTCATTAGATTGCTACACCCTACAGGAGCCACCCCTCAAGGACATCAAATGAGATATCGCCGGGCACTTTTCAGAGATTATACGGTTCATTCTCTTTCGGATGATCTCCTACCGGAAGATGAGATCCCCGCGCGACGAAGCGCTCTCTCCGCCTTTATCGCACGCGATCTCCCAGTGGTACGCACCGGGACCCTCAGGCATGAAATCCACCGACAGCGTCCCTTTCCAGTCGTCGTTGAAGAACGGGGTGTCGTTTATGGACCATGTATCTACCGCACCATCCGGCCCTTCCAGCCGGAACTCGGCTGTCTCTCCGATTGCACGGTTGGTGTCGGCGTATTCGCACTCCACGATGAACCGGTAAACCGACCCCGGCACATTGTTCTCGACGAACCATGAGCCTGCATATGCGGTGCAATCTGTCCCTCCTCCTTCGTCGATGACGAGCGAACCACCGTCGATGGGTATGATGTGGACCCATGTCAGGTTCCCGCCAACGGACATGATGGTGGTCAGGTCCGGATCTACGGGCGTGATGCGTGCCGAATTCCCATCGATAGGTATAATGTGGGTCGGATCGTTCTCTGCGCTGACCGGCACCACCGCCATGCAGGCCAGAAGCAGGCCGATGGCAGCTGCAGCGCACATTCTGAAGATTTTGCTCTGTTTCATGATTCGATTCCCCTTTCACGCATGCTCCAGGAGGCCGCGGAACCGCAACGGCTATCCCTGTTCGCAGCCGTCAGCACCATCAGCCCCCGGGCACGCTGTGGGCTCCGGGGCACGACGCCAATCGAGACACCCGGCCCCCGCGAGATACCACGTGCGGTATCCTCGATTGAGGCTTTGTTGTTTCTCTTAATACCTTTTCTGTGCCAATCATCGACACGTCAAGGCGTTTGAAGGCTCCGAACAGCGAATATGATCAGTTCTGCAGATACTCCGGTACTCGGGAAGATCCTACGGGGTTACCGAGCCTACGAGGCACCGCGTGATGTCCGCCCGTGTAAATTATCAGATATGCTCAGCAGGTTTATCTGGTAGGACCGGGCCGGACAAAGCGCCCCTGGTGACCCGGGTTGAGCTGGTCGATCCGTTGAGAGTGCAGTAGATCCACCCGGGATCGGAACTCCGGTGATGGTCGCTCGTTACGAAGAACCAGCGGCGCTACAGTCTCCTCGTAGGGCGCGCATAATCCCCTTGCCGGAGGTGGATTTTCCGAGGAGGGTCATAATATTGCCGGGTTTTGCCATTCCGGGGAGTATCTCTGTTATTGATTCTAAACGCCGTTTAGCCTCCTGGACTGTGTCCGGGGGTGACTTCCACTGGAAAATCTCCATTCCTTCCGTGTTATCGATATCCATCGCTGATTCGATGAAAGCGTTACTCGGAAATTCCCGATGACAATTCGAGGGTCAGCACAGAACGTTTAAGGTTGGGGGTTCGGACGTTGTGCATAGGGTTCATGCGCATAACAAAGCACAGTGCACACTTTGGAGAATGGGGCGTTGTCCGGTGCAGCCCCCTCATAGGGGGCCGGACCGTGCACAGAGCGGCTGACCTGTTCATTGTCCTGTCCCTGGCCCTGCTCCTCCTCTGGAGCCCTGCAGCGGCAAAGATCATCGTCGAACCAGGTCCCGCTGAACTCCCCACTGATGGGATAAACGTCGACGACGAGTTCTTCATGCCGCTCTGGTCCTACCCGCCGATGGAGTTGCTCACCATTCTCCTCCTCCTCCACTGCCCGCTCCTCGCGATGCCCTTCGAACTCGTCTATTCTACCGGCGTCACGGCGTACCTCGGCTACCGGTCTTCACGCAGTCTCCTGGACAACAAGAAACGGTCCCGGATCTACGCCTGCATCCGGGACCACCCCGGGATCGCGCCCGCAGAGATCGCCCGTATCACCGGGATCAACCGGGGAACGATCCGTTACCACCTCTCCCGCCTCCGGGAGGCCGGTCTGGTCAGTATCCTGCATCGGGACGGCAGGGTGGGCTGTTTTCGGAACGGCGACTATGACACGGCCGAGAAGGTCGTATGCCTGCACCTCCAGAACGGCACACGTCGGCAGATCTTTGCCCTTCTCCTTGAAAAACCCGGCATCACGCAGTCAGAGATAGCCGAGATCGTCGGCATCTCGTGTTCCACAGCCGCCTGGCACATGCGACGGCTCGCCGCAGACGGACTCGTCGAAACGAATCGCGACGGCCGGACGGTACGCTACGCACTCACCAGCGAGGCACTGGCGTCTTCCGGGGCTCTCGAGGGGACGGTAGGCGATACGGTGCCCCTCCTTCCCTGGAACGGAACGGGTGCCGAAAGCCGTGCCGACTCACCTCTCCGGTAGGCGTTCCGGGCCCTACCGCAACTCCTCGATCCTCCACCCGAGATAATCCCTTATCACCGTGAACGCCAGCCCCGGCGGGATCGCCCCCTGCTCGGTGACGATCAGGTCGACGTACTCCGCGGGCGTCACGTCGAAGGCCGGGTTCCTGACCCGGACGAACGGGAGTTCCTTCGCCGCCTCGCGGGGCAGCACCTCGTCGGGGTCGCGCTCCTCGATCTCGATCAGCTCCCCGAGGATCGTCCGCGGAGCAAACTTGTAGGTCTCCGCAGCCACGATGACGTTCGTCCGGGCCTCGTGTGCGGCATGCGCGATCTGGGCGGTCCCGATCTTGTTCACCACCGCGCCGTTCACCGCGATGGCGTCGGCGCCGACGACGACCAGGTCGACGTCGTTGATGAAGTAGCGGACCGCCGAATCGACGATGTAGTTCGTCCGGATACCGGCGTCGTTCAACGTCCTGATGGTGATGAGCCCCTGGCCCCGGGGCCGCACCTCCGTCGCGTAGACCTCGATATCCTTCCCCTGCCGGTGGGCCTCCAGGATGCACCCGAGCGCCGCCTCGGAGTTGCAGTGGGTCAGGAGGACGTCGCCGTCGGAGATATGGCGTGCCCCGATTGCCGCTATCCGCTCGACCGCGTGCTCCGAGTGGTCGACGAACTCCGCCGCCCGGGCAAGAACCGCGTCCCGTGCGGCCTCCACCGAATCGAACGAGTCGAGCGCCCGCATCACGGAGCGCACGGCGTTCGGAAGCGAGACGGCGGTCGGCCGGGTTCCGGTGAGGATGTCGGCCGCCCTCTGCATCTCCTGCTTGAAGGTCTCGGGGTCGGATACATCGAGATTTCGGGCATAATCGGCCAGTGCCTCCACCGCAGCCCGGGCGATCCTGCCGGCGCCCCGGATCTCCATATTCTTTATGCTTGCTGCCGTCTCACTCAGTAACATACGTCCTCATTCAAGAGAGGACAAGAGACTAAATAGACTTATTGACGTGAGAATATGTCGGTAGCCGTTGTTTTTGATAGTGCGGGCACACTTCTGCGGACCTACCGGGTAGCACGCGACATCCTCCACGACGAGATGCTGACCGAGGTCGAGACCACGACCATCACCTTCGGTTCGGACGCCCGGGTGCTCGTCGTTCTCCACCTCCATTCCCGGGACGTCATGGAGGCGCCGGAGGATCAGTGCCTCTCCGAGTTCTTCCTGGAGCAGTCGATCGGGTTCGGCGTGGCCTGTTCCCGCCGGGTCATCCCCGCCGAAGAGGTCGGGAACCTCCTCTACAACGACGAACATGCCCGCATCGGCGACCTGCAGGCATGTATCCGGCAGGTCTGGAGCTGCTGCAAGAAAGAGTCGATCGTCACCATGAACAGCGGCGTGATCCTGAACATGGAGATCCCCGGCATCGAGTTCACGGTGACGACCGGCGGGAGACCGTTCGAAGGCGCGAAAGAGGCCATCAGCGAACTGCACCGGATGGGTGTTCCCGCATACATAGCATCCGGCGATCGCGTCGCAAAGCTCGAACGGATGGGCGACTACCTCGGAATCCCCCGGGAGAGGGTCTACGGTGTCGCAACCCCCTCGATGAAGGCCCGGATCGTAGAGGATCTCAAAGAGCAGTACGATAAAGTTGTTATGGTTGGAGATGCCATCAACGACCTGAACGCCTTTCGGAAGGCTGATCTTGCAGTGCTCACCGAACAGCAGTCGGATCGGAAACCGGCCGTCCTTTATGCGAGCGTGGATCGGGTGATCCTCAACGTCAGCGAGGTGCCCGGTATCGTGGCAGAACTCCTCACGGATACCGCGGCGACCGGGAAAAGTGCAACAATATAAACCCTAATATGATACCAGAAGAAGATTAGTTTAACGAGGATCTCAAGATGACCCCACTTATTACGGTGAAAGACCTTTGCATGGAGTTTAACGGGACTACCGTGCTTAAAAACATCAATTTTGAGGTGGCGGAGGGAGAGACTGTCGGCATCATCGGCAGAAGCGGCGCCGGCAAGACCGTTCTCATGCACCTTATGCGGGGTGTCGACCAGCCTCCGACAAAGGGTGCAATCATCTATCACGTCGGCATCTGCGGCAAATGCGACTACATCGGTGTCCCGAGCGAGGTAGGAAAACCGTGTCCTGCCTGCGGGGGCAACCTCGAACCGGCGGATATCGATCTCTGGGCCGAGGAGAGCGCCCCGATGAAACGGCGGATCATGCGGAGAACCGCCATTATGTTCCAGCGGACGTTCGCACTCTACGGTGACGACCGGGTGATCGAGAACGTCCTGCGAGCGCTCGACGACGTCGGCTACCCGGGCGAGAAGGCCGTCAGCAGGGCCGCCGACCTCATCGACCAGGTCCGGCTCTCCCACCGGATGATGCATATCGCCCGCGACCTCTCCGGCGGCGAGAAGCAGCGGGTGGTGCTCGCCCGGCAGCTCGCGAAGAACCCGTTCATGCTCTTTGCGGACGAACCGACCGGGACGCTCGACCCGGAGACCGCCACGCTCGTTCACCGGATGCTCATCGAGAGTGCCCGGGCAAACGACATGGGCATGATCGTCACGTCCCACTTCTCAAAAGTCATCGAGGACGTGGCCGACCGGGCTATCCTCCTTGAGAACGGGGAGATCAAGGGGATCGGTGTCCCGGGAGAGGTCATCGGCCGGTTCATGGAGAACTACAGCGACGTCGAGCAGCACCAGGCCGGGGCGGTCGGCGAGAAGATCCTGGTCGCTCGTGACGTGGTCAAGCGCTACCTCTCGGTCGACCGGGGCGTCGTCCGGGCGGTCAACACCGTCTCGTTCGAGGTCGGCGAGAAAGAGATCTTCGGGATCATCGGCAAGAGCGGGGCGGGCAAGACGACCCTCTCCCGGATCATATCCGGGATTCTCGAGCCCACCAGCGGCGAGATGAACATCCGGATCGGCGACGACTGGATCGATATGACGAAACCCGGCATCGAGAACCGCGGCCGGGCGAAGGGATACATCGGGCTCCTCCACCAGGAGTACGACCTCTACCCGCACAGGACGGTGCTCGACAACCTCACCGACGCCATCGGGCTCGAGTTCCCGAAGGAACTTGCGATGAGGAAGGCAATCATCACCCTCGGGATGGCCGGGTTCACCCCCGAGAAGAGCAAGGAGATCCTGGACCGCTATCCGGGCCAGCTCTCCGAAGGTGAGAAGCACCGGGTGGCGCTCGCCCAGGTGCTCATCCGCGAGCCCCTGCTCGTCGTCCTCGACGAGCCGACCGGCACCATGGACCCGATCACGAAGATCGACGTGAAGCACTCGATCCTCCACGCCCGCGAAGAGATGGACGAGACATTTATCGTGGTTTCGCACGATATGGAGTTCGTGAGAGATATCTGCGATCGCGTCGCCCTCATGCGGGGAGGCAAGATCATCCAGATGGGCCCGACGGAGGAGGTGCTCGCCCACCTCACCGAGGACGAACGAACGGTGATGGGGGCCGGTGGAACCCCCTGAGGTGCACGTAATGGAGATCCACCTGGACGGCAAACACACTTTGGTTCCGGAAGATTCCCGGCTCGGGGATCTCCTCCCCGAACGGGACGAACGGTACAGCGTCGCCATCATCCGCCCGGCGCTCGTCGAAGATGAAGGCGAGTCGCAGGGGGTCAGGTTCGCCACCCCGGCGGGCGACCTGGTCGTCGAGGTGGCGAAGCCCGCAGCAGTCTCCCGTCTCCTTCAGCCGGAATATGCAGAACGGCTCCGCCTGCACTGGCAGGACCGGTACGCCGCCGCCTTCGGGACGTTCGAGACCGACATCCGCCCGGCACGCCGTCCGGGCCGGTACGAGCGCGGCGACGTGATCCTCGGGTGCGGGGGTTACGATCCCTCCCAGTCCTACCTGATCTTCGCACGCATGAGGCATACCGCCGACTACGGCGCCCCGGAGGACGGCGGCGTCATCGGCAAGGTCGTCACCGGCCGCGGGCTGCTCGACCGGCTCGCCGACGGCGACCGGATCACCGGCGTCGAGCGGGTCTTCCGGCGTGTCGACCGCTCGAACGTCGTCGTCATCCGCGACTCCGACTTCCCGCTCGAAGACGGGATGCAGGTCGTCTCCTACGTGGAAGCGGATGTGCAGGGCTTCGGAGAAGACGGGATCGATACCGGAACCGCCCGGAGCGTCGAGCACTTTCTTCTCTCCGTGCAGGGCGGCAGATTCAGGGTGGACCGCTCGACCAGCACCTACGTCGCCGATACGCACCTGGTTCCGACCCGGGTCCCGGCGGAGTTCTCCGGTCCGAGGCTTGAAGGCACCGTCACCGTCAGGACCGCCGGGAAGTCCTCGGGAGGAGTCTACATCTACACCCAGGGCGTCTCGGCAAGCCCGGCGCACACCGTTGTAGGACGGGTCGTCCACGGCATCGAACTCCTCAGGTTTGCCGGAGAGGGCGACCTCCTCGCCATCCGTGCGGAACCGGAGCAGTTCGATCTCGTCGGCCTTTCGCTCGCCGATGCGGAAGCGGTCGCCGCCCGGCGGGGCATCTCCCTCGCCGCCGATGCGGCCGAGGGTGACCGCGTCGTGGTCGCCCAGACCCCGGCGACGACGCTCGAGGCGCTGGCCGGTGGCGAGGTCCGGATCGAGACGGTGCCTGCCGACCATGTCGTCAGCATCACCCTCGACGAGGCGGCCGCGCCCCGGTCGGTCACGATCTTCCGTGAAGTGACCGGGCTCAAGCACCATAGCGTCGGGAAGATGCCGCTCGTCTTCGTCTTCGAGGACGTCTTCCTCTTCAAGCCGAAGATCGGCAAGGGCGTCGGGATCATCCCGGAGAACACTCCCGACGGCGAGGTGCCGGCCTACACCCTCGCGATGACGAATGACTCCCGGCGGGGCGCGGGCATGGTCGGGCTCCGCACGACACCGAACGCCGAGTTCGGCCCGACGTCCGAGCCGCTCACCGGTACGAATGTCATCGGGAAGGTGCTGGATGCGGGGAACCTTGCCGGGATGAGCGAAGGGGCCACGGTATACGTGAAAGAGGTGAAGTGATGGCCGAATATACTCCTGACTATGTGGGCACGGTGACCAAGTATGTCTTCGTCGAGTCTCCGACGATGACCCCCGGCGAGCTCGCGCTCAGAGCCTACGAGGCCTCCGAGGGCGTCCTCATCAAGGAGACGTGCTTCGGGCTGCAGGTGACGGGCGAACCGGAGTCCGTCGACCGCCTCATCGAGGAGATCCGTTCGTTCGACCCGACTCACATCTTCGTCAAGGACCGGGGTTTTCCTCCCGGAGATCCGAGACGTTGCCGGGCGAACCTCGGCGGAGCGAGGCCGGGGTACCTCGGTCACGAACGGGAGTTCCGCCTTCTGCGCTACATCACCCGCGGGCTCGAGGAGCTCGACCGGCGTGAAGAAGGTGAGGCGGAACCGGCACCGCCCGCACTTGAGAAACGACCGTTACTTGATATCAAGCGACTACAAGAACTGATAGATACAGAGGAGTCCTGAATACAATGGCAAAGGTGTTTATCTATCCTGCAACGAGCCTCATCCTCTCCGACCTGGTGGCCCGGTTCGGTCATAAACCGCTCGGTGCAGCCCTTGGTATCCGGGAGAGGATACAGACCGCCGGGGTAGACTCCCCGCCCCTGCAGATCACCCCCGAAGAACCCAAACGCGGCCTGAAGTACGCGGCCGTCGAGGTGCCGTCCGGTGTCAGGGGGCGGATGGCGATCTACGGCCCCCTCATCGAGGAGGCAGAAGCCGCAATCATCGTCACGGACGCCGACCTTGCGTTCGGCTGCATGGGCTGCGCCCGCACCGACGAACTGATCGTCTTCACTCTCCGCCAGAGCGGGATACCCATCCTGGAACTGAAGTATCCGACGGATGAAGAGGAAGGGATACAGTTCGTTGCTGCCGTCAGGAAGTTCCTCGACGGTCTCCCCGGGGAGGACGAAGCATGAGCCGCAAGGTGCGGATTGCCCAGCTCTCCTGCGGGCCGGAGTACAGCGGCGTCCAGAAAGAGATCTACGAGGCCGCCGAGTCGGTGGATGCGGAAGTCTTCTTCCCCGACATCGCTCTCGCCGACGTCGAGCGGGGCGTCAAAGCGTTCGGCCTCGACGTCCGGAGCGCCGACCTGAAACTGATGATCGCCCGGGCGATGGCCCTCGTAGAGGGGAAGGTCGATGCGGACGGGGTCTTCATCGGCACCTGCTTCAGGTGCGCCGAGGCGGCGATCGTCCGAAACGAACTCCGGCGATACATCCACGAGAACTCCCGTCTGCCGGTGGTGAGTTACTCCTTCACCGAGCGGACGACCTCAGGGACCCTCCTCACCAGGATGGAGGCCCTGACCACCATCGCCCGCCGGAGAGCGCTCCTTGCCCGTGAGGAGCAGACCGGGATCACGATGGGCGTCGACTCGGGATCGAGCACGACGAAGGCCGTCGTGATGAAGGAGAACGAGATCGTCGGCACCGGATGGCACCCGACGACCGAGGTGATCAAGAGCGCCGAGAGCGCCGTCGCGGACGCGCTCGAGATGGCCGGACTCTCGCGCGAGGATATCCAGGCGATCGGCACCACCGGATACGGCAGGTTCTTGATCGGCAAGCATCTCGGGGCGGATCTCATCCAGGAAGAACTGACGGTGAACTCGAAAGGAGCCGTCTACCTCGCCGGCCACCAGCGGGGCTCCGCGACCGTCATCGATATCGGCGGGATGGACAACAAGGCGATCAGCGTCATCGACGGCATCCCCGGAACCTTCACGATGGGGGGGATCTGCGCCGGGGCGAGCGGCAGGTTCCTCGAGATGACCGCAAAACGGCTCGGCGTGGATATCACCGAACTCGGCCCTCTCGCCATGAAGGGCATGGGCGTGAACGTTCCGATGAACAGTTACTGCATCGTCTTCGGGACGCAGAGCCTGGTGAACGCGCTCGCCGCCGGCTCCTCGCGCGAGGACGTCGCGGCCGCGGCCTGCCACAGCGTCGCCGAACAGGTCTTCGAGCAGCAGCTGCAGGAGATCGACATCAAGGAGCCGGTGATCATGGTCGGCGGCACCTCGCTGATCGAGGGGCTGGTCTACGCGATGGGCCAGCTCCTGCAGACGGAGATCGTCGTCCCGCACCACTCGCAGTATATCGGTGCGGTCGGATCTGCCCTGCTCGCGTCCGGATTCATCAAGGGAGAGTAGATGCCCCCGTTGAACTACTTCGTGGTCGAGTCGCCGGATGAGGTCGGGAGAGTGGCCTACGAGCGGGTCGCAGCCGATGTCCTCCAGGACCTCGATCTCATCAAGGTGATCGACCGGCTGCACATCTCCGTCGACCCGAAAGTGCCGATCTTCGTCGCCGTCGGGCTTCTGCGGCATATGCCGCGTGCGATCCGTATCGCCGACTTCGCCAACGTCAACCGCGGCGAGAAGGAGATCGTCCTCGATATCGGCGACGAAACCTACCTTGCGCCGCTTCTCCAGAAACTCTGGACGATCTACGGCAAGGAGAACGTCGATCAGCCCGACCGGTTCACCGTCGTCCTCCCGGCGGGAGTGGCCGGGGAAGACGATCTCGACCAGCTGGTGGTAGCCGATCCGAGCGAGACCCTTTATAAGGACATCATCTACGCGCTCCAGTACATCGCCCCCGAGGGGTTCAAGGTCCGCCGCCAGTACATCCGGGATGGGAAGTTTTACTACGTGGCGAGCGAGGATACCCTGCCGACCGATATCGTGGAGACGGCGGTCGTGCCGCTCTTTGAGAAGATGGGGGTGACGCTATGACGACACTGGTGCCGGTGACCTACAAGGGAGGCGTCTACCGGCACGACGAGATCATGGATCTGATCGACGACCTCGGGGGCTACATCGTCCAGAAGCACGTCATGGCCCAGGATGTCGTGCTCCAGTCGTTCGTGCCGCGTGACGATATCGAGATGATACGCCGGATCGCAAAACCGCTCGCCGGCGAGGTGATCGAGGCGCCCCTCGTCGGAACCGAGATCGCCGTCGTGAGCCCGAGTCTGGAGATCCATCACCTTCCCCACGTCGCCTGCGATATCGCCGAGTATCTCAGGCGGTCGGGCGCGAAGACCAACATGGTCGGGCTATCGAGAGGATTCGGGAAACGGATTGCGAACTTGAACGACGAGGAGCGGGACGTCATCAACGAGCACGATCTCGCCGTCTACGCGCTCGGCAACTTCGAGGAGTGTATCCGGCAGAAGTTCCCGGCGATCCGCCGTGAGATCCACGTGCCGATCGTGGTGACCGGCGCGCCCGACCGCGAGACCCTGATGCGGGCGATCGACCCGCCCGTCGAAGGCTACGTCGGGGGAGTCGGCAGGATCATGCACCGGTTCAAGCGCCCCGAGGAACTCGGGAAACTCGATGAACTGGTGGACGAGGTCTCCCGTGTCCTGGATGGCCGCCGGGATGCTCTCGCAAAAGACCCGCTCTCCGTCTTTCCGCCCCGCCTGATGGCGATCATCGAGGAGCAGATCCACGAGATCAGCCTGCTCACGCACCCGACGCCGGTGACCGCCCAGATGGAGGGGCTCCGGGTGAAGCTCCCCTACGACTCGTATGCCGACGACGTGCGGTCGCTTCCGGTCGCTGAAGGGGTGACGGTCGGCGATATCGCCGACGTCACGCCGTCACGGATGCGCAACTACATATTGATTCGGATAAAACCTTTCTCGGAAACGAGGATACTGGTGTAGTTGCCATGGACTTCGAGAAGGTACTCACGCGGGTTATGGAACGGGGGTCGGATGTCTTCGCGGAGGATCTCCTCCGGGAGATCGAGAACGAGTACGGGAGAGTTCCCCTGATCTTTGAGCGGATGGCGGAACGGCCCGAGATCCTCATCTCGCACCTCCTCTACAAGGGCGCCGTCGTCGAGACAAGCCAGCTCGAACCGAAGACGATCGAGCTGATCAGCCTCGCGGTGGGCGCCGCGCTCAAGTGCAGCCACTGCGTGGAGTACCACATGCAGTCCGCGATGGCGAAGGGCGCGACCCGGGCCGAGATCCTCGAGGTGATCCTGATCGCGGGGATGCTCGCGAACTCCGCCGTCCTCGCGGATGCCTACCGGGTGGTGAACGGCTCGGCCCCCTGCCCCTCCTGCGACATCAACGGGACAGGTCTCGATAAGACCTGCTCGGACAAATAACCTGTTTCTGGTCTCCTGAGTATGTGCGGTATTGCCGGGCAGTTTGCCCTGAACGGGGAGGATGCGGATGCGGCTCTCGTCGGGGAGATGGCCCGGCGGCTGGCTCATCGCGGCCCTGACGGCGAAGGAACGTTCTTCTCCGGGCCGGTCGGCCTTGCCCATCGCCGCCTTGCGATCATCGACCTCTCCGACGAAGGCCGCCAGCCGATGGGAAACGAGGACGGGTCGCTTCAGATCGTCTTCAACGGCGAGATCTACAACTACCGCGAGATCCGGGAGGAACTCTCGGTCGCCGGCCACCGTTTCGCGTCCGCATCCGATACGGAGGTGATCCTGCACGCCTACGAGGAGTGGGGGAGGGGCTGCCTCGCCCGGTTCAACGGGATGTGGGCGTTCGCCCTCTGGGACGGGCGCCGCCGCGAACTCTTCTGCGCCCGGGACCGCCTGGGCGTCAAGCCGTTCTATTACGTCGTGACCGGGGGCTCGTTCCTCTTTGCCTCGGAGATCAAGGCGCTCCGGGTGCATCCCGGGGTCGGCCGGCGGCCGAACGACCGGATGCTCTCGACGTTCCTTGCATGGGGGGTTGCGGATCACACCGCCGAGACGATGTACGACGGTGTCTTCCAGCTCCCGCCGGCCCATGCGCTCCTCGTCTCCGCGGAAGGCGTCGGGGAGCCGGAACGCTACTGGGACCTCGCGATGAACGGCGCTCCGGGCGGGGCCGACGACGAAGCCGCCGCACGCGACGTCCGCGATCTCCTGACCGACGCCGTCCGGCTCCGGCTCCGGAGCGACGTCCCGGTCGGAACCTGCCTCTCCGGCGGCATCGACTCCTCGACGGTCACCGCCCTGATCAACGTTCTCCTGCAGGCGGAGAGCCCGGAGAGCGTCGGCGAGCGGCAGAAGACGTTCTCGGTCTGTTTCGATGATCCGAGATTCGACGAGAGCCGGCATATCGAGACGGTGGTCGCGGCGACCGGCGTCGCGAACCGCCGGACGACGCCGGGCACGGAGGGGCTCTGGGAGGATATCGAGAGGTTGCTCTACATGCAGGACGAGCCGTTTGCATCCCTCTCGATCTACGCCCAGTATTGCGTGATGCGGCTCGCACAGAACGAGGTGAAGGTGGTTCTCGACGGGCAGGGCGCCGACGAGCAGCTCGGCGGCTACATCGCCTACCAGGCGCCTTATATCCGCGGTCTCCTCCGGCGGCGCAAGTTCCTTGCTGCTCTCCGGGAGGGGATCGGGAGTGTACGGCACCACCGGTCGTTCTTCTCGTGGGCGGCTGCTCAATCCCGGGTACGGTCGCAGCGCCGTGAACTCCTCCGGGGATCGCCGCCGGAGATCCTCCGGTATGCGGGGTCGCTTGAGGAGGTGCTGAAACGAGAGGTCACGGCGTCGAACCTCCCTCTCCTGCTCCACTGGGAGGACAGGAACTCGATGGCCTTCTCGATCGAGGCGCGGGTTCCATTCCTCGATTATCGGCTCGTGGAGTACCTCGG
Source organism: Methanoculleus horonobensis (assembly GCF_001602375.1). Taxonomy (NCBI): domain Archaea; kingdom Methanobacteriati; phylum Methanobacteriota; class Methanomicrobia; order Methanomicrobiales; family Methanomicrobiaceae; genus Methanoculleus; species Methanoculleus horonobensis. The sequence goes on along the minus strand of NZ_BCNY01000015.1, from coordinate 10,902 downwards.
ATCGCTCCCGATCGACCAGAAGATCCGCGGCGGCGTCACGAAGTACGTCCTCCGGCGGGCGATCCGGGGGCTGGTCCCGGACGCCGTCCGGTGCAGGATGGACAAGATGGGGTTCGTCACCCCCGAGGAGGTCTGGATGAAGGGCGAACTTGCGCCGCGTATCCTCGACCTCTTCTCGACGCCCGAATTCGCAGAGCGGCCCTACTGGGACGCGGAGCAGGTGCTCGAAAACTACCGGGCGTTCCTCGAGGGGAAGAGTCCTTATTCTACCGAGTTCTGGCGGATAGCCTGCGCGGAGATGTGGCTCCGGGCGTTTGAGGCGGAGAATGCCGATGGAGCAGTTGAATTTTGAGCAGTGCCCTTCAAGCGGTTCATACTTCCCTTTCGGTTGCATACTCCATACACGGATTTCAAGGGGATATCGCCGAGAGGGGGGTGGGGACAATGGGGAGTGCGATGGGCGGCACGCCCGGAGCTCGAGCACCCGAAGGGTGCGGAGTGCGAGCGCAGCAAGCTTGAGAAACCCGAAGGGTTTCGAGGGGGGAATACTCCCCCCTCCCCACCTGACGGTGGTCGAGCTCCGGTTCTACGAACCATCGCACTCCCCGTCAGCCCCTCGAAGAACTTCGTTCTTCTCGTGCTCCTGCCCTTCGGCCAGTCGCCCTCCCCCAGACGCGATATCCCCACGGTCCACTGCACCGGGTTTTTTCCTCGTTTCAAGTGTTGGGTACTTACAATCTTTGAGAACTCGTGTGCACTAGGTTTGCGCAATGTACCGTATTTTTGGTGAGTTCGCTCTGCATCCCGGAGTTCTCCCCCTCACTCCCCTCCCTCCTGCGGGCAGACCCCTCCCTTCTCCCGGAGCCCCCTCCCCGCATACGCCGCGAGCAGGACGGAGAGGACGCCGGTGACGAAGATGCCGTCGAAGATCCCCGCGCCCCCGATGGAGAGGACGGTCGGCCCGCTTGTGGTGAGCGCCGAAAGCACGTCGGGATTCGCGAGGTTGAGGATATCGGCCCCGAGCAGGGTGCCCATGGTTCCGCCCGCGTAGGCGAGGCCGGGAGCGGCCCGGCAGCCGCGGGCGAGAAGGAGCCCCGTCATGGCTCCTGCGAGGGGTGCGACGTAGAACGGCATCGTGATCCCGAGGCCGGGAACGGGCGTTGCAGCGGCGTAGGCGACGAGCGAGACCAGAAGAACGGCGGCAAGGGACTTCAGCCGCGAAACCCGGCCCCGCCCGACCATCTCGAGCGTTACGAAGAGAGGGATGACGGCCCCGCCCACGTTGACCGCGATGATGTCCTCCCCTAATGAAAGGAGCGGGATATCGATCAGGCTCCCGAGCAGCGCCCCTGCGGTCACCAGCAGCGCCTGGTAGAACCGGAGCCCGATCAATTCGAAGATCCCCTCGCTGATGAGGAAGAGGTTGAATATAACCAGGGCCGGTATGAGAACCGCCAACGCAATGACGATCTGCTCCGGGCTGAGAGGAACCGGAAGAATCGCGATTGCGGGCAGTTCGGTCTCCATTGGCCGGGTATACCGGGGTTCATGCCATAAATAGTTTCACGGGCCGTTCCCCGGCGAGCCCCCCGGAGACGTGCCGTGGGACGGTTCCCGCACGACGTCGACCTGACGGTCATCTGAACCGATCGGCGCCGCCCAACCCGGCCTGCTTTAGCATCCTGTGAATGTTGAAGATCACCGATGATAACGTAAAAGGGGGAGTCAATATAAAATAGAAATCCTAAATTGCGTATTTTATATTCATTTTGAAATAGATATATTCATATATGCGTAACCAAAAATAGTGTTAATCCAATAGTTCCTTCCCCGAATCCGGTAACAGGCACCGGATAACAATCGCCGGCCGCCCTCGCTCAGAGAGGTTTCCGATCGGTACGAATCCTGTGCAGATTTCGGGGATGGTGGGTGGTCGGGAACAACTCCGTTCCGGCCGATTGTATCTCTGCAGAGGAGCATGACTGCTTTTACCGTTGAAGACCTGATCCGGCATCTGGAGCAACTTCAGGCAAGGGGCCCAATCCCATTCGACGTCAAGAGCGGAGAGATCTTTGGTATCCTCTGTCCCTGCGGTCAGGACCGGCAGACCCTGATTGACATTCTCATGACGATGCTCTTTCCGGTTCCGGGATTTGCCGAGCGTTCACCGCTTGCGATTCTCGGCAACCTCGGGGACGTGCGCAGAAGCATGGGCATCGTTCTCCGGGAGCCGGTGCTCGACCCTGCGCTGACCGGCAGGGAGAACCTGGACTTCCAAGCCCGGCTGCACGGCCTGGGCGATGATCTCAGGAGGAGGAGGATCCCCGATGTCGTAGACCTCTTCGGCATCGCCGGAAGCGCCGATGCTCCTGTCGAGACCTACTCTCCCGTCATGCTGCAGCACCTTGAGATCGCCCGGGCATACCTGACGCACCCGTCGGTCATCTTCCTTGCCGAACCGACGGCCGGTCTGGACGATGCCGGGCGCCGGGAGACCTGGAACCTGCTCCGGCGGCTGAACCGCGAGCGGAGCGCGACGATCATCTTTACGACGCACGATGTGGAAGAGGCGGAGGCGATCTGTACCCGGGTTGCGGTGGTGGACCGCGGTGAGGTCGTTGCCCTGGACACGCCGGAGACCTTCCGTAAGGTGATGGCCCTCGACGAGACGCCGATCGAGTTCGACAACCCTGCTTGAGCGTCCCGGGTCGTTGCACCCTGGCGAACCCGGCGACAGGAGCAGCCGGGACGATCGAAACCGCTTTATCGTTGCGGCCGTGACATGGAAGCATGACCGTTCATCACCCTCTCCTGCCCGCGTTCCTGCTCGCTGTTGCGTTTGTGCTCGTCGTGGGGTGTCTCGAAGGCAGCCCTGCGCCCGACGCTCAGGTCGTCCGGACGATCACACCGCTCGAAGCGTCCACCCTGATCGAAGGGGGGGGAGGCGAACTGGGTTTTGTCATCATCGATGTCCGGAGACCCGACGAGTTCGCTGCCGGACACATCCCCGGTGCGATCAACATCGACTCGGCACACTTCTCAGAGCACCTTGATGACCTCGACCCCGGGGCAACCTACCTCATCTACTGCCAGCGGGCCGGTCGGAGCTCCGGTGTCCGGGAGATGATGCGCGATGCCGGATTCCGCGAGGTCTACGAGATCGAGGGCGGCATGAGCGCCTGGAAGGCGGCCGGGCTCCCCGTGATCGGTTAAAACCGGGTTCTCGATGGGATTGCGAAGCAGAGTGCCGTCACCGGGCCGCCTTTACTCCTTCTGCTTCACGTAGGTGACGCCCTCCGGCTCCTCCGTTTCGCGGGACTCTATCACGACGGTTCCCGATATCCTATTGAAGAGCCGCTGCTTCGAGCCCGGCATGGCAAGCCACCCGATAAGGCAGTCGGGGACGAGGAGAAACGCTTTACCGAAACTCTGGATTGCTGCGGCAAAAAATCCGATATCTTCACCGGCACGACCGGTGACCCGGATCCCGAGCGCCATCTTGCCGATCGACTGGCCGCGATATCCCTCGAACAGCGTCCAGTAGAGGAAGAAGACGACCGAGGAGAGGCTGATCGATATGAGCCCGGGATCTATGCTGAACTGCCAGGAGGGCGGCAGCCGGTCGGAGATCGCCCAGGCGGGCAGTCCTACCAGGATGAAGTCGATGAGCCAGGCCCAGAAACGGGTCTCCCACCTGGCGATGTAGAGGGTGACCATATCGATGATCTGTCGATCCCTGTGGTTCTTAACGGTTCGGGTGGATCGGTGGTTGACGGGTCGCCGATGGCCGCGTCGGACACCACGACGGCCTCTCTCCGGGCCCGGAATTAAAAAGGAGGTTATCCGATATAACTCAGTTCTTCGCGGCCTTTGGCTTCTTCGGCTTCCTGGATCTTAGCTATGAACTGCTCCATATCCTCGGCACGCTGCTGCAGGGAGGTATGGTCGACCTCGATCCCGGTCAGGCGGGAGAGCACCGTAAGAAGACCTTCGGCACTCTTCGGGTCGACGATGTAGCCGCTCGTCTCCCCCATCAGGCAGATCCCCTCGATGCCCCGCGCCTCGCCGAGGCCGAGCAGGAGCCCGGATGCTCCCACGATCGTCCCGCCGCTCCCGGCGTTCTCAAACGACCCGCCGGCCGCTTCCACCTCGGAGCGGAGGTGCTCCATGTTGACCGCCGAGAGCACCCTCGGGTTCTCGACCAGGTGCCCGACACCGTAGCCGCCGAGTGCGTAGACTCGCTTGACACCGAGGTCTTCGGCGATATCGAGGTAGTGCTCCGCGAGGATGTAGTGCCCTTCGGCCGAGTTGCTCTGGAAGTCGCCCACGAGAAAGAGGGCTGCTCTGCCGTCCGTCTCGTAGCGGTAGATCTCGTTCTTGACGAGGTGGGTGATGCCCTGCTCGTCGACGATCACCTGCGGCGGGAAGTGGAGGGAGGAGATCTCCCCTATCTTCTCGGCCCCGAGTTCGTGGATCAGGTGATCGGCAACGAGTTTCCCGACGTGTCCTATGCCGGGCAGACCCTCGATCAGGACCGGGGCATCGATATTGTCGTCCCGTAGAAAGGTTACTCTGACGTGTTCCATCTGCGTACGGCCCTCCTGTATCTACCGTACCTGTCCTCGGGCGAAAAACGTGCCGGGTGGGCCGGCCGGGACGGCAGGCCGCAGACCGGGCAGAGATCCGAGAGCGTGTATCGCCGGTCGTGCGGACAGCGGCGAATGCGGCTGCTCATATGGTCTTATCCGGCCTTCTGCTTCCGGATAAACTTGCCGGAGCCGCCGGCCCGCTCGACCACGCCGACGGCGGCGCTCGCCGCCTTCTCGATCGCCTTCTCGGCCTCTTTATAATCGGGCGCGGTCACTTTTATCCGGTATTTCGGGGCTCCGACGTAGATCAGGTCGATATCCACGTTCTCGACCTTCGGCTGCGCACTCCGGAGCGCCCGGCGGATCACGTTGACGCCGTCGGGCCGCGACGATGTCAGGACGAGGTGCCCGGTGATCGTCACCCTCGAGACCTTCACGTTCTCGTTCGCGACGGTGATGAGCGCCGCTTTGACCGGCTCATCAAGGTTCAGTTTATCCGCTGCCTCGCCGCCGGTGGTGACGATATCCTCGAAGGCCGGGTACAGCTGACCGTATTCACGGAAGAATGCCTCCTCGATGATCTTCCTGTCTACCCCCGACGCCTCGGAGGCGAACCCGATCCACTTCGAGGCCTTCTGCTCGTTCTTCCACTCGTGAACCTTTTCGCGCCGCTGGTGCTCGTTTACATCTTTTAACGAGAGATCGATGTGGCCGCGATCGGGGTCGACGTTCAGGACTTTGCAGACGACCTTCTGTCCTTCTCTTACGAAGTCCCGGATGTACTTGATCCAGCCCCGCGCTATCTCGGATATCGGTATGAGCCCTCTCCGCTCGTTGTACTCGTCCAGGGTCACGAACGCCGCAAAGTCCTTGACATCCGCGACCGTGCAGACAACGAGCTCTCCTTCCTCGGGCCACTCTCTCTCGTTCATGTAATAATCACTCAAGTACTGCCATTATCTCAGCTTTTATATCAGCTTTCCCGCCGTGGGGCTCCGCAAGGATACGTCCGCAGACGGTGCACTCTACGACGGTACTCGCTCTCTCGAAGACTACCTGTTCGTTCTCACAGTCGGGGCACTTTACCCGGAGGAATGTGCTCCTGTTCTCTCTGTTTACCCGGACCATATCAACTCACTCCGTAAGCTCGAATTTACCGATCCTGAATCCCGGCCGAAGGTGGGCCTTGCCGCAGACCGTGCACCGGTATCTGACGTTGATCTTCTTCGTCGGCTTGTCGCCGCCGGGCACCTTGTTGAACTTGCCCATGTTGCCCACCGTGCTCCTGCGCGCCTTCTGGCGGTCGATCCAGTTGAAGTGGCGCACTTTGCCCCTCTTTACCTTCACGACTTCGTGAACCTGGTGGTTCCTGCAGAACGGGCAGTATGTCTTGAATTTTGACGGCATTTTCATGATAGTAACCTCTATTCAATAGATTCGAGTACCTATATTACTTGTTAAGCCTAATATTTAAGGCTATGTCGTGCTCGCAGAGCACGTCTGCATTGTTTTCCGGCAGGGTGACGATATCCCCCATCTCCAGGACATACGTCCTGCCGTCCATCCCCATGAACGACTCCACATCGGAGCGGATATGCACGAGGGCGTAGGGAGACTGGATGGGACGGGGAGCGGGAACCGCAGACGTTCTCCGGGGTTCTGAAAGACCTTCGCCCTCGTCGATCCGCTCTACGGCGGCCGCATTGTCGCTGCCGAACGGCGAGGCCCCGCCGCGGACGAGTGCCTCCCGGCACTCCCTGATGGCGGTGATGATCTGCTCGTACATCGCCCGCTCCTCCGGGAGCATCTTGCGCCCCTCATCCTTGTCGAAGTACTGTCCCTCCATCTGCTGGAACGCAAGATCGAGGATCTGCCGGGTCCTGACCGAGAAGATCTCCTGGACGGTCTCGGTGACGCTGCCGATCTCCTCGATGAGCAGGCTCCCCATCCTGCTCTCCAGGGGGTTTTTAAGGTCGTAGTAGTCCGTCTTGCGCTTCTCGATGTACGCCCGGGCGTCGTCGTAGAGGCCGGGCTCGATATGCGAGAGCCGTCCCGAGTGCTGCATATCGAGCAGCATCTGCCGGAGTTTCTCTAAAAGATCGGCGGTCATCATGCACCCCCGGCTATCTCCGCCACGCCCCGGCAGCAGAGGAAGATCGCGAGCGCTTCTGGGACGTTCTGGACACCTGCGTTGAGCGAGTAGGTGTTCCCGAGCAGGGAGGTGCTGAAGTTTACTTTCAGGTCGATCCGCACGTCGCGGTCGCCGAAGACCACCGCGTCCACGAGCGGATCGAACTCCGCGAAGTCCCGGATCTCGAGCGGCACGACTCGCATGCCGCTGCCGCCGTGCAGCGACCCCGGTGTCCGGATCAGCCGCTTGATATCGGTCGTGACCGGTTCGTCCGCCCGCGCCCCCGCGTCCCGGAGCCTCTCCTCGAAGTCGGGTGCGGCCGTGATCGCCCGGACGACCCGGTTCTTGAGGAGTTCCTCGGGGGCATTGGCCGCGAGGCTGTCGATATCCACAAGGAACTCCGCGGCCGTTCGCTTCCCGATACCGTCGAGCCCGGAGAGGTAAGCCGTCGCTTCCGCCGGGTCGCGAGCGGCAAGACCCAGGAGGTGGGCGCGGAGCGTCTCCACGTAGCGCCGCCGCCACCCGGTGCGGGCACCTTCGGCGCCCGCCCGGTCAGACCGAAGGTCTGACTCGGTCTCGCCGCCCCCCGGCGTGAGCATCGCGGCCGGGTCGAGTCCGATGCCGCAGACGTAATCGACGATCTCCCGCCGCTCCTGGCTGCTCCAGCCCCGGACGGCGATCTCGGTGACGTGGATATGGTAGCCGCGCCCCCCGGAGAAGGCGATCCTGATCTGGTTCCTGGCAAAACCGAGCTCGTCGGTCAGCATCCCGAGCAGTTTCTCGGTCTCCTCCTTGACCCGGGCAAGCATCATCGCGTAGGGCCCGCGGACGATATGGTCGGCATCGAGATCGAAGATGAGGTCGGCGCCCGCCCAGTGTTTCTCGTTCATCGTCGGCGCCGACGGCGTCTGGTAGTAGGCCGTCGAGTAGTAGACGTGGGCGGGAACCAGGCTTTTCACGTATGCCCCGAGTTCCTCACGGTCGGCAAACGCCATGTGCCGCCGCATCCGGACCTCGGCCGCGGCGTCGAAGAAGATGAATCCCCATTCGCGCTGCTCGAGGGAGGACGGAACGGTGAGATTCTGCCTCTGGTAGTACTCGGCGAACCTCTGCTTCACAAACTCGAGCGTCGCGGGTTTCATGGGAACGTCTTGATCATATATGGGCCCACTCGTTCATATCCCTGTTTCCTGTAGTAGGGCCGCACCCCGACACCACTCATCACCGCGAGGCGCCGGTAGCCGTGATCGCGTGCCTCCTCTTCGGCCGCGGAGAGGAGAACGCTACCGAAACTGCGGTGCTGCCACTCGTCGGCGGATGCCGGAGTGCTGATCGGCACCACGCTCCCGTAGACATGGAGCTCGCGCAGGAGCGCGGCGCCCGCGAGTTCGTCGCGGAAGGGGTTGTGCGGGAACCGGAGCCGGGCGAACCCGACGAGGGCGTCCTCGGAGCCCGCCTGAATGAACCTCTCCTCTCCGCCGCACGCCTGGTAAACCAGGGTCGAGATCGCCACCTCCTCCGGTTCGGGCGATCTGCCCACCTCGCGGCAGCGGATGCACCGGCAGCGAAGCCCCTGCTCATGGAGCCGCGCCTCGGCAAGCTGGCGGAAGTTGCTATGCCGTGAACCCGCGACGATCAGCTTTGCCGGGATATCCCGCTGGATCCGCTGGAGACGGACGTACTCCGGGAGGAGAGACTTCGCGTAGGCGACGAGGTCGATCAGTACTTCCTCGGTGTAGGGCAGATACTCTCCCCGTTCCCAGAGCGCCTCGATCTCTGAGCCCGGCGTCACCAGGGTCGGGTAGATCTTCAGGAAGTCCGGCCGGAACCGCGGATCAGCGAAGAGTTCCCGAAACATCCGCCGGTCGTCCTCAATGCTCGCCGCGGGGAGGTTCGGCATCATGTGGAACCCGACCTTCAGTCCGGCGTCCCGCAGAAGGCAGTTCGCCGCGACCGAGTCCGCGACCGCGTGGCCGCGGCGGTTGTAGTCGAGGAGCCGGTCGTCCACGTGCTGGACGCCGAGTTCCACCTTGGTCACGCCCATCGAGAGCATCCGGTCGATATGCTCCTTGCGGCACCAGTCCGGCCTCGTCTCGAAGGTGGCGGCGACGCACCGGACCCGTGCCGACTCGTTCGCGGCAAAGATCGCCTCGAGATCGGGCTTCTCCTGCGGAGCCCCGGCCCGCGGGTAGTCGTTCATCGCCTGCACGGCGGCCCCGACGAACCACTCCTGGTAATCGAGCGGGCGGGCGGTCATCGTCCCGCCCATCACGATCAGCTCCGCCTTGTCGACGTGGTGGCCGAGCGCCTCGAACTGCCCGAGGCGGGCCTGCACCTGGGCGTAGGGGTCGAAGGCGTGCTCTCTTGCCCGGAGCGCCGCGGGCTCCTCTCCGGTGTAACTCTGGGGGGAGGCAAAGGGGTGCTCCGGCCCGCCGGGGCAGGGGAGGCATTTGCCGTGGGGGCAGGGGTGGGGCGAGGTCATCACCGCAACGGGCGCCACTCCCGAGATCGTCCGCGTGGGTTTCACCTGGAGGATCGGCCGGAGCCGCTCGCGCTCATCGTCGGCGGCGACGGCGAGGATAGCGGAATTTTTCGGCATGTTCGCACCGTGCTCACGGCAGACCTCGAGTTTGATCTTCTGGACGTCGGCGGTGCCCGGCCCGGTAGAAAGGATGCGGGAGATGATCTCCCGGAGAGTATCGGTATCGTTCATCGTTTAATGTTCGGTTGCAATACGTTCGGACTGAAAATCAGCGTGATACTCGATGTAAGGATTGTGGTTGGCCCGGATGTGGTGGACGATCTCGCCCCCAAGCGTTAAAATTGCCTTTTTGTGAGTGATCTTATTCTTATGGATATGGACGGGTGAGATGTGGAGAGCGTTGTACTGGTCGGTAGGGACATCCTCCCCTGTTGTGGTTTCATAGTACTTTCTGATGTGGACTAATAGCATATGTAAGTGGAGCAGCTCTTCCTTTTGCACGATATCACCTTTCCTCGAAGAATACTACTGTCCGCGGGTAGATATAATTTGTTGGTGATCTTTTTATATGCACAAGATGCGGGCGGTCGGAGCGTTCATAGGGCTTGCAATCGGCGATGCCCTGGGCGCGCCCCTGGAAGGCCTTCCGCCGGCCCCGTTGACCGTAACGGAGATGGTGGGAGGCGGGATTCACAACGTCTCTGCGGGCCAGTATACCGATGACACCCTCCAGGCGTCGGCCCTGGCGCAGACTCTCATCGAGTGCGGTGGGTTCGACCCGGCGGACTTCGCTCGCCGCCTGGTTCGGGTCTACCGCGCTCACCCGGAGTTCTTCGGGCCGACCTCCGGTGCCGTCCTCGATCTTGTCGAGGCGGGCATCGCGCCCACCATCGCCGCAAGGATGGCGCACGAGGAGCGGGGCGGGAGCCGGAGCAACGGGAGCGTCATGCGCGGCATCCCGGTCGGCATCTTCTACCCGCCCGATGAGGTCCGGGAGGCAAGCCTCGCCGCATCCCGCGTGACGCACTTTGACTCCGCCGCCGGCGAAGCCTCGGCGTTCGTCAACCGGATGGTCAGCGGGATCTGCCGGGGAGAAGAGGTTCCCGTAGCCTTCGGCCGGGCGCTTGCCGCCTGCGAGGACCCCGAACTCCGCGGCCTCATCGAGGACTACCGGGCGTATCCGCCGGAACCGTCGCTCGACGCCGTTCTCTGCACTCACTGCGCCGTCAGGGTCTTCATGGATGCCCCGTCCTTCCGCGAAGCGGTGGTCGCGGCGGTCAACCTCGGGGGCGATGCCGATACCGTCGGGGCGATCGTCGGGGGGCTGGCCGGGGCACGGTACGGACTCGAGGCGATCCCCCCATCGTGGCTCGCCGCGCTCCGCGACCGGGAAGAACTTCTTGACCTGGCCCGCAGGCTCGCAGGGGTGAGTTGGGGGTAGGGCTGCGGGGCATTGGCTATTTCCGGTGCCCCGGGTTTACATACGTCCGGTTATTGACGGGTCCTCTCACATACCATAAAAGGGCTCTACTCGAAAAAGCGGTTTACTCGATATGCTCTGTTGTAATCCTGTTTCGGTTCCAGAGATCGTAATTGAGGAGCGGTAAACTGAGTGACCAGAGCGAGGAAATATCCCGGTATACGGATTTCAAGGGCTATCGCCACGGAGGGGGGTGGGGACAGGGGAGGGGGGAATGATC